>NZ_CP113097.1:5522542-5861051 GCF_026625125.1 Pseudomonas putida | reverse complement strand
GGATATCCCCTGAGTTTGAAAGCCGGATGAGGCTAAAACAAACGGCCATTGTACCGGTCAAGCGATCAGTTATCCACATGTGGAAACATTATGATCCATGGCAAAACAGCCATTTAGCGACCAAAAAGCCACGCGCGGACCGTGAATAAGCTCTGTGGATAACCAACCCTGAGGGCTATGCACAACCCTGGCCTGAAATCTGTTGATAAGTCACCTGTGCATAACATGACTTTTCATCCACAGGCTGTACTCAGGCGTGGCACAAGCACAGCACGGGTTGTGGACAACGTTTCAGGACGCTGGATGACGCGTGATCATGGGCCTCCAGAAGGTTATCCACAGATCTTTATCCACCTAAGATCTATAAGTTATTCAGAAAAGCTTTTTATATGTCTCTTCTTTTTTTTACTTTTGACATCCGTTTGGCTTACCGACCCGGCACCGCCCACCCGATCGCTCAAAGCACCTTCCATAAGGAAAGGCTGGTTGGAAATTGACCTATTGGCTTGCTTTCTCTAGAATCGCCGATCTCTTAAAAAGGGGGCCATTCCGGCCCGTTGTCGACAAACCAGGTAACACGCCATGAAACGTACTTTCCAACCAAGCACCATCAAGCGCGCTCGCACCCACGGCTTCCGTGCCCGTATGGCTACCAAGAACGGCCGTGCTGTTCTGTCGCGTCGTCGTGCCAAAGGCCGTAAGCGTCTGGCCATTTGATCTTTCGGCAAAGGTGGTGAGTCAGGACTTCAGTCGGGAAAAGCGACTGCTTACACCCCGGCATTTCAAAGCGGTCTTCGACTCCCCAACCGGCAAGGTTCCAGGGAAAAACCTGCTGATCCTTGCTCGCGAGAACGGTCTCGATCATCCACGCCTTGGCTTGGTGATCGGCAAGAAGAGCGTCAAGCTTGCCGTTCAACGCAATCGCCTCAAGCGCTTGATGCGCGATTCCTTCCGTCTGCACCAGCAAATGCTCGCTGGCCTGGACATAGTGATCGTAGCGCGCAAGGGATTGGGTGAGATAGAAAACCCGGAATTGCACCAACACTTTGGCAAGCTCTGGAAACGCCTGGCGCGCAGCCGGCCCACTCCAGCGGCTAACGCCGATTCCGCAGGGGTAGACAGTCAAGATGCGTAAACTGGTACTCGTTCCGATCCAGTTTTACCGTTATGCCATCAGTCCTCTGATGGCCAGCCACTGTCGTTTTTACCCCAGTTGCTCCTGTTATGCGTTAGAAGCCATTGAAACCCATGGCGTCTTGCGTGGCGGGTGGCTGACCGTTCGTCGCCTGGGGCGTTGTCATCCGTGGAACGACGGCGGTTTCGATCCCGTTCCCCCCGCTCCTTCCTCCCGAACTTCTTCGATAGCCGAGTAATCATGGATATTAAACGCACGATCCTGATCGCCGCCCTGGCAATCGTGTCCTACGTCATGGTCCTGAAGTGGAACGATGACTACGGCCAGGCTGCCTTGCCGACTCAGAATACTGCTGCCAGCACCGTTGCTCCGGGCCTGCCCGATGGCGTACCGGCCGCTAACAACGGCGCCAGCGCCGATGTACCGAGCGCCAACGCCGAGTCGAACGCTGCCGAACTGGCACCCGTTGCACTCAGCAAGGATCTGATCCGGGTCAAGACCGATGTCCTGGAACTGGCTATCGATCCAGTCGGCGGTGACATCGTCCAGCTGAACCTGCCGAAGTACCCACGCCGCCAGGACCATCCGGACATTCCGTTCCAGCTGTTCGACAACGGCGGCGAGCGCCTGTACCTGGCCCAAAGCGGCCTGACCGGTACCAATGGTCCGGATGCCCGCAGCACCGGCCGTCCACTGTACGCCGCCGAGCAGAAGGCCTACCAACTGGCTGATGGCCAGCAACAATTGGTAGTCGACCTGAAGTTCAGCGACAACGGTGTGAACTACATCAAGCGCTTCAGCTTCAAACGCGGTGAGTACGACCTGACCGTCAGCTACCTGATCGACAACCAGAGCGGCCAGGCCTGGAGCGGCAACATGTTTGCCCAGCTCAAGCGTGACGCCAGTGGTGATCCGTCCTCGAGCACCGCCACCGGTACCGCCACCTACCTGGGTGCTGCCCTGTGGACAGCTGGCGAGCCGTACAAGAAAGTGTCGATGAAGGACATCGACAAAGGTAGTTTGAAAGAAAATGTGTCTGGTGGCTGGGTTGCCTGGCTGCAGCACTACTTCGTGACTGCCTGGATCCCTGCCAAGTCGGACAACAACGTCGTCCAGACCCGCAAAGACAGCCAGGGCAACTACATCATCGGTTATACCGGCCCGGCCATCAGCGTACCTGCTGGCGGCAAGGTCGAAACCAGCGCCATGCTGTACGCCGGCCCGAAGATCCAGTCCAAGCTCAAGGAACTGTCCCCAGGCCTGGAACTGACTGTCGATTACGGCTTCCTGTGGTTCATCGCCCAGCCGATCTTCTGGTTGCTGCAACATATCCACAGCCTGCTGGGTAACTGGGGCTGGTCGATCATTGTGCTGACCATGCTCATCAAAGGCTTGTTCTTCCCACTGTCGGCCGCCAGCTACCGTTCGATGGCGCGCATGCGTGCCGTGGCGCCGAAGCTTGCCGCACTGAAGGAACGCTTCGGTGACGATCGCCAGAAGATGTCCCAGGCGATGATGGAGCTGTACAAGAAAGAGAAGATCAACCCGCTGGGCGGATGCTTGCCGATCCTGGTACAGATGCCGGTGTTCCTGGCCCTGTACTGGGTGTTGCTGGAAAGCGTCGAGATGCGCCAGGCGCCATGGATGCTGTGGATCACTGACCTGTCGATCAAGGACCCGTTCTTCATCCTGCCGATCATCATGGGCGCGACCATGTTCATCCAGCAGCGCCTGAACCCGACGCCGCCGGATCCAATGCAGGCCAAGGTGATGAAAATGATGCCGATCATCTTCACCTTCTTCTTCCTGTGGTTCCCAGCCGGCCTGGTGCTGTACTGGGTTGTGAACAACTGCCTGTCGATTTCGCAGCAGTGGTACATCACCCGCCGTATTGAAGCAGCCACCAAAAAAGCTGCTGCTTGACGGGCTACTGCGCTAGCCTGTGAATAAAAACGCCCCCTCGGGGGCGTTTTTGCTATCTGTCGTTTTTGTCGTAGAGGCTTTCGAGCATGAACACTGTGCGTGAAACCATCGCTGCCATCGCAACCGCACAAGGACGCGGAGGGGTGGGCATCGTCAGGCTGTCCGGGCCACTGGCGGCCAAGGCTGGCCAGCTCATCACCGGCCGCACACTGACGCCGCGCCATGCCCACTACGGGCCATTCCGCGACCAGGAAGGGCTGGTACTGGATGAAGGCATTGCGCTGTTCTTCCCCGGCCCTAACTCGTTCACCGGTGAGGACGTACTCGAGTTGCAGGGGCATGGTGGCCCGGTGGTACTGGACATGCTCTTGCAACGCTGTGTGCAGGTGGGTTGCCGCTTGGCCCGGCCGGGTGAGTTCAGTGAGCGGGCGTTCCTCAACGACAAGCTCGACCTGGCACAGGCCGAAGCGATTGCCGACCTGATCGAAGCCAGTTCCAGCCAGGCAGCACGCAACGCCCTGCGATCGCTGCAAGGCGAATTCTCCAAACGTGTGCATAGCTTGACTGAAGCACTGATCGCGCTGCGGATCTATGTCGAGGCCGCGATCGACTTCCCAGAGGAAGAGATCGACTTCCTTGCCGATGGCCACGTCCTGTCGATGCTCGACGCAGTGCGTGGCGAGTTGTCCACAGTACAGCGTGAGGCGGGGCAGGGTGCGCTGCTTCGTGACGGCATGACGGTGGTGATCGCCGGCAGACCCAATGCAGGTAAATCGAGCCTGTTGAATCAACTGGCCGGCCGTGAAGCGGCAATCGTCACCGACATCGCGGGGACCACGCGGGATATCCTGCGTGAACATATCCACATCGATGGCATGCCGCTGCACGTCGTCGATACGGCCGGTTTGCGCACTACCGACGACCATGTGGAAAAGATTGGCGTCGAGCGCGCGCTCAAGGCCATCGGGGAGGCCGATAGGGTGTTGCTGGTGGTCGACTCCACCGCCCCTGAGGCCAGTGATCCGTTCGCCTTGTGGCCGGAGTTTCTTGATCAACGGCCTGATCCGGGCAAGGTCACGCTGATTCGTAACAAAGCCGATCTCAGTGGCGAACCTGTAGCGCTGGAGCAGTGCGATGACGGTCATGTAACCATCACCCTGAGCGCCAAAGGTTCCGATCACGGCCTGCAGCTGCTACGGGACCACCTGAAAGCCTGCATGGGTTATGAACAGACTGCAGAGAGTGGCTTCAGCGCACGCCGGCGCCACCTCGATGCCCTGCGCCAGGCCAGTGCTCATCTGGAGCACGGTCGTGCGCAGTTGACCTTGGCCGGGGCCGGTGAGTTATTGGCTGAGGACCTGCGCCAGGCACAGCATGCGCTGGGTGAGATCACGGGTGCGTTCAGTTCGGATGACCTGCTGGGGCGGATCTTCTCGAGTTTCTGCATCGGTAAGTAGCTTTTCAACCACACCTTTCATGAGGCCGCTCTCCTTGGAGCGGCTTTTTTTTGCCCGAGATTTGATCAGCGGGCCTTAGGGACATGGATGGGAAATGCAGATTTTCAATCAACAGCCTGAAAAACACAGGCATGAGCCCTGTGGAAAAGTCGCCTTCAGCTCCGTTGATAACCCTGCTTTTTTTCTGAGGACAATCTGCCCTGTGGGTAAATAGGCATTTCATCCACAGGCTAAATCGGCTTATCCATAGCCCTCATGGTACTTCAGCCACAGGGTTCAATTTTGCTCTACACAGCGAATCTATGGGCCTGCATAACGTTATCCACAGATAGGTGCGTGCATAAGAATAAACATAAAAACAAAGCTTTTTTAAATTTCTTCTCTCTAGTTTCTGTTATCCGCCATTCATCCACAGCCTGGTCAAAATTTGCGCAAAAGGTTTCTTTAGGGGGGGTGAAGTCCCTATACTTGTCCGCTTACCTTCTCTATTCGCAAAAACAGGCACGAGGTGCGTGGTGGATTTCCCTTCCCGTTTTGAAGTGATCGTCATCGGCGGCGGCCATGCCGGTACCGAGGCTGCGCTTGCGTCTGCACGCATGGGTGTAAAAACCCTGCTGCTGACCCATAACGTGGAAACCCTCGGTCACATGAGCTGCAACCCAGCCATCGGTGGCATTGGCAAAAGCCATCTGGTCAAAGAGATCGATGCGCTCGGCGGTGCCATGGCACTGGCCACTGACAAGAGCGGCATTCAGTTCCGCGTGTTGAACAACCGCAAGGGCCCGGCTGTTCGCGCCACGCGTGCACAGGCCGACCGCGCCATCTACAAGGCTGTGGTTCGCGAAATCCTGGAAAACCAGCCGAATCTGTGGATATTCCAGCAGTCCTGTGACGACCTGATCGTCGAGCAAGACCAAGTCAAAGGCGTGGTTACGCAAATGGGCGTGCGGTTCTTCGCCGATTCCGTGGTGCTCACTACCGGTACTTTCCTGGGTGGCCTTATCCACATCGGCCTGCAGAATCATTCCGGCGGCCGCGCTGGTGATCCACCTTCGATCGCCTTGGCCCACCGCATGCGTGAACTACCGCTGCGCGTCGGTCGACTGAAAACCGGCACGCCTCCGCGCATCGATGGTCGTTCGGTGGACTTTTCGGTGATGACCGAGCAGCCGGGTGACACACCAATCCCGGTCATGTCGTTCATGGGCAATGCCGCGATGCACCCACGTCAGGTCAGCTGCTGGATTACCCATACCAATGCGCGGACCCACGAAATCATCGCTTCGAACCTCGACCGTTCGCCGATGTACTCGGGTGTCATCGAAGGTGTCGGCCCACGTTACTGCCCGTCGATCGAGGACAAGATCCATCGCTTTGCCGACAAGGAAAGCCATCAGGTGTTCATCGAGCCGGAAGGGCTGAACACCCACGAGCTGTACCCCAACGGTATCTCCACTTCTCTGCCGTTCGACGTGCAGCTGGAGCTGGTACGCTCGATTCGCGGCATGGAAAACGCGCACATCGTGCGCCCAGGCTACGCCATCGAGTACGACTACTTCGACCCGCGTGATCTCAAGTACAGCCTCGAAACCAAGGTGATCGGCGGCCTGTTCTTCGCTGGCCAGATCAACGGCACCACTGGTTACGAAGAAGCCGGCGCCCAGGGCCTGTTGGCCGGTACCAATGCCGCGCTGCGCGCGCAGGGCCGCGAAAGCTGGTGCCCGCGCCGTGACGAGGCCTACATCGGGGTGCTGGTCGACGACCTGATTACCCTGGGTACCCAAGAGCCGTACCGCATGTTCACCTCGCGGGCCGAATACCGCCTGATCCTGCGAGAAGACAACGCCGACCTGCGCCTGACCGAGAAAGGCCGTGAGCTTGGCTTGATCGACGACGAGCGCTGGGCTGCGTTCTGTGCCAAGCGTGATGGCATCGAGCGTGAGGAACAACGCTTGAAAACGACCTGGGTCCGTCCGAATACCCCACAGGGCCAGGCCGTTGTGGATAAGTTCGGTACTCCGCTGAGCCACGAATACAGCCTGCTCAACCTGCTTGCGCGACCAGAGGTGGATTACGCTGGGCTGATCGAAGCGACCGGCGGCGAACAAATCGATCCACAGGTTGCCGAACAGGTCGAAATCAAGACCAAATACGCCGGTTACATCGATCGCCAACAGGATGAGATCGCTCGCCTGCGCGCCAGCGAGGACACCCGCCTGCCTGTGGATATCGACTACACCTCGATTTCCGGCCTGTCCAAGGAAATCCAGGGCAAGCTCGGCCAGACCCGCCCGCAGACGCTCGGCCAGGCTTCGCGCATCCCTGGCGTGACACCAGCGGCCATTTCCCTGTTGTTGATTCATCTGAAAAAACGCGGCGCTGGCCGCGAATTGGAGCAAAGCGCTTGAGTTCCCTGGTCACCCCGCAACACGCTGAAGAGTTGTCCACAGGTGCACGCCAGCTTGGTGTCGAGCTGAGCGCCGAGCAGCACGAACGGCTGCTTGGCTACCTGGCCCTGTTGATCAAATGGAACAAGGCCTACAACCTGACCGCCGTGCGCGACCCGGACGAGATGGTTTCGCGGCATCTGCTGGACAGCCTCAGCGTCATGGGTTTTATCCACAGCGGTCGCGATACCTGGCTTGATGTCGGCAGCGGCGGTGGCATGCCAGGGATTCCATTGGCTATCCTGCATCCGCACAAACGCGTAACGGTGCTGGACGCCAATGGCAAGAAAACCCGCTTCCTCACCCAGGTGAAGATGGAGCTGAAACTGGACAACCTGACGGTTATCCACAGCCGGGTCGAGGCCTTCCAGCCAGCACAGCCGTTCAGCGGTATCATCTCTCGCGCCTTCAGCAGCATGGAGAACTTCACCAACTGGACCCGCCACTTGGGCGACACCGGGACGCAATGGCTTGCAATGAAGGGGCTGCATCCTGCCGATGAACTGGTAGCATTGCCCGCAGACTTCACAGTGGAAAGCGAGCAGGCCCTGACCGTTCCAGGTTGCCAGGGCCAGCGCCATCTGCTGATACTGCGCCGCAAGGCATGACTGGGAACACACGCAACAATGGCTAAGGTATTCGCAATCGCGAACCAGAAAGGTGGAGTGGGTAAAACCACCACCTGTATCAATCTCGCCGCATCGCTGGCTGCGACCAAGCGTCGTGTGCTGCTGATCGACCTCGATCCGCAGGGCAACGCCACCATGGGCAGCGGTGTGGACAAACACGAACTCGAACACTCGGTCTACGACCTGCTGATCGGGGAATGCGACCTTGCCCAGGCCATGCACTACTCCGAGCATGGTGGCTTCCAATTGCTGCCGGCCAACCGCGACCTGACTGCCGCGGAAGTGGTGCTGCTGGAAATGCAGGTCAAGGAGAGCCGCCTGCGCAATGCCTTGGCGCCGATCCGCGAGAATTACGACTTCATCCTCATCGATTGCCCCCCGTCGCTGTCGATGCTGACGCTCAATGCCTTGGTCGCCTCCGATGGCGTGATCATCCCCATGCAGTGTGAGTATTACGCACTGGAAGGCCTCAGCGATCTTGTGGATAACATCAAGCGTATCGCTGCCCGTCTGAACCCCGAGCTGAAGATCGAAGGGTTGCTGCGTACCATGTACGACCCGCGTCTGAGCCTGAACAACGATGTATCGGCGCAGCTCAAGGAGCACTTCGGCGAGCAGCTCTACGATACCGTCATTCCGCGCAACATCCGCTTGGCCGAGGCACCGAGTTTTGGCATGCCGGCGCTGGCCTACGACAAGCAATCGCGTGGCGCACTGGCCTATCTGGCCCTGGCCGGTGAACTGGTTCGCCGTCAACGCCGTCAATCACGCACTGCACAAACAACTTAAGGAATCCGCATGGCCGTTAAGAAACGAGGTCTCGGACGTGGGTTGGATGCACTGCTCAGTGGTCCTTCCGTCAGCGCGCTCGAAGAGCAGGCTGTCAAGATCGACCAGAAAGAACTGCAACACCTGCCGGTCGAGTTGATCCAGCGCGGTAAATACCAGCCGCGTCGTGACATGGATCCGCAGGCGCTGGAAGAACTGGCGCACTCGATTCGCACGCACGGCGTGATGCAGCCCATCGTGGTGCGCCCGATCGAGGGCAACCGCTACGAGATCATCGCGGGTGAGCGCCGCTGGCGTGCCACGCAGCAGGTCGGCCTGGACACCATCCCGGCGATGGTGCGCGAAGTGCCTGATGAAGCTGCCATCGCCATGGCCCTCATCGAGAACATCCAGCGAGAGGACCTCAACCCGTTGGAAGAGGCCCTGGCCCTGCAACGCCTGCAACAGGAGTTCGAGCTGACCCAGCAGCAGGTGGCCGATGCCGTCGGCAAGTCGCGGGTGACCGTGGCCAACCTGCTGCGCCTGATCTCGCTGCCTGAAGCGATCAAGACCATGCTTGCCCATGGTGATCTGGAGATGGGGCACGCACGTGCGCTGCTCGGTCTTGAGCAAGATCGCCAGGAAGAGGGGGCGCGTCATGTTGTCGCACGCGGGCTCACTGTGCGCCAAACTGAGGCACTGGTGCGCCAGTGGCTCAACGGCAAACCTGACCCGTTAGAGCCGAGCAAACCTGATCCGGATATCGAGCGCCTTGAACAGCGGCTTGCAGAGCGCCTGGGCTCCCCGGTGCAGATTCGTCACGGAAACAAGGGAAAAGGCCAGTTGGTTATTCGCTATAACTCGCTTGACGAGTTGCAGGGCGTCCTTGCTCACATCCGCTGAAACAATTCCAGTTGTAGCGCGCAGTCGGAAATCACTACCCAAGAGTTGAATAGGGGTTAATCCACCCCTATACTCTGCGCGCATTTTGTCGGCACAATTTATGCCAAGTCGTTACTGACTTGTTGGTCGACTTCGAGGAGCAGTTGTGATGGAAATACGCACGCCAAACCGCCTGCCTTTCCATCGCTGGGCGGTTTTTCCGGTACTGCTGGCTCAATGTGTAGTGCTTCTGCTGGCAACATTGGTGTTGTGGCAGTGGAAAGGGGCAGTCAGTGGATATTCAGGTCTCTGCGGAGGTTTGATTGCCTGGCTACCCAATATGTATTTCGCCTGGAAGGCTTTTCGCTTTAGCGGAGCCCGGGCGGCGCAGGCCATCGTCAAGTCGTTTTACGCAGGCGAGGCCGGCAAGATGATTTTGACGGCAGTGCTATTCGCACTGACCTTCGCAGGAGTGAAGCCACTGGCGCCGTTAGCAGTCTTCGGCGTCTTCGTGTTGACCCTTTTGGTCAGCTGGTTTGCGCCCCTGCTGATGAATAAAAGACTTTCGAGACCTTAGGGCGTTTGAGGCAACCATGGCAGCAGAAACCGCTTCGGGCTATATCCAGCACCACTTGCAGAACCTGACCTACGGTCAACTACCAGACGGCAGCTGGGGCTTCGCCCATTCGGCTGCAGAAGCCAAGGCAATGGGCTTCTGGGCGTTCCACCTGGACACCCTGGGTTGGTCCGTCGCGCTGGGTCTGATCTTCCTGTTCATCTTCCGCATGGCGGCGAAGAAGGCGACCTCCGGCCAGCCTGGCGGCCTGCAGAACTTCGTCGAAGTGATGGTCGATTTCGTCAACGGCAGCGTGAAGGACTCCTTCCACGGCCGTAGCCCGGTGATTGCGCCGCTGGCACTGACCATCTTCGTCTGGGTATTCCTGATGAACGCCGTCGACCTGGTACCGGTCGACTGGATTCCTCAGCTGGCCATCATGATCTCCGGTGATCCGCACATTCCGTTCCGCGCCGTGTCGACCACCGACCCGAACGCGACGCTGGCCATGGCCTTCTGCGTGTTCGCCCTGATCATCTTCTACAGCATCAAGGTCAAGGGCCTGGGCGGCTTCATCGGTGAGCTGACCCTGCACCCGTTCGGCAGCAAGAACATCTTCGTGCAGATCCTGCTGATTCCGGTCAACTTCCTGCTCGAATTCGTCACCCTGATCGCCAAGCCGATCTCGCTGGCGCTGCGACTGTTCGGCAACATGTACGCCGGTGAGCTGGTGTTCATCCTGATCGCCGTGATGTTCGGCTCCGGCCTGCTGTGGCTGAGCGGCCTGGGTGTGGTGCTGCAGTGGGCGTGGGCTGTGTTCCACATCCTGATCATCACCCTGCAAGCTTTCATCTTCATGATGCTCACCATCGTCTATCTGTCGATGGCTCACGAAGATAACCATTAAGACCGCCTGGCGTGTCTGATAGCCTTCCCCGCTCGTTTGGGGGGAGGGCTTTAAAAGTCCGCAAGGGCAGCTGTTCCAAACGATTTGTTTTACCGCTTCAAACTAAAAACCTAACCAATACGACGTAAAAGTCGGGAGGAAAGATGGAAACTGTAGTTGGTCTGACCGCTATCGCTGTTGCTCTGCTGATCGGCCTGGGTGCTCTGGGTACCGCCATTGGTTTCGGCCTGCTGGGCGGCAAATTCCTGGAAGGTGCTGCTCGTCAGCCTGAGATGGTTCCGATGCTGCAGGTCAAAATGTTCATCGTTGCCGGTCTGCTCGACGCCGTAACCATGATCGGTGTTGGTATCGCTCTGTTCTTCACCTTCGCGAATCCGTTCGTTGGTCAGATCGCCGGCTAATCACTCGTATTCACGAGTTGATGGCTGTATGAATTAAGACCGAGCGAGGTGTTGGCGTGAACATTAATGCAACCCTGATTGGCCAATCCGTTGCTTTCCTGATTTTTGTACTCTTCTGCATGAAGTATGTATGGCCTCCGGTCATCACTGCTCTGCAAGAGCGTCAAAAGAAGATTGCCGACGGCTTGGACGCTGCCAACCGCGCAGCTCGCGACCTGGAGCTGGCCCAAGAGAAAGCGGGTCAGCAACTGCGTGAAGCTAAAGCACAGGCAGCCGAAATCATTGAGCAAAGCAAGAAACGCGCTGCTCAGCTTGTCGAGGAAGCCCGTGACCAGGCCCGCGTCGAAGCTGACCGTGTGAAGGCTCAGGCTCTGGCCGAGATCGAGCAGGAACTGAACAGTGCCAAAGACGCCCTGCGTGCCCAAGTGGGTGCCCTGGCCGTTGGCGGTGCTGAAAAGATCCTTGGCGCCACAATCGATCAAAACGCGCATGCGGAGCTGGTTAACAAACTGGCCGCTGAAATTTAAGCGAGGGCGATCATGGCAGAACTGACCACGTTGGCCCGACCTTACGCTAAGGCTGCCTTCGAGCATGCCCAGGCCCATCAGCAACTGGCCAATTGGTCAGCCATGCTCGGCCTGGCTGCTGCGGTGTCGCAAGACGACACCATGCAGCGCCTGCTCAAGGCCCCGCGACTGACGAGCGCAGAAAAGGCCGCCACGTTCATTGACGTGTGCGGTGACAAGTTCAATGCACAGGCACAGAATTTCATTCGTGTTGCCGCGGAAAACGACCGTCTCCTGCTTCTGCCGGAGATTGCAGCTCTGTTCGACCTGTACAAGGCCGAGCAAGAGAAATCCGTGGACGTGGAAGTCACCAGTGCTTTTGCGTTGAACCAAGAACAGCAAGACAAACTCGCCAAGGTTCTCAGTGCACGGTTAGGCCAGGAAGTGCGCCTGCACGCGTCGGAGGATGCCAGCCTGATTGGTGGCGTCGTCATCCGCGCTGGTGACCTGGTAATCGATGGCTCTGTTCGCGGCAAAATCGCGAAACTGGCCGAAGCCTTGAAATCTTGAGTTTGAAGGGGCAGCAGAGCAATGCAGCAACTCAATCCTTCCGAAATTAGTGAAATCATCAAGGGCCGCATCGACAACCTCGATGTGAGCTCCCAAGCCCGTAACGAAGGTACCGTCGTTTCGGTTTCCGACGGTATCGTGCGGATCCACGGTCTGGCCGACGTCATGTACGGCGAAATGATCGAGTTCCCTGGCGGCGTCTACGGTATGGCCCTGAACCTGGAGCAAGACTCCGTAGGTGCAGTGGTCCTGGGTGCCTATGACACCCTCGCCGAAGGCATGAGCGCCAAGTGCACCGGCCGCATCCTGGAAGTTCCGGTTGGTAAGGAACTGCTGGGTCGCGTCGTCGACGCACTGGGCAACCCGATCGACGGCAAAGGTCCTCTGGGCAACACCGAGACCGACGCGGTCGAGAAAGTGGCTCCAGGCGTGATCTGGCGTAAGTCGGTAGACCAGCCTGTACAGACTGGCTACAAGTCCGTCGACGCCATGATCCCGGTCGGCCGTGGCCAGCGTGAGCTGATCATCGGTGACCGTCAGATCGGTAAGACCGCCATGGCCATCGATGCCATCATCAACCAGAAAGACTCCGGTATTTTCTGCGTTTATGTTGCTGTCGGCCAGAAGCGTTCCACCGTTGCCAACATCGTTCGCAAGCTGGAAGAAAACGGCGCCCTGGCCAACACCATCGTGGTGGTTGCCAGTGCTTCGGAATCCGCCGCACTGCAATTCCTGGCGCCATACGCCGGTTGCACCATGGGCGAGTTCTTCCGTGACCGCGGCGAAGACGCACTGATCGTTTACGATGACCTGTCCAAGCAGGCTGTTGCCTACCGTCAGATCTCCCTGCTGCTGCGCCGTCCACCAGGACGTGAAGCGTACCCAGGCGACGTGTTCTATCTCCACTCCCGTCTGCTGGAGCGTGCATCGCGCGTTTCGGAAGAGTACGTCGAGAAGTTCACCAACGGTGCTGTAACTGGCAAAACCGGTTCCCTGACCGCGCTGCCGATCATCGAAACCCAGGCTGGCGACGTTTCCGCGTTCGTTCCGACCAACGTGATTTCCATCACCGACGGTCAGATCTTCCTGGAATCGGCCATGTTCAACTCGGGCATCCGCCCTGCAGTGAACGCCGGTGTTTCGGTATCCCGCGTAGGTGGTGCCGCTCAGACCAAGATCATCAAGAAGCTCTCCGGTGGTATCCGTACCGCTCTGGCTCAGTACCGTGAACTGGCGGCATTCGCCCAGTTCGCTTCTGACCTGGACGAAGCCACCCGTAAGCAGCTCGAGCACGGTCAACGTGTTACCGAGCTGATGAAGCAGAAGCAATACGCTCCGATGTCCATCGCGGACATGGCGCTGTCGCTGTATGCCGCTGAGCGTGGGTTCCTGACCGACGTTGAAATCGCCAAGATCGGTAGCTTCGAACAAGCGCTGATTGCCTACTTCAACCGTGATCACGCCGAACTGATGGCCAAGATCAATGTGAAGGGTGACTTCAACGACGAAATCGACGCTGGTATCAAAGCCGGTATCGAGAAGTTCAAGGCCACCCAAACCTGGTAAGCCGCGGCGGGGGCTTTGGCCCCCGCTTGCTAACCTGATAGGTGATACATGGCAGGCGCAAAAGAGATTCGCAGTAAGATTGCGAGCATCAAAAGCACGCAAAAGATTACCAGCGCCATGGAAAAAGTGGCGGTCAGCAAAATGCGCAAGGCTCAAATGCGCATGGCTGCTAGCCGTCCTTATGCGGAGCGTATCCGCCAGGTGATCGGTCATCTGGCCAACGCCAACCCGGAGTACCGCCACCCCTTCATGATCGAGCGCCCTGTAAAGCGTGCCGGTTATATCGTGGTGAGCAGTGACCGTGGTCTGTGCGGTGGCTTGAACACCAACCTGTTCAAGGCCTTGGTCAAGGACATGAACGTCAACCGCGAACAGGGCGTGGAAATCGACCTGTGCGTGATCGGTAGCAAAGGTGCGACTTTCTTCCGCATCTTTGGCGGCAACGTCGTAGCAGCGATCAGCCACCTGGGCGAAGAGCCATCGATCAATGATCTGATCGGCTCCGTCAAAGTGATGCTGGACGCCTACCTGGACGGCCGTATCGATCGCCTCTCCGTGGTGTCGAACAAGTTCGTCAATACCATGACCCAAACTCCGACGGTCGAGCAGTTGGTACCGTTGGTGGCAACCCCGGATCAGGAACTCAAGCACCACTGGGATTACCTGTACGAACCCGACGCCAAAGAGCTGCTGGACGGCTTGATGGTGCGTTACGTGGAGTCGCAGGTGTACCAGGCGGTGGTCGAGAACAACGCTGCTGAACAAGCAGCCCGGATGATCGCCATGAAGAACGCCACAGACAACGCCGGTGACCTGATCAGCGAACTCCAGCTGATCTACAACAAGGCGCGTCAGGCTGCGATCACCCAGGAGATCTCGGAAATCGTCGGCGGCGCTGCCGCGGTTTAACGGTTCAAATATTCAGAGGATCCAGCTATGAGTAGCGGACGTATCGTGCAAATCATCGGCGCCGTCATCGACGTGGAATTCCCACGTGACGGCGTACCGAGTGTTTACAACGCGCTGAAAGTGGAAGGCGCGGAAACCACTCTGGAAGTTCAGCAGCAGCTGGGCGACGGCGTGGTTCGTACTATTGCGATGGGCTCGACCGAAGGCTTGAAGCGCGGTCTGAACGTCATCGACAGCGGCGCGGCCATTTCCGTCCCGGTCGGTAAAGCGACCCTGGGCCGTATCATGGACGTGCTCGGCAACCCGATCGACGAAGCTGGCCCGATCGGCGAAGAAGAGCGTTGGGGCATTCACCGCGACGCACCTTCCTTCGCTGACCAGGCAGGCGGCAACGACCTGCTGGAAACCGGCATCAAGGTTATCGACCTGGTTTGCCCGTTCGCCAAGGGTGGTAAGGTTGGTCTGTTCGGTGGTGCCGGCGTCGGCAAGACCGTAAACATGATGGAACTGATCCGTAACATCGCCATCGAGCACAGCGGTTATTCCGTGTTCGCTGGTGTGGGTGAGCGTACTCGTGAGGGTAACGACTTCTACCACGAGATGAAGGACTCCAACGTTCTCGACAAAGTAGCCTTGGTCTACGGTCAGATGAACGAGCCACCAGGAAACCGTCTGCGCGTAGCGCTGACCGGCCTGACCATGGCTGAGAAGTTCCGTGACGAAGGTAACGACGTTCTGCTGTTCGTCGACAACATCTATCGTTACACCCTGGCCGGTACCGAAGTATCCGCACTGCTGGGCCGTATGCCTTCGGCAGTAGGTTACCAGCCGACCCTGGCTGAAGAGATGGGCGTTCTGCAAGAGCGCATCACCTCCACCAAGGAAGGTTCGATCACCTCGATCCAGGCCGTATACGTACCTGCGGACGACTTGACCGACCCGTCGCCAGCGACCACCTTCGCCCACTTGGACGCCACCGTCGTTCTGTCCCGTGACATCGCCTCCCTGGGTATCTACCCAGCGGTCGACCCACTGGACTCGACTTCGCGCCAGCTGGACCCGAACGTCATCGGCAACGAGCACTACGAAACCGCTCGCGGTGTTCAGTACGTGCTGCAGCGTTACAAAGAGCTGAAGGACATCATTGCGATCCTGGGTATGGACGAACTGTCCGAATCCGACAAGCAGCTGGTATCCCGCGCTCGTAAGATTCAGCGCTTCCTGTCCCAGCCGTTCTTCGTGGCAGAAGTCTTCACTGGTTCCCCAGGTAAATACGTTTCCCTG
The DNA here is from genome assembly GCF_026625125.1 of Pseudomonas putida. Lineage (NCBI taxonomy): Bacteria > Pseudomonadati > Pseudomonadota > Gammaproteobacteria > Pseudomonadales > Pseudomonadaceae > Pseudomonas > Pseudomonas putida. The sequence goes on along the minus strand of NZ_CP113097.1, from coordinate 5,845,111 downwards.
AAAGACACCATTGCTGGCTTCAGCGGCATCCTCAAAGGTGACTACGACCACCTGCCAGAACAAGCGTTCTACATGGTCGGCAGCATCGAAGAAGCCGTCGAGAAAGCCAAGAAACTGTAATCCCGGCGCCCCGAGAGGGGCGCTAATCAGGTTGAGGCAAGCAGATGGCTATGACAGTCCATTGCGATATCGTCAGCGCGGAAGGAGAGATTTTCTCCGGTCTGGTCGAGATGGTGGTTGCGCACGGTAACCTGGGTGATCTTGGTATCGCTCCAGGCCACGCGCCGCTGATCACCAATCTGAAGCCAGGTCCGATCACGCTGACCAAGCAGGGTGGCGCCCAAGAGGTGTATTACATCTCTGGTGGTTTCCTCGAGGTTCAGCCGAACATGGTCAAGGTGCTTGCCGATACCGTGCAACGTGCTACAGACCTGGATGAAGCTCAGGCACAGGAAGCCCTCAAGGCTGCCGAGAATGCCCTGAGTCTGAAAGGCGCGGACTTCGATTACGGCGCCGCCGCCGCACGTCTGGCCGAGGCCGCAGCTCAGCTGCGTACCGTCCAGCAAATGCGCAAAGGCAAGTAATCGGCCCCGGCTGATCACTGCTGTTGCGATTGAGTAAAAGGGTAGCCTCGGCTACCCTTTTTCTTTTTCCGAATTCCCCTCTCGGTCATTTTTCTGACCGCCCAGGATTGGTAGCCAGTCAATGTCACTCGATATCGTTATTCTCGCCGCCGGCCAAGGTACCCGCATGCGCTCGGCGCTGCCCAAGGTGCTGCATCCGGTGGCCGGCAACTCCATGCTCGGTCATGTTATCCACAGCGCACGGCAGCTTGAGCCTCAAGGCATTCACGTAGTGATTGGCCATGGTGCGGAGCAGGTGCGTGAGCGCCTGGCAGCCGACGATCTGAATTTCGTTATGCAGGACAAGCAACTGGGTACCGGGCATGCCGTTGCCCAAGCCCTGCCGGCGATCACAGCCGACACGGTACTGGTGTTGTATGGGGACGTACCGCTGATTGAAGTGGAAACCCTGCAACGCCTGCTGGCCAAGGCCACAGACCAGCAGCTGGGCTTGCTCACCGTTAACTTGCAAGACCCGACCGGTTACGGGCGCATTGTGCGTGATGCCCAAGGCAAGGTGACTGCGATCGTCGAGCACAAGGACGCCAGCGATGCGCAGAAAGCGATCAAAGAAGGCAATACCGGTATTCTGGCCCTGCCAGCCGCTCGTCTTGCCGACTGGATGGGACGGTTGTCGAACAACAACGCCCAAGGCGAATACTACCTGACCGACGTCATCGCCATGGCGGTCGCTGATGGCCTCGTGGTGGCTACCGAGCAACCGCACGACCCCATGGAAGTGCAAGGTGCCAACGACCGGCGCCAGCTGTCCGAACTCGAGCGTCACTATCAATTGCGCGAAGGCCGTCGACTGATGGCCCAGGGTGTGACCCTGCGTGACCCGGCTCGCTTTGACGTGCGTGGTGAAGTGACCGTTGGCCGCGATGTGCTGATCGACATCAACGTCATCCTCGAAGGCAAGGTCGTGATCGAGGACGATGTTCAGATTGGCCCTAACTGCGTGATCAAGGACAGCACCCTGCGCAAAGGCGTGGTGGTCAAGGCCAACAGCCATATCGAAGGCGCCGTGATGGGCGAGGGTAGCGATGCCGGTCCGTTCGCGCGTCTGCGCCCAGGCAGCGTGCTGGATGCCAAGGCCCATGTGGGTAACTTTGTCGAGCTTAAGAATGCCCACCTGGGTGAAGGCGCCAAGGCGGGTCATTTGAGCTATCTGGGTGATGCCGAGATCGGTGCACGTACCAATATCGGAGCCGGCACCATCACGTGCAACTACGATGGCGCCAACAAGTTCAAGACCGTGATGGGCGAGGATGTATTCATCGGCTCGAACAACTCGTTGGTTGCGCCTGTGGATATCAAGGCGGGGGCCACGACCGCGGCGGGTTCGACGATTACCCAGACCGTCGAGGCTGGCCAACTTGCCGTGGGACGTGCGCGTCAACGCAACATCGATGGCTGGAAGCGGCCGGAGAAGATCAAGAAGAGCTGATTATCCACAGCTGTTTTGATCGAAAGCCGACTTATGTGGATAAGTCGGCTTTTTTTTGGCTGCATAAATGACATCAGAGGGGCATGCCGGGGCGCGGTGATCGGCGCTCGACAACCAAGGCCGCAATCATTTATCCACAAGCCAGTATTTTTTCGGATTGGCAGCCTTGACGAATTATCTTCGATAGGTTTTGATTGCAATCATTATCTTTCGAATCGAAACTTAAGCGCCCATGTCGAAACGAAACACCCCCCAGCGCCGTCACAACATCCTGGCCATGCTCAGTGAGCAAGGCGAGGTTAGTGTGGATGCATTGGCCAAGCGCTTTGAAACCTCGGAAGTCACTATTCGCAAGGACCTCGCTGCCCTTGAGGCCAATGGCTTGCTGCTGCGTCGCTACGGCGGCGCGGTACCGGTTCCGCAAGAAATGCTTGGTGAAACTGCGCAGCCGGTGTCGGCTTATAAGAAAGCCATCGCCCGCGCTGCTGTCGGTCGTATTCGTGAACACGCTCGGATCATCATCGACAGTGGCAGTACCACCGCCGCGATGATCCCGGAGCTCGGTCGCCAGCCAGGCCTGGTGGTGATGACCAACTCGTTGAACGTGGCCCGCGCCATCAGCGAGCTTGAGCATGAACCGGTGCTGCTGATGACCGGCGGCACCTGGGACCCGCATTCCGAGTCTTTCCAGGGCCAGGTCGCCGAGCAGGTCCTGCGCTCATACGATTTCGACCAGTTGTTCATCGGCGCCGATGGCATCGACCTCAACCGCGGTACCACGACGTTCAATGAACTGCTGGGCCTGAGCCGAGTCATGGCCGAGGTGGCCCGCGAGGTGATCGTGATGGTCGAATCGGACAAGGTCGGGCGCAAGATCCCTAATCTTGAACTGCCTTGGGGCAGTGTCAGCACCCTCATTACAGACGAACGCCTGCCAGCTGTGGCACGCGAACAGATTCAAGCCCGCGGCGTCAACCTGATCTGCGCCGCGATCAGCCAGGAGAAATAATCATGTGTGGAATCGTTGGCGCCGTCGCCGAACGCAACATCACCGCCATTCTCATCGAGGGCCTGAAGCGGCTTGAGTACCGCGGGTACGATAGCGCTGGCCTTGCTGTTTATACCCAGCAGGGTGAACTGCAGCGCCGACGCCGCATCGGCAAAGTGGCTGAACTGGAAGCTGCCAACACTGCCGACCCGTTGATCGGCCAGTTGGGCATTGCACACACCCGTTGGGCCACCCACGGGGCACCGACCGAAGGCAATGCCCACCCGCATTTCTCGGGTGAAGATGTGGCGGTGGTACACAACGGTATCATCGAGAACCATGAAGAGCTGCGCGAGGAGCTCAAAGGCCTGGGTTATGTGTTCAATTCGCAAACCGATACCGAGGTCATCGTCCACCTGATCCACCACACCCTCAAGGCCATCCCGGACCTGGCGGACGCACTGAAGTCTGCGGTCAAGCGCCTGCATGGGGCCTATGGCCTGGCACTGATCAGCGTGAAACAACCTGATCGCCTGGTTGCTGCGCGCAGTGGCAGCCCCTTGGTAATAGGCCTCGGCCATGGTGAGAATTTCCTGGCGTCCGACCAGTTGGCGCTGCGCCAGGTCACTGACCGCTTCATGTACCTGGAAGAGGGCGACATCGCCGAAATCCGCCGTGACCAGGTGAAGGTCTGGGACCAGGCCGGCAACGCGGTACAGCGCGAAACCGTGCAGTATCACGAAGGCGCCGAAGCCGCCGACAAAGGCGCATACCGCCACTTCATGCTCAAGGAGATTCACGAGCAGCCAAGCGTGGTTCAGCGTACGCTGGAAGGCCGCCTGGGCAAGGACCATGTGCTGGTCCAGGCCTTTGGCCCACAGGCCGCGGAGCTGTTCGCCAAGGTGCGTAACGTGCAGATCGTAGCCTGTGGTACCAGCTACCATGCCGGTATGGTTGCCCGTTATTGGCTGGAAAGCCTGGCCGGTATCCCTTGCCAGGTCGAAGTCGCCAGTGAGTTCCGCTACCGCAAGGTGGTGGTCCAGCCGGACACCCTGTTCGTTTCGATTTCCCAATCTGGCGAAACTGCCGACACCCTCGCGGCCCTGCGTAATGCCAAGGAACTGGGCTTCCTCGGCAGCCTGGCCATCTGCAACGTGGGTATCAGCTCGCTGGTACGCGAATCCGACCTGACCCTGCTGACACTGGCCGGCCCGGAAATCGGCGTGGCATCGACCAAGGCGTTCACGACCCAGCTGGTATCGCTGATGCTGCTGACCCTGGCCCTGGGCCAGGTGCGTGGCACCCTCGAGGCTGGTGTGGAAGCGGAGCTGGTCGAAGAGCTGCGTCGCCTGCCGGCACGCCTGGGCGAAGCCCTGGCCATGGACCACACCGTCGAAAAGATCGCCGAGCTGTTCGCCGACAAGCACCACACGCTGTTCCTGGGCCGAGGTGCGCAGTACCCGGTAGCGATGGAGGGTGCGCTCAAGCTCAAAGAGATTTCCTACATCCACGCCGAAGCGTACCCGGCAGGTGAGCTCAAGCATGGCCCGCTGGCGCTTGTGGATAACGACATGCCGGTGGTGACTGTGGCGCCGAACAACGAGCTGCTGGAGAAACTCAAATCGAACCTGCAGGAAGTCCGCGCCCGGGGTGGTGAGCTGGTGGTGTTCGCCGATGAGCACGCCGGTATGAGCAACGGCGAAGGTACTCATGTGATCAAGGTGCCGCACATCGCTGACGCACTGGCACCGATCCTGTACACCATCCCGCTGCAGTTGCTGTCGTATTACGTGGCGGTGCTCAAGGGTACGGATGTCGACCAACCGCGTAACCTGGCTAAGTCGGTGACGGTGGAATGAGGGCGGCAGCGACCGGCCATCGTTAGATTTAGGGAATTAAACCTGTCGCACGGGAATTAAAACTGTCGCAGGTAACCCTGTTCGGGACCAATCCGGGTTGGAATTACGCCTCAGAATGTAGTTGACACGCGTGTCACCCCGTATAGGCTTGTAGTCGAGGACTGCAACTGCGCATCCGTTGGGACTGGGTACCAGCAAGGCCCCCCCGCAATTTCGGCAGCAGAGAATGCTGGTTTCTCTGAAGTAGTGACGACGGGCATAGCCGGTCGGATTCTGAACCCAAGGTCGCAAGGCTGGGAGTTAAAGGATCGCTGCGACTACTCCTCGAACCTTTCGAAAAGGCACCTTTGGGTGCCTTTTTTACACCTGATATTTCGCATTGGTTGCTCGACCGCAACCTTTGAACGATGACGCGGGATCAGTCGCTGAGGGGCCAACCCATCCATGCTGTTGCGTATCCAACCTGATGAATCTCTGCGCTCATATGTTGACCGCAATTTGCTCGTGAATTTTATGGATTGGAGGGTAGACAGGTTACGCTGGCTTGCTGAAGGGGAGATTACTCACCAAGCAGTTAAGGTGATCGCCTCAACGATGGGTTGGGAAGGATGCTATGGCTTCAACCGCCTGCTGCACGAACACACCCAATTGCCCCTTCAGTTTGTTATCAGGGATACCCGAGATGTCAGTTATTCTCGAACGGCGTATCTCAAACCCCGAACGGCGATTACTAATTCCGACTCGCACGCCTACTGCCCGGAATGCGTTAGGCAGGACGTGAAGGATTTGGGCTTTTCCTACTGGCGACGAAATTTCCCTGATCATGTGAGCGTGTGTGCCACGCACAATGTGGTGCTGCTGTCCACTTGCCCATATTGCGACCAACCTTTCTCATCAAAAGGCCACAATCTCGATGTGATGTGGAGAAAGTGTTCTGGGAGACACCTCGGTGACGCAGAGAGCGTAATGAACTTGGATGAAGATGCTCTCAAACATGCTCGCTTCGTAGAAGCACTATGCGCTTATGAATTCTCTATTTCAATCCATTCTGCAGTGGCCATTCTCTCCGATAAGTTGCGCAGCCTCAAGAAACTGACGAAGCGGATGAAATCTGAGCGGAAAGCCATGATTGATTTTCTCGATCGGATTTCAATTAATTTGGAAGAAAAAGGCTTCGATAGTCCTGTTATAAATTCGGAATTTCTTCCCGAAGAAATTTTGAAGATCGTGGTTTATGCCTATGAGACTTTCGATAGGTTTGTAGTTGATTTGTACGAGCATGATAAGGATTTGATTCCTATTGAGTCTCTATGGCGTAATTATGGGAATGGTAGGTATGCGACCACTTGTCGGGAATAGCTGACTGAGCGTCGCTGCACTTGCATGTTAAGTCTTGGTCGATTGGGTAACACTTTCTAATAGCTTTCGTGCTTCTGGGTAGCGATTTCTTTTTTCTAGGCACCTATGCAGAGTCGGCACCAACGCGAAAATATGATCAGCTCTAACAGGCAGGTTCGTCGCCGAAGTTTTCCATCTTTGAATACTCAATTCAATTGATTCGCATAGTTGCCGGTCGCGTGCACTCCAATCAATTTTTTGATTGTTGCCTACGCGACCACTTGGCATCCGTTTTGTTTGAGCCATCAACCAAACATTATCGTTCCGGTATAGCCATTGATAGACCTTGGGGAGCATTAATCTCAGGATTTTCGGACTGGCGTTTGGATTCATGCCGATGGCGCTCACCCACGCCGCACGATGATCGTGTAGGGATAGATTCCTGCGCTGAGTTGTCCAAGCAGCCATCATGTGAGGATCAGCTCTTAGGATCCTGTTTATCGTAGAAACCGAAACGCCATATCGTTCCGCTATGGAATTTTTCTCCACTCCATTGCGCAAGCAACCCAAGATTTGGTCTCGAAGCTCGGGTTTCAGCTTTTTAGGCTTCAGTTTTTTAAAGACTCTGTCCCTGATTTCCTGACTTTTAAATTGGTTTGCTGGTTTATCGTCTACTGCTCGTCTTCCGTGGTCTGGAGAATGTTTATCCTGATCACCTGCAGACTGAAATCTATTTAACGCACCCAAGAATGGCCCAAACTCGCCGAATATATAAGTGATCATAATCAGATGTTTGAGCGGATGGGAGTTAACGCGCGGTGTACGGATCAGACTCTGTATAAAAGTTTTAGCTTTCTGTGGAGTGGTCGGAAGCGAGGCCAATGGAAGATACGGTTGCAGTTGTGAAGCGAACGAAGCTAGGTCTGCTTCGGCATCAAAGCAAGCTTCTGTATTTACGGAGAGGTGACGAATAGCTTCGTTATAAGCAGCCGTGACATCCTCTGGACGAAACTGCACAGAGATGCCTAGCTTGGCTAATTCAATCACTGAGTGTCCTAAGCGCTTGAGGATTTGCACGACTGTCGGGCATACAGGCTGCTCTGCAACGCTCGCTATTAGGTCCTCGGCAGGTAATACCCAGTGTGCAGAGTCCGACCATTGCCGGTTGGCCGAGCAAATCCCGACTAGAGTTCCGTGCTTAGGGCATAGCGTGACGCCTGGATACTGATGGGACAGGTGCCAGTAGGCCACCCCATGCTTGATACGGTCTTCCCTTAAACATTCGAGGCATGCTTTCAATGGATGCTCTGCACCAAAGCGGCCGGTCACCAGACCCAAGCGATATTTTAAGGTACCTAAAGAATTGTTTGAAACTGTATCAAAGATGTCTTCAATTCTTTCCTTGGATTGAAAAGGAAAAAACAAAGGTAATATCGTATGTTCTGTAATGATGTTAAATGGGCTGCCCCATACTTCTTTGGCTTTTTGCGGCAAAGAGTTTAGTTTGCTAGGAAAGTCATGCTGTATACTCCTTGATCCCTCACCAAATAACCATGCAGTAGTGCTAGCTTTAGTAACTTGGCACATGAAACGATGCTGACGACAACAAACGCTGAAAAAAGTCTCATCCGGTAACCATCGAACGATAGGGACAGAGGCATTTGCAGTATCAGCCATTTTGCTCACCTAACGCTTGCCGTTTTCAATATTTTATTTGGTTGGAGCTATTTCTTTAAACTATTTGTTGAGATAAGCGACTGGCGATATATACCCGTTTATGAGTGTGAGGCGCACGTTGCTCTAGATAATGACCCGAGCTGGACAATTTTGACGCCAGTTCCGACTCAGAGAGGGATGACTTTTCAGTTGTCACCCTGTTAACCACGGCGGTAACATACCCTGCTAAGCGAAGCGCTTTAAAATGTACACACGGACACGTGTGTACTCAGCGCCATCCATTGCAGATGCAGATGCAGATGCAGATGTCAGACTAACTGCGCTCTAGATTCTTAACACGTATCAATAATAAGGAAGTATTGAATGAAATCTGACTAGTTGATTAACGCCAGAGGTCAGATAGACAAAGGCCCAAGTGCGACCTTGGGCCTCTGTGGATAAGTCAGAATTTAGCGACCTGACCTTTCCATTGTCTATTCCGAACATGCGGGACGTCAAGTCCTGCAGGACTTCGTTCATCCACAAGAAGGTGAGCGTTATCCACAACCCGGCACTCTTGGGTCTGCCCGGGAGGCAAGGGCTACAGGGGCATCCAGCAAATTATCCCCAGGCTGGATGACAATCCTGGGTCCGTAAACATTGGACTGTAATGATGACTTTGCAGGAGAGATTTGCCCTCATCAGGAGCCGACAAGCTCACTTCGCGTGGGGCGATATCTACACGCCATCGGTTTTAGCGGTTCCACGAGAAGCCCCTAAGGGCTCTCGTATCAGCAGAATGAATAGCCGGAAGCTCGGCCGTGCGATTCACTCGCTGTCCACTCCAGAAGCGGTGTTCACCCAGCTCGCGCTCTTCCATCCTCAGCTGCTCGACATTCACGAGCAGAAGATGCTGTGGCCATATCACGCCCCGCATCCATTGCACGGGCATCCACTTACCAAAGGACATTTTCCTCTTCCTGTCACTGGGACGATGGAAATTGCCAAGCAAATTGGCTTCAAGCATCACCAGGTGGTGATTACCACTAAAGCTGGTAGCCGACAGAGAATGCCCTTTCCCTATCAGGGGGACCTTTTACTGTATTTGATGGGTTCAGATGGGAGACCCTACGCGGTCAACTGGACAGTGAAGGATCAAGCTAACGCCTTCAGCGAGAGGCGCTACTCAGCAGCCAAGACCCCTAATCAGCAAAAAATGGACCGTGATCATGCTGAGCTGCGCACAGCCTTAGAGCAACTGCATTACGCAAGCGGCGGTATCAGGACCGTGCAAATGTCTTTGGATCGTCTGGACCCGATCGTCGTGGGCAATCTGGATCTGCTATTTCCGATGCATGGCTTGCCGCTGACCCTCGAACCCGAGCTGCTCAGGGAGTTTAGCGCTGAGATTGAGGGCGCTGTGCATGCTGGGGCCTTGATCCACCCCATCATTTACCGGTATGCAGCCCGATGGGGTAAGCGTGACCAGTTTATTGCAAGGATCTACCAAGACATCTGGGATAGAACGCTCCCAGTAAATTTCTTCAAGCCGATTCTGATCGACCATCCTCTCGATACCGATGGTGGTGATCTGCTGGAAGCCTACGGCAAATTTTTCTTGGAGATTGAGCCGTGATCACGGGCGCTAGGTTATTTGCGCCAGAGGGATATCGGAGCCTTGTCAAAGGTCACTATTACCATTTCCTGAACAGTGATGCGGTCCGCAACCGAGTGCGCTTGGTGGAGTTCAGCGATCTTGGGAAAGAGGTGCGCACCACGTTGATCACCCTCACAAGGTTCGAGTTCGAAGAAGCGCTCGAAACGGGTGCGCTGCTGGCGTCAGGTGAGACGGATAAATTCCCGCCATGGCTGGAACCGATTAAGGGAATCGCAATTTCAGAGCGTGAAACGAAGCGGGTCTCTGCTAAGGAAACCTACGACCAAAAGGTCAACCGCCGTTTTCTGGCTATCTCAGGCCTGATGGTTCGTCTCCAGGAGGTTCTAGCCAGTGACGATCCGGACGCTGTAATCAACGCTCACGCCAAAAGCCAGTCGCCTCAGCAAAATGCAGCTCGCTTAAGGTTGTGGTTCTATACCTACATTACTTTTGGACAAAACAAGTGGGCTCTCATGCCTCCCCTGCACCGCATCGGTAGATGGGACAGGGAGGGGCCCGGGAAAGTACGCAGGCTGGGCAGGCCATCACCCAATGGCAAAGAGTGGGGTCACCGGGCCGATAGCGCCATGAGGGAAAGAATCCTTGCTGCGTATCTTAGATTCCGTTCCGCTGACAAAACCCATAGTCAAGTTTACCGAAAAATTCTCACAGAGGAATTTGGTTGCGTTTCCGTTGAACGAAATGGAGTAGCATCTTTTATCAATCGAAAAGGGCACCCATTTCCAACCTTTGACCAAGTGCGGTACTGCATCGAACAACAAGTTAGCGTTAAAGAAAAATCTATTGGCGTAAGGGGTAAACAAAAAAACCGCAACCAGACCGGCAGTTTGGGCAGTTTCTCAGAGCGCTTGACGAATCTAAATCAACAGGTCGAGTTTGATGGTTACTATATAGTTGAAAAACTTTCTGGCTTGACAGAGGGTAGCCCCGTTGACGGATTTTGCGTCGTTCGTGCCGTGTGTGGATTGTCCGGAATGGTGGTTGGCATTGGTTTTGCTGAAGGTAAAGAAACCAAAGAAGCTTATCGGATGTGTCTGTTTTCCATGGCTGTAGACAAAGTATGGTTTTGTGGGCTTTTCGGAGTAACCATCAAACCGGAGTGGTGGCCCTGCGAAGGCTTGGCAGGTGGGCTGGTCTTTGATCGAGGTCCTGCAGCAGCCCTGGACACGGAGCCTGAGATCCACTGGCTAGGCACCCTTGAAAATACGCCGGTTTTCTCTGGCCAGTCTAAAGCTACGGTTGAGTCATCGCACCCGCGAGCAAAATCCGACCTTGATCAACCCACCTATGTCCATAGCACACTGAATTTTGTCCAAATGACCCGCAGGGAGATTCACCAAGTCCTGAAAGACAACCGGTCGTCTGACGCAAGTGGCCGCATGGAAACTGAAATGTATTGGTGCGGAATAAAGCCCACCCCGCTGGGTATCTGGAATTACTGGGACAGCCGCTTCCGTAATTCTGCAATCGGGATGCAGCAAGAGGTTGCCATAAAGAGCTTCCTGTCTGTGCACCCGGCCGTTGTACGTCAAGACGCAGTCTATCTGTACGGGCGCAAGTATAGGTCTGTTGATTTGATCAACACCGGGATATTTGATCGAGTTGCTAGGAGTAGCGTTATTGAAGTTGATGTATATGTACTGACTATGTGCGTTCGGCATATATGGATTGAGGTAGGAGGCATACTGTTCGAATTGGACTTTGTAACGACGCAAAGGACCGTTGACGGTGATCGGGACATATCATTACGTGATCTTCAGTCACTAGATGCCTTAAGGCGAAAGTCTCAAACTTTGCTTCGTAATGAGATACCAGCAATTCATCAATTTCACGATGATAGATTCAAAGAAGATACCGGTGAAGAGTGTAAAGGTGGCGTGAGACGAATTGGTCGACCACCTAAATCGGCATCGGCGCAGCGAGATACAGATGACTATGATCGATTCCGAGGTAAAGCCAAATGAATGAGGCCATTGCGAGTTGGTTCGACGGCTGCCAAACGGCTGATCAGGTCCGCCAGATCATCACACGTCGACCTGAGCCATTAGAAAGTCTGTACGAAATCGAACCTCGGTTGGCGGCAGAGGTGCTGTCTCAAGCATTGCGTGAATCTTTCATTCCCAACGCATTTACGATTGAGTTCATCCAAGAGATGGTGGGGCGAGCAGCGCTGCATGCGCGAGCATTGTTCTCTTCTGAGCGCGAGTACGCCCGAGGGCTCTATGAAGCACCTCCAGTCGATGCTGTGCCGGTCTGTTTTACAGGGCTTGCAGGGGTTGGGAAGAGCCAGACGATTGCTGCGCTGCGCAAGGTTTTGCCTAGCCCCATTGATCTGTCCTGCGATCACTTCCAGGGTGATCTACCGTTGCGGTCGCATTGGTACGCAAGCGCCCGAGGTACCACCAATGCTAAAGCCCTTCTTCGAGAGTTCGTTGAGTTACCTCTGTCGCGACTGACCGTTGCTGAGCTGCTGGGTGAATGCCGGCGTAGGGCGAATCGTGATGGGGTATCGTTAGTCATCCTGGATGAAATGCAGTACATCCAAAAGGGGCTTGGTGCTGCGAAGGTTACCGATATCCTCTTGAACATGGCTGGTATCGGTCCGCCAATGGTCTACGTGTGCAATTACAGCTTGGGTCACAAGTTGTTTGAAAGAAACAATGAGGATCAGCAGCGCTTGCTGACCGACCCAAGAATCATGCTTCCCGATGAGCCTGGCAGTTCCGACTGGAAAGCTTTCATTGATGAATGTATTCGTGTGGGCAATGGCGCGATTTGCGGTAATCAGGATGAATTGGCACGGGAAATTTACCGTTGCACATTCGGTATCAAGCGCCTGGTGGTGGAGTTGTTGAAGCAGGCGTACATTGAGTGCCGCAGTGCAGGCCGTCATGCGGCCTCCCTTCAAGACATTGGCCAGGCTTACCGCTCAGCGGCGTATACGTCCAGTGCCAAACAAGTCGAACACCTTCAAAAATTGGCTCTGGGTGGCCGGGTGTCCAAACAGCATCTAGACCTGCGGTGTCCGTTTGATCTGCCAGCCGCGTTCACGTCCAACGTAGTGAAGTTTGCGCGGGCTGAACGGCAGGAGCGTGTCACCCAGAAGGTTTTCGACTCATCGCTAACTGCATCGGAACGATCTGTAAAAAAGCAACTTGATGCCTCAGCCAATGCTCTGCAGAAGCCCAATGCCCGTCTGCGACGGCCTCCGGTTCAGGAGCTCTCCGAAGAGGAGCAGGCCAAAGCTTTCTATGCTTGGATGGAGGACGACAAGGGCCCCAAACCCAAGGGATGGTGTAGCGAAGAATTCCGTCCCTAGCCCCGATGATTGCTGGCCTGTAAACCTGTTTTTTTCACTGTTAACTATGATGGTTTACAGTGAAAAAAACGGGTTTACACCACTTAGTTAGCGATCAAAAACGCCTGCAGCACGGGTGGGATCCAGAGACGGTTAACCATCTTCCAGCAGGTGTCGGACGTCTGTCAGTGCCCGCTGTGCGCTCGGCTAAATTTGAAGTATCACTGTTCAGAATTCTCGGCGTTCACGTGCGCGGCGATCAGCAGCCCCTCCATCGCCTCTACAAGCTTCGCCACTGCCGGCTCATATCCTGGAGCACGACTCAAAAGCTCATCAACTTTCCGGCCAAGGGGTTGTGCTGGAATGTCGACATGCTGAGCCAAGCCTGCAGTGTTTTGACTCGCAAACCTGGCACGGTACGTGAGAAGCCCGGTGCTTTGCCGAACGCATCGATTGCTATGGAATCGCTTTGTAGCGAAACTCCCGGAATTCGGCACACCCTTTTCCCGCGCAAAACAGTGCGGGTCGAAGGCTGGCCAGGTATTCAACGGTATTGGAGTTGTAGCCGGACACTTCGCTGCGCACGCCATGCTTGACCCATGACTTGCCGTCCTCGCAGTAGTAGAAGGTCACGATGTTGTGCAGGTTGACGAGCTTCAGCCACAGAGAACGGGTGGCGGGAGCGGGTTCGGGCCAGTGGCTCCTAGCCCCTCCGCGATAGGTGGTCATGCGTTCGCCGTCGATCCCTATCCCAAGGAATAGTCGATCGGTGAAGAAAAGTAACAACCCCGCCGTGGCGTCGCCGATCACGTCGATATGCACACTGATCTCATAGTTGGGGTCGCCCACCATTTGCGTCAGCGGCGCAGAGTCTTGCGGGCTCGTACCTTGGCCGGCCAGTCGCAGGGCGTTGCCTTTGAACTCGGCACGTCTGAGCTCATTGGGACCACCGAAGAAAGCCCATCGTGTTCCGAAGGCTGGCTGGGAAAAATTGTCGGAGCGGGCCATGCCGTGCTTGGGGGCTGCGGAGGGCTGCTTGCTCATGGGGAGTGGTTTGCTGAGATCGCCGCCCAAGGCTTTGGGCCAACCGTCGGATGTCCAGGTAATTGGCTCCATCAGGGTCTGGCGGCCAAGGGTTCTCAAGCCGTTTTCATAGCCGTGATAGATCAGATACCACGAGCCATCTGGTCCTTCGATTGCAGTGGCATGGCCACGTGACCACCATCGCTCTGAATCTGAATACGTGCGCACGATTGGGTTGTCAGGGCAGTTTTCCCAAGGGCCGTTGACCGTTTTGGAGCGCGCACAGATCACCATATGGCCTGTTGCCGGACCGCTTGTTCCGCCGACTGCGGTGATCATATAGAGCCAGCCACCCCGCTTGATCAGTTTGGGGCCTTCCAACGCGTAAGCCTCGGTCACCCATTCTGCCGGGTAGCGCCATCCGTCATAGACCTTCTCGACCTTGCCAACCGTAGAGAGCCCGTCTGGTGTCAACTTGACACGGTTTATGCCGGACAGGAAAAGATACCGTTCGCCGTCTTCGCAAACGATATGACCGGGATCGATGAGGCCGCTGATGTTCAGGTCGACAGGTTCGCTCCATGGGCCAGCCATGTTCTCGGCATGGATCACCCAGATGCTCACCGGTTTCTCGAGCTTGGTGGACCATTTGGCTTTGAGGAACGGAATGTAGATGTAATAGCGGTTTTCGTGCTTGATCAGGTCGCAGGCGAAAACCGTTCCCAACGGCTGGTCAAGCGCAGTAGTAAGCGGCGTCCAGTTAACCAGGTCCCGCGAGTGCCATATCAGTAGCCCAGGGGACGCATCGAAGGATGAATGGGTGATGTAGTAATCGTCACCGTCCTTGAGCACCGTCGGGTCTGGGTAGTCACCAGGTAGGATAGGGTTGAGGTACGTCCCGTTTCCAAGATCCGCCTTTCTCTGGCCTTCGATGCCGGCTGCCCAACGATAACGAGTTGGCGAAGGCGTAGAAGTGGGGGCGGCAGGGCGCTCGCTTGGGCTGCTCGCATGGCTTAAAGAGGTGGTGGTTGCCATTACTGCACTAATGGCCGCCATGCCTAGCAGGTCTCGTCTCGATGGCATAGAAAAGCTCCTATCTTATTTTTTTGTGGCCGCACACCCAAGGAGGTTGCCGTGGGCCTGTAGAAAATAGAACCTTCATTCCAGAATGTAAAATCTAATTTTCCTCCTCTCAACCCGGCGATTTCGTTGGCTCTCACGTAGCCGCTGTAACGGCCGCACAGAGCTATCTGCTCGATTTGGTTTACGAGGCGGCCAGTACGATAGGGCGAATTTTCGGTGTTGACGGAGAAGGAGGGCGGTGATAGCTTGAAAATAGAACTTAGATTCTATTTGTGTCTAGCTCTCGTGTCGGCCTGCGGGTGCCGCGGCTTCACAAGGTTGCGAATGAACGGCACTATTTGTTCATTAAATAGAACAAGAATTCACATTCTAATAAAAGGACAGGCATATGCGCTTTTCAGTATTTCTCGTCGGCCGTTCCACTGGCCCTCATGAAGACAAGCCGGTCATGGATGCGCTTGTCGAGCACGCCAAGCAGGCCGAGGCCCTGGGTTTTGATGCTGTGTTCATGCCTGATCATCACTTCACTGGCTATGCACCGATGTCCAGTGATCCGTTTGTGTTCGCCGCCTATCTGGCCGGCCAGCTCAAGCGCATCCATTTCGGCATGTCGGTCACTACGGTGCCGTTACACCACCCGGTCCGCTTCGCTGAGCGCGTGAACCTGCTTGATCAGTTAACCGAAGGACGGCTGCTGGTCGGCATCGGCAGTGGCACCACGCCGGAAGAAATGATCGGTTTTGGCGTCAACTACAAAGAAGCATCCGCGATACTGCAGGAGAATCTTGATCTGGTTCTGCGCCTGTGGAACAAGGAAATCGAAGATGAGCCAATCAGCTTCGAAACCAGCCATTACAAAGGCGCCGTGGTGCAACGCATCGTGCCTACCGCCTATCAGCGCCCGTTTAACCGGTTGATGCCGGTTGCTCTGCGCGAAAGCAGCATGCAGCGTGCCGCCGAGATGGGCTGCCCGGCCTTTATCCCAGCCTTCACGCCACCTGTGCCTGCCAGTGCCGAGCCTTTCGAGCATCTGTCCATGTATTTCAATCGCTACAAGCAAGCACTTTTGGGAGCTGGCCACTCGCAGCAAGTGGTTGATCACTGCCTGTCCTGGACGACGCACACCTATCAGTGCGTTCACGTGGCGCCAACCGATGAGCAGGCCGAGGAAGAGCTGCAGCAGATCCTCGCCGCCTACAACCGTGCGATTCAGCGTGAGCACGGCTTCAACAAGCGTGCCGAGAAGCTGAGCGGCGTACAGTTGCACCCGCACCCGGATTGCTTCAGCCGCGAATGGATCAAGACCTGGTGCTTGCATGGCAGTCCCGATACCGTCGCCGCCGAGCTGGATAAACATCGTGAGCTGGGTATCGGCAACGTGCTCATGGGCTTTACCAACGGGCCTATGACGCCTGAGCGTGCCCGTCTGAGCGAGCAATCGATGAGCCTGTTCGCTCGCGAAGTCATGCCTCGTTTCCAGTGATCGTTGTGGAGAGCTCACTCATGCAGCAGCCCCCTATCCTCAAGCCGGCAAATCCTGGCAAAGCCCCTCTGATAGTCGGTATCGGCGGCACTACGCGACATGGATCCAGTACCGAAAAAGCCCTGGCCGCGGCGCTGTATCGCGCGCGGTTACGCGGAGCGCGTACCCAATTGTTCGGCGGCCGCGAGCTGGCAGCGCTGCCGGCCTTCAACCCAGAAGCTAGCGAGCGTACCGCCGAGCAACTCGCACTGGTGGAAGCGGTACGTCAGGCGGACGGCATCATCATCGCCACGCCCGGCTACCACGGCGGCGTATCGGGCTTAGTCAAGAACGCTTTGGATTTGCTCGAGGACCTGCGCAGCGATACCCGCATCTACTTCGACGGCCGTGCGGTTGGCTGCATTGTTACCGCCGCCGGCTGGCAGGGCTGCAACACCACGCTGGGCGCGTTGCGTTCGATTGTGCATGCCATGCGTGGCTGGCCGACGCCGCTCGGTGTGACGCTCAATACTGCTGGTGTTTCGCTGTTCGATGAACACGGTCACTGTCTGGATGCCCAGGTGCAGGGCACGCTGGATACCCTGGCTAGCCAGGCCATGATGGCGCCCGCGCCGTTCGTAGCCTGCGTGCCGGAAGATGACTATGCGTAACGAGGTCCACACTTTGCCTTTAGAGCAGAAGGCGCTACTAACTGCTGGCCGGGACATGTGGTCGACCTGCGAACGAGATGAGCTCGGGCTTGCCTCCGTCCGCATGGCTGATGGACCGATGGGTTTGACGGGCGGACGGGTCGATGAGCGCGATGTCGCACTGTTAACGCCGTGTGGGCTTGCCCTGGCAGCCAGTTGGGATGCCGAACTGGTAACTCGCGTCGGTCAGGTGGTCGGTGATGAAGCGCAGCGTATCGGTGTGCAGGCCGTATTGGCGCCCAATCTTAACCTGATGCGCAGCCCCTTGGCCGGCCGTGCGTTCGAGCTGTTCGGTGAAGATCCGCAACTGATCGCCGAACTGGGTTGGGCGTGGGCGCAGGGCGTACAGAGCCGGGGTGTCGCATCCGTGATTAAGCATCTGGTTTGTAACGACTCGGAAACCGACCGACGCAACATGAATGCCGTCGTTGCGCAGGAGGCTCTGCGTGACGTGTATTTCAAGCCCTTCGAACATGCTGCCAGGTCCGGTGCGTGGGCTATGTTGACCGGTTACAACAAGGTCAATGGCGTGCGATGTGCCGAACATGGCCAGCTGTTGCTTGACTGGCTCAAACGGGAGCTGCACTGGGACGGATTGGTGATGTCGGACTGGTTTGGCACCCATGACGGTGCGGCGAGTCTCAACAATGGACTCGATCTAGAGATGCCAGGGCCAGGGCGAGTCCTGGGCAACGCGTTGCTGGGTAACGAGCAGGCTAGCGCTGTGGATTTCGCACGTCTCGATGATGCCGTGGAGCGTTTGTTGCGACTGGCTCGGCGCACTAACCCGGCGCGAACCTGGCAGGCGGATAAGCAGGCCCAGCGTCTCGCGGTGCTGGAAGAGGCAGCGGCAGCCGGCATGGTGCTGCTGCGCAATGAGTCGCAGGTCCTACCCTACGGCTCGGCCAAGCCGGGTTTGCTGGCTGTGATCGGCCCTAACGCCACCGTGCCATGCTATCAGGGCGGCACCTTCGCCAAGGTCGCGCTGGCACCGGATACCACCACGCCCTTGCAAGCCCTGCAGGAGCAGTTCTCCACTGCCGGTTATACGGTGGCGCATGCCGAAGGTGCGCCCGTCGAGCACCGCATTCCTCCGTTGAGCGCATTGTCACTAGTCACGCCAGCCGGCGAGCCGGGCATGGCTGTGGATTACTACAGTACACAGGGCATTGTTGCATCCCAAGAAGTGCGTTATTCGAGTTCGCTCATATGGTTCAAGCAAATGCCAGGCGTGGGAGAATTGCTGTCCCTTGAGGGTGAAGGGCGGGTTGAAGTCTCGACGTCTTTCGTTGCGTCGCGTAGCGGTGAATACACCTTCTTGCTCGGGGGCACAGGTGCTGCCGAGCTGTATCTCAATGGACACCCGCTGGGCGCCTTCGACGGTCGGGCCGTCGAAGGTGACATCATGGGCAAGCTCATGCAGGCGCCCCATGATGAATTTGCCTGCCGGTTGGAACAGGGCCAGACCGTACAGCTGCGAGTTAGCATGCAGGTAGGCCGCAGCCTGGCCCATGGCTTGTGGTTTGGCTGCCGTCAACCCGCCCAGAACAACTTGCTGGACGAGGCAGTCGCCCTCGCAAGTCGTGCCGACGAGGTTGTACTTTTGGTCGGCGAGACGCCTGATGCGGGGCTGGAAAGTGTAGACCGTGAATCCACGTTGCTGCCTGCCGGGCAAATCGAACTCATCCGCCGTGTGTGTGAGGTCAATCGTCGCGTGGTGGTGGTGCTCAATGTCGCCCACCCGGTCGACATGACCTGCATGCAGGATGCCGCCGCCATCTTGGTGGCCTGGTATCCCGGCCAGGAGTTCGGCCCGGCGCTGTCCAGCGTGCTGAAGGGGGACCGCGAGCCAGGTGGGCGTCTGCCTGTGACGTTTGCCAGGCAGGAAAGCGACTACCCCGTCTGGTCCTTGGCACCCTCGGAAAATGGCGACCTGACCTATCACGAAGGATGGTGGGTCGGTTACCGCAGCTTCAGTGCCCGTGATGTCTCCCCTGCCTTTAGCTTCGGGTACGGCATGGGCTACGCCCGCTTTGCCTGCTCGCTGGCGGGATTGACCGGTAGTACCGTCGACGCCCTGCAGGTAGAGCTCGTCATACGCAACCTGGCCTCGCGCAAGGGCAAGGAAGTGATACAGCTCTATGTGGTTGAACCCCAGCAGTCTGCGGAACCTACGCGTACCTCGCTCAAAGCATTTGCCGCTGTCCACTTGCAACCTGATGAGCAGCAGTCTGTGCGTCTGGCGCTGGGGCGCGACGCATTTTCACGCTGGAGCAGCGATGCAGGTGCCAGCCTGATCGTGCCCGGAAGGTACCACCTGATGATTGGCCATGCGCTCGACGACGCCATTATTTCAGTTGCACTGGAGGTGAGTGAGGGGGGAGATATTCGCTTCATTTGATGTACCCGCTATGCGTGAGAGCTAGACAACAAAAACAATAGGTGCCCCTGGAAAGGGGCTGGAGTAGACCATGTCCAACGCCACCACCTCGGTAGGGAACCTGCCTGTGCCGCGCAAGGCAGGAGCTGCACAAGCACTGATTTTGGTGTTCACTACTCAGCTTCCGATCATGGGATTGCTTTCCCTGATCCCCATCATCCCGTTGCTGGCGCAGCAGTTTTCCAGCCATCGTGATGCGCACTTTCTGGTGCCCTTGCTAATTACCGCGCCGAGTGCATGCATTGCTCTATTGTCGCCATTGGCTGGCATTCTGGCCGACCGCTTCGGTCGGCGGCGGTTACTGCTGGTTGCAGTGTTATTTTACGGCGTATTCGGCTTTGCGCCGTACTTCATGGATGACCTGGTCAGTATCGTTGCCAGCCGCTTCATGCTTGGCGTTACAGAAGCGGTGATCATGACAGTTGCCAATACCCTCCTTGGCGATTTCTATGAACCGGGGCCACGTCGCAAATGGCTGGCAGTGCAGAGTGGGGTGGGCTCTGTTTCGGGCGCCGTGCTGATGTTCAGCGGTGGCCTGCTCGGCGAAATAGGCTGGCAGGGGCCCTTCCTGCTGTACCTGCTGGCTTTCCCGATTTTCCTTGGCCTGCTGTTCTGGACCTGGGAGCCAGGTCGACAGCAGCAAGAGGCGGGTGATCCGAGCGGTGCGCCGTTCCCGATGGGCCGAATGGTTTTGGTGGTCGGGGTCACGCTGCTCGCAGCGACGCTTTACTACGTCGAGGTGCTGCAGATCAGTCAGATACTGCATGGCATCGGGCTGCACGACTCCTCTAAGCTCGGCCTGGCCAGCGGGTTGGCGAACATGGGGGTGCCGCTCGGCGCGCTGGTCTTCGCCTGGCTTTCCAAGCGCGACATTCGTCTACAGCTAGGCATCGTGTTCCTGCTGTTCAGTGTCGGGCTGGTCGGACTGGGGCTGGCTGTCGAGGTGAAGCTTGCCGTCTTGTCCGCCTTTATCGCTCAGGTTGGCTGCGGGTTACTGATTCCTGCGCTGATCAACTGGTGCCTGAGTGGCCTGAGCTTTGAGCACCGCGGCCGTGGTGTGGGCCTTTGGACGGCTGCCTTCTTCATTGGCCAGTTCGTAAGCCCCTTTCTGGTCACCTTGGTTGGCAGACCAGCCGGTGGCTTGGCGCCTGCGGTGTTGATCATGGGCTATGTAGCGCTGGCCGCACTGGTCGTCACTGGCTTGCTGGCTATACGGCGCATAACTGCTCGTCACCCTCTTATCAACTGAATGCTGAATACCAAATCTTCTGCGCCTCGCATGAGGCGTGGTGGGTGGTTGCGTCTCGATGAAACCCGTTCGCCGATAAACAGCGTGATGGAAATAATAAAAATGCAATCGATGAAAACAGTCTGTGCCCTTGTCGCCTTGAGTACCGCCCCCCTGGTTTTTGCTGCCCCCCCAACAGCCACAGATACGAATGCCGGCGTTGCCCCAGGCACCCCACAAAGTGCCATGCCGGCTGCCGCCAGCCAATGCGAGCGTTACCAGCGTTATGTGGTTAGAACCGAGGCAGTGCTTTCGCAAACTCCGCCTTGCGAAACCATCTCGCCGGAGTTATTCGGTCTGCGCGCGGCGCTGGCCGATAACGGTTTCGGCTTTGCTGCCGCTTTCAGTCCCAATTACCGCTATGATCTGCTGGGCAATAACTCCTCTACGCAGAGCTACAACGGGCAGAACCCGACGTATCGCCAGTCCACTGCGTTGAAGCTCACCTACGATCTGACCCGTGTGGGGTGGGGCGGGGATGCCCAGTTTGTTTTAGGGGCTACCTGGGAATCGGGTAGCTACCGAACGGGTAACCCGAACTTCCTGACCATGTCCAGCTTCGCTGTTAACCAGCGTTTCTATGACGGCCAACTGGAGCTCCAGTACGGCTACTACAACCTAATCCGCGAATACTACGGCATGGTGTTGGGTGGCAACTCGTCGGCGGCGGCGCTCGGCCCAGCCAGTGTCATTCCTGTTCAGGTGGGTTTATCGCTATTCACGCCAAGCCCTGCGGTAACCGTTACCGTCAAGGATCAGAGCAAACGCTGGTACAACCGCGCCACCGTCGCGCGTAGCGCCAGCCCGAATCGCTTCCAGTATGACCTCGACGAAAACCCCTCAGGCTTCGAGTTCAAGGTCAAGGGATCACGCGCTGTGGTGGTCGATGAGTTTGGCTACAAGGTCAACGCGGGCCAGGATCAGAAAGCGTTCTGGGCTCGCGTCGGGGCTATCCATAACACCAGCAAGTACACCGATTACCGCAATGGCGGCATGACCAACAACAACTATGGTGCCTATGCGGCCGTCACCAAGCAGGTCACACAGCCCAACGGCTCTGGCCCTCGCGGTCTGTATCTGGATGCGAAGGTCAACTACGCCCCGGAAGATCGCAACTTGTACAACAAGGACTTCCAGCTGACGGCGTTCTATATCGGTCCCTTCGATAGCCGGCAGCGCGACATGGTGTCCCTGGGCTTCACCCGCAACTATTTCAGCACCTATGCGCACAATAACGTCGAGCGCAGTGGCGGCGATGCCGAACGTACGTCCACGGCACTGTCCTTGTCGTACGCAGCGCGACTGAGCCGAGGCATCTATTGGGTTAACGGCCTGACTTACCAGGAGGGACCATCGTTCGCGCCAGCACTGGATGACGCCCTGATCTACCAGAGCGGTCTGAATTTCTCGTTCTGATCCTGCTTACCCATGAGGGAGAGATGCATGAAGGTGTCAATAATTGTCCTACTGGGCGGGTTATCCATTCTCGGGCCATTGGGCATCGACATGTACCTTCCCGCCTTCGGGGCAATGAGCGCCGAACTTCAGGTATCGCGTTTGGTGATCCAGCAAACGCTGGGGCTTTACCTGGCGTGCCTGGCCATCATGATGCTGTTCTACGGCACGCTTTCAGATGTTTTCGGCCGTCGAGTTGTGCTGCTATGGGCGACTGCCATCCACGCCCTTGCGGCGCTGGGCGTAGCGCTAGCGGCGAGTCATGAAGGCCTGCTGGCGTGGCGTGCCTTACAAGGCCTGAGTGCCGGTGCCGGAGGAGTCGTTGCACGCGCCGTGGTGCTGGATATGACCCGCGGCGTCGATACTCAGCGAGCAATGTCGCAACTGATCATGGTTTTCGCCTTGGCTCCGGCGCTCGCTCCCATACTGGGAGGCTGGATACTGGAGTCGTTTGGCTGGCGCTCTATCTTTATTTTCCAGGCCGCTTTCGCAGCGCTGCTGTTCGTTTGCTGTTATCGCTATCTGGCAGAAAGCCTAGCGACGGAGTTACGCCAGGTGCTGAGGATGCGTCCGCTGCTGCTCTCCTATTTACGTACGAGCAGTGACGCAGGGTTCCAGTTGCCGGTGATCGCCGGTGCACTGGCCTTTTTTGTTTTCTCGCTCTACATCGGTGCCTCCGCCAGCTTCGTGATGGACGTACTCGGCTTGCCGGTGACCGCATTCGGCTGGCTGTTCGTACCCTTGGTGGCTGGCATGGTGCTCGGTTCGGCTTTCTGTGGCTGGTTAGCTCGGCGGCTATCCCGTTGCCGGCAATTGGGTTTGGGGTACGCGATTCTGCTGGCCGCCAGCTTTCTCAATGTCGGCTATTGGCTGGCCTTCGAGCCGGTGTTGCCCTGGTTGGTTTTGCCCTTGGGCCTGACAACCTTCGGGTTGGCGCTGATCAACCCGTGCCTGATATTGATGGCGACCGAGCGCTATCAACAGCATCGCGGGCTCTCCAATTCGTTGCTCTCATTCGAACAGACGCTGGTATTCGCCGCCGTCACTGCGTGGCTGGCACCGCTGCTGGCTGGTAGCGGTCTGGGCTTGGCCTGTGCCGTGGCCCTCGGAGCGCTGGCAAGCGGGGTGTGCGCTTGGTGGGCCACCCAGCATGTCGAATTTGACCCTGAGGCGCTTGCGCACCCTATAAAGAACTAGAGTACTAGTTCTATAAATGTGATTCACTGTTTCTTTTGTTTTGGCTGCCGTCAAAGGACCTTTATCCATGTTTCGCTTTTTCCCTGATAACTACCCGTGGAATCTCGCGGTCGACCTGGCCATCGAAATGGGCGCCCGGATTGGCGAGATCCAACAGATGTGCGCCCCATTGCTGGAGGCGTCCAGAAAGCCCGACGCGACCGGGGTGCAAGCGTTTCGCCAGAGCTGGTCGGACATGGCGGACAAGCTCTGCGAGTTGGCCGTGGAGGATGAGGCGGCAGGACGCTTGCTGTCAGCCGGTGAAAAGTATAACCGTGCTGCCATTTACTACATGACCTGCGAACGCCTGCAGGGTCATGGCGCACCTGGGCGCCTCGCGCTTTATCAGCGCTTTCAGGAGGTATTCGCTCGCGGTATCGCGTTGACCGCAGAAAATTGCGAGCGAGTAGAAATTCCTTATGAGGGCGTGGTGCTCAGCGCATTGTACGTTCAGGCCGAAGGCGTCAGCGGGCGCGCGCCCATTCTGGTGCAGGTCAACGGCCTGGATTCGAGCAAGGAACTCAAATACCGCGTAGGCCTGCCGCAGTGGCTGGCGCGGCGAGGTGTTTCGTCTTTGGTGGTCGATCAGCCCGGCACGGGGGAAGCCTTGCGCCTACATGGCCTCAAGGCACGTTACGACGCCGAACATTGGGCCAGTGTGATCGTGGATTACCTGGAAACCCGCGAGGATGTCGACAGCCAGCGTATCGGTATGGAAGGCGTTTCCCTGGGCGGCTACTACTGCCCCCGTGCGGTGGCATTCGAGCCACGCTTCGCCTGCGGCGTGGTGTGGGGCGCCAACCATGATTGGCGCGATGTGCAGCGTCGCCGCCTGGAGCGCGAGGGCAGTTTCCCGGTTCCTCATTACTGGGATCACGTGCGCTGGGTATGGGGCGGCGATGATATCGAGAGCTTCATGAAGATCGCGGAACAGGTGCATCTGGACGGCATCTTGGATCGCATTCGTGTGCCGTTTCTCGTCACCCATGGCGAAAAGGACTCACAGATTCCGCTCAAGTGGGCGCACCGGACTTACGAGCAACTGGTCAACAGCCCTCGGCGTGAACTGAAGATTTTCACCGAGCGTGAAGGCGGGGTTCAGCACTCGAGCTTCGACAACTCAATCAACGCCGGGCACTTCATCGCTGACTGGGTCGCCCAGGTACTCGGCGCACGTATTGCCTGATCATTCAATAACAAGAGCGAGAACGTCATGAATATCATCGGACCCGATTATCTGGTCTTTGGGGTCGACGACCTCGATACCTGCATTCGATATCTCACCGATTACGGCCTGACGCCTGTGGACGTCGACGGAACCGGTGGCCGTTTCGAGGCGCTGGATGGCACCGGCGTGGTACTGCGCAAGCGTGACGATGCAAGGCTGCCGGCACCTATGGAAACCGCTACCCAGCTGCGCGAAACCGTGTATGGCGTGGCCGACGAGAAGGACTTGCAAGCGATCGCCACTGAGATGAAAAAAGACCGTGCCGTGCAGTGGGGCGACGATGGAGTGCTGCGCTGCGTAGATGACATGGGTTTCGCTCTGGGTTTCCAGATCAGCTGCCGGCGGCCCATCGTCCTGGCTGCCGAAGCGGTCAACGCACCGGGTGACAAACCTCATCGCCCGGTCAATGAACTGGGGGTTCACGCGGACATCCCTGCGTTGCCGCGCAGCCTTTCCCACGTGGTCTATTTCGTTCCCGATCATGCGCGTGCCGAGGCCTTCTACAAGCGTCTGGGCTTCGTCTGTACCGACCGCTTCTCTCACGTTGGTCCGTTCCTGCGGCCAGCCGGTACACAGGATCACCACACCCTGTTCCTGATTCAGACGCCACCGTTTCTCAAGGGTATCGAGCATTTCACCTTCCATATGGGCGGGCCGACAGAAGTCATGTTGGCGGGTACCCGCTTTGTCGAGAAAGGCTACAGCTCATTTTGGGGGCCGGGCCGTCATCATATGGGCTCTAACTGGTTCTGGTACTTCAACAGCCCGCTGGGCTGCCACGTGGAGTACGACGCCGACATGGACCTGCACGATGACCAGTGGTCCGCCCGTGAGTACCCACCAGGGGCCGATAGCTCCCAGATATTCCTGTTTGCCCATGCGACCAAATGGGCGCCCGGCGGACCACCTCCGGGTGTCGGTAAACCTGACGGAACATCGGAGGCGCACTGATGAAGTTGGCGACACTCAAGGACGGTAGTCGGGACGGCCGTTTGGTGGTGGTGTCGCGTGACCTCACGCGCGCCATCCCGGCGTTACCCATCGCCAAGACACTGCAACAGCTCATCGAGCACTGGGATGAACTGGCCCCTGTTCTGCAGTTGCGCTACGAGGCTCTCGAACGCGGGGAGCTGGCCGAGGCGTTCGCCTTCGACCCTGCGCAGGCCATGGCACCATTGCCGCGGGCCTATCAGTGGTGTGATGGGTCGGCATTCCTCAACCATGGCGAGCTGATGCAGCAGGCGTTCAAACTGCCACCGATTGCCGATGTCGAACGGATTCCGCTGATGTACCAGGGGTGCTCCGATGACTTTCTGGGGCCGCGTGATCCCATCGAGTTGAAAGAGCCAGAGCATGGTCTCGATTTCGAGGGCGAGTTCGCGGTGCTGCTCGATGACGTGCCCATGGCGTGTTCCGCGGATGACGCTGCCGGGCATATCAAACTGCTCTTACAGCTTAACGATGTCAGTTTGAGGGCGCTTGCTCCAAGAGAGATGAAGACTGGATTCGGCTTTCTACAGGCCAAACCCTCGACCAGCTTTGCGCCGGTAGCCATTACCCCAGATGAACTGGGAGGTAGCTGGGTTGACGGACGTGTCCACCTGCGCCTTCAGGTGCACTGGAACGGCCAGTGGTTCGGCCATCCATGTGCTAGCCAGATGCATTTCAGTTTCTCGCAGCTAATTGCCCACGCGGCACTGACGCGGCGGTTAAGGGCTGGCGCGTTGATCGGTTCCGGTACCGTCTCCAATCCCGACGCAGAGACTGGTTGTACCTGCATTTCCGAGCGTCGCGCCATGGATCAAATTGCTGGAATGCCACTGACTCGCTTCATGCAATGGGGCGATCGCATATATATGGAGGCAGTCGACCCTTCTGGCAATGCGCCATTCGGCACCATCGACCAACAGGTAGTCGCGCCCGGGCATCTCGTCTGATCGCGTTCGCGAAACTATCGCACGCGGCCAGTAAAGCGGCCGCCTGCCTTAAATACTGGAGCCCCGCCATGATGGATTTGAGCAAGTGCCGGATGATCGATATCTCCGTCACGCTGGACAACAACCCGTATACCGACCCACCGCCATTACTTCCTCGCATTGAGTATATGGACCATCAACAGGGCTGGCCGGAAATGGCCGCTATGTTCCCAGGGTTGAACAAGGGCGACCTGCCGGGGGATGAGTCATGGGCGGCCGAGCGTCTGCAGATCACTACCCACAGCGGCACGCATATGGATGCGCCATGGCATTACGCGTCCACCACTGATCACGCTCTGGAAACCGGAGTGCGGCCGGCTTTCGGTATCGACGAGCTGCCGCTTGAGTGGTGCTTGCGTCCCGGGATCAAGCTTGACTTTCGCCACCTGCCCGACGGCCACGTGGTCACTGCAGAGGAGGTTGAGGCCGAGCAGGAGCGCATCGGGCATCGCTTGCAGCCATTGGATATCGTGCTGGTGAACACCCGGGCAGGTCAGCTGTTCGGTCAGCCCGGCTATCTGGAGGCCGGCGTAGGCATCGGCCGTGAGGCCACGCTCTGGTTGCTCGAGCAGGGCGTCAGGGTGGTGGGCACCGATGCCTGGAGCTGGGACGCGCCGTTCAGCCACACTCGGGCACGTTTCGCTCAAAGTCGCGATGCCTCGATAATCTGGGAAGGCCACAAGGCCGGGCGAGATATCGGTTACGGGCAAATGGAAAAGCTTTCTAACCTAGAAAGCCTGCCTGACAAAGGGTTCTGGGTCAGTTGCTTTCCTTACAAGATCCGCGCCGCCTCCGCCGGTTTTGTAAGGGCCGTTGCGTTGCTGCCTCAGTAAGGCTGATGCCTGTACGGCATCAGGCGCGCGGCTGGCGCAAAAAGCCCAGGCACATTTGCCCAAGATCTGTCTTGAGGTAGGCCCAATTGCCTTCGCCAGCAGCTTCGGCAGCGGACCCCAGGCCGAGAAAGCGGGCCAGCGTGGAGTAGGCGATGACGAAACTCATGCCTACCGCACGCTCAGGCTCGGGATGGGTGATCTGATCCTTGAGTGCAAGCACTGTGTCGCAGAACGACTTCTCGGCTTTCAAGTGTGTAGCTTTGCCACAAGCGGCCACTCGCGGGTCGCTAGCTTTGGTCATGAACGGCTTTAGAATGCTGGCGTGTTTGCGCAGATGTTCGGCCAGGGATTCGATCAGTGCGGGCACGAGTCGCTCAAGGGACAGGTTGCGTTTCTTCAGCTTGGCGAGTTCGTCGAACCACTCGACCTCCATCTCCTTCATGACCTCGATCATCACCGCGAGGAAGAGTTCGTCCTTTCCTTTGAAACGCGCATATATCGAGCCTACCGACACCTTCGAGCGCTTGCTGATGCCTGCAATAGTGAGCTGCTCGAAAGTACCTTCCTGAAGAATTTCCCTCGTGGCCCACATCAGACGCTCAAGTGAAGCGCGACTGCGATCTTGCTGAGGAGCGTTTGATTCAACGGAAATGGGCATGGGGTCTCCAGATTACTCACGAACGGCGAATAGCTACCGGCATTCTAGAACATGCACTCCAAAAATACACGGCAGCTCACTGGAGGTAGTGATCGGTCTCGCTGGACGTAGTGTAACCGGAAAGCGGTAGACACCGGTGAGATTGAGAGCAGTAAACATCATTAGGAACCAGACAGTACCCCGACCCAGGATTTAAAGAATGTTTAGGAAAGAGGAGGCAATTCAGTTTGTACATTGTACCCAACTGTGCCAGAGCCTCGGCCGCTTGTGGCAATTGAACGGGCATCTGGATCGGTAAGCGAGATTTGCTGATCGGGACTGGCTTGAGGCTGCGCCTCGATGTCCTTGAGTTTTTGCATCTGCTGTTTCAGTTTTTCGACTTTGTCTTTCAACCGCTCGGTCTTGGCCTCGGCCACTGCCGGCGCTGCCCGATCCGCTGAATCCATTGCCGCTAGATAGCGGTCGATGCTCTGCTCGATCTGCTGCATGTGCGCCTTCACTTTGCCTTGAGTGAAATTGCGGTCGCGGTTATTCACGGCTTTGAATTTGCTGCCGTCGATGGCGATGATTGATTGGGAGAAAAGATTGAGATTGCGGCAAAGCACAACGAACTGCCGGCAGACGCTGCGAATGGCTTTACCATTGTCTCTTCGCACTTGCGTAGGGTTCTTCGCTTCTCATCTGGCGTTTATGGATAGAAGCAAAGCTGGCTGACAAGGCTCGTAGCGTAGGTGAAATTCTTGGGACGACAGGCCATTATCCGTTTGTATCTGCTCTCGTCTCCAGCCTAGGAACGTTATGACCAACCCGACCAATCGACCGATAGAGAAACGACCATCTCAGCGCAGAGGGGTGCGCAAAGGCCGAAAGATCGACTTGCCATTCATCAGGGAATGGCTTGCTCTCGAAGTGCGAGGGGAACAGGGATTTATCCATAATTGGCGGATGATCGAGGAAGCCTGCTCCGAAGGACAGATGTTGGTCTGGGTAGATCAAGAAGGTCCGGTCGGCTTTTTAATCCGTGGGATATCGCTAGGCTCCATTCTACAGGTCAAGTCAGACCGGAAGCGGCATGGGATAGGTCGTGCATTAGTCGAGCGGGCGATCCGGGAGGAGGAGGCCCGTGATAATGCTGTTCTGGTTGTCCAATGCGAGCCAACCACCTCGATCGAGTTCTGGAAAAGCATGGGCTTTGAAACACACCGGGCTAGCCCGCATGACCGTAATGTGTGCATGCAACGGCTCTCGACTAAGCGGCTTTCTCACGTCAGTGATGATGAGAAGGTCCTGGTCACCATCAGGGTATTCGCAGAGTGTGCTCTGTACAACCAAAACGCATCACACACAGCCATCCCAGACCGCGTCTATCATGTACATGGCCGATACGATGCAAAAACACACGATATCGCTTTGGTACACCGCATCTCCATCAGTCACGAGCCAGCTCTAAGAGATCCGGTCGTCGATGTATGCATGGAAGGTTTTGAGATCCTACCTAGGACGAAGGCCAAGCGAGAAGCGGCCAGAGCGACGGGGTTCGTCCAGACTGATTTTGGCTGGTACATCGACGTGATCAAAATAAGCATAGAGTCCGAGACGTAGGTCGCCCATCGGGGGAGACCACCCATGAGCGGCGATTTTCTCAGCTGCCCAGAGCTCAATGTCGCGTCGTTTCTGGCCGCGACAGTTTTAATTCTCTAGCGCATCAGTTCGAACTAGCGTTTTCGTCGATTGCGACAGTTTTGCGTTTTCTCTCCAAGAGGCCGCAGGCCGCGAATAACGTGACCTTCTCGCGACAGTTTTAATTCTCTAAAACCATCGTTGAACGTGAATATTAAAGCCTGTCTCGCTTGGAGCCTCTAGGGCTCCAAACGGAGCGCGATGACCAGTGAATTGATGGGCGATGCCAACCGAAGATGGTCCATGCTTTAGTCGCAGATGGGCTCTGGCAAGGCGGGCTGAATAGCAGTTCGCCTTAGTGGTGGTGCATACTGCTGGTCACCGGATCAGTGGCACGCCACTGAGCGCCTGCAACTGCTCGAAGTCGATTTCTGCGCAGATTTCGACCACGCGCAGCCCATCTGAGGTCACCTCCAGTACGGCCAGGTCGGTGTAGATGCGGCTGACACAACCGAAGCCGGTCGGTGGGTAGGTGCACTCGGGCACGAGCTTGCTTTCGCCGGACTTGGTCAGATGGTTCATCATCACGAACACCTGGCGGGCGCCAGTGGCCAGGTCCATCGCGCCGCCCACGGCGGGAATCGAATCCTCGGCTCCGGTGTGCCAGTTGGCCAGGTCGCCCTTGACCGACACCTGGAAGGCGCCGAGAACGGCGATGTCCAGATGGCCGCCGCGCATCATCGAGAACGAGTCGGCGTGGTGGAAGAAAGCGCCACCGGGGAGCATGGTCACGTGCTCCTTACTGGCGTTGATCAGGTCATCGTCTTCCTCGTCAGGTGCAGGGCTCGGGCCCATGCCCAGCAGGCCGTTCTCGCTGTGCAGGAACACTTCCTTGTCACCCAGGAAGTTAGCCACCAGGGTCGGTGCGCCGATGCCCAAGTTGACGTACGCGCCTTCTTGAATGTCTGCGGCCACGCGCTGGGCCATCTCGGTGCGGGAGAGCTTTTTGGTGATGGTCATAGCGGGCCTCAGGTTGCGTTGGCAATCGAAGAAGCGGCAGCGCCGGTGACGGCGACCACGCGCTGGACGAAGATACCCGGGGTGATGATGTGCTCCGGGTCCAGCTCGCCGAGCTCGACGATTTGGTCGACCTGGGCGATGGCGGTCTTGGCGGCCATGGCCATGATTGGACCGAAGTTGCGGGCGGCCTTGCGATAAATCAGGTTGCCCCAGCGGTCACCCTTGTACGCCTTGATCAGCGCGAAGTCGGCGTGCAGCGGCATTTCCAGCACGTACATGCGGCCGTCGATTTCGCGGATTTCCTTGCCTTCGGCCAGCAGCGTGCCGTAGCCAGTTGGCGAGAAGAACGCACCGATGCCCGAGCCCGCGGCGCGGATACGCTCGGCCAGGTTGCCTTGCGGTACCACTTCCAGCTCAATCTTGCCGGCGCGGTACAGTTCGTCAAACACGTAGGAGTCGGACTGGCGCGGGAAAGAGCAGACCACCTTGCGCACGCAGCCCGCCTTGAGCAGGGCAGCCAGACCAATCTCGCCATTGCCGGCGTTATTGCTGATGATGGTCAGGTCGCGGGCACCAGTGGCGATCAGCCCGTCGATGAGCTCGGACGGCATACCTGCCGTACCGAAGCCACCGACCATGATGGTCGACCCGTCGATGATGCCTTCTACCGCGCTGGCGATGGACTCAAACGTCTTATTGATCACAGCGAGCTCCTGGTTATTCCTGGAGTTGGGTTGGTCTGATCAGCCGCTAAGCAGTGCGGGGAATGGTGGGCCACTCAGCGATTGGCGTTGTTATGCTGATGTGGATAGCGTGCCGCAAGACTCGGCAGCAGAAGAGGGGGAAAAGCCAAAATTGTGCGTTTATCGAACAGTTGTGCGATTTTCGGTTACTGTCGATACCACATGGTTAGGCTGTCGCTCTAACGGGGGTGCATCCTGGAACGACAGCGTGGCAAACAGATTCCAGCTGTCCTGGGGTATGCGACGTGAGTGTTCGCTTGTGGCGCTTGGTGCTTCTCCAGCACCTCCGACAGCCGCCCACTGCGCAGGTGCTAGGCCAGAACCCCCTCCAAGCGAGAACGGGGTCGACGTATAACTGACACCGTTTTAAAGGTTACAGGCTGGCATTGATGCTTCCGCTTGCTTGTAGAGCCCGCCCGATATTTGTCGCCGCCGCAATAGTCACGGACAGCGCTCGACGTTCAAGTTCCTCTGTAGTGCACCGCACTGCCGGCGCCGCGATGCTGATGGCGCCAACTGGGTAGCCGTCGATATCCAGGACCGGAACGGCGAGGATGCGCAGGCCTTCGGCGAAGAGCGATTCCGTGATGATGTACCCATCCTCACGAATCTGCTTCAACACATCGGACAACGGCCGTGAGAGAGATTTGCTCATGAAGGACGTTGACGGGGAAAGCTCCTTGATGCGCTCAACTTCGTGATCAGGAAGGAACGCGAGGATTGATTGGCCAATCGCTGTCTGGCAAGCCGGCACCGTTGTGCCAATGCGAATATCCACTCCAAGCCGAGTGATACCAGCCCTGACACGCTCCAGGTAGAGGACGTCTGCGCCTTGCAGCACGGCGAAGCTTGCGGCTTCACTGATTTCGCTGACCAGCCCCCTGAGCACAGGGCGAACCAGACTGCGCAGGTCCGTGTGAGCAATGGCGTGGAAGCCCAGATTGAGGATTTTGAGCGTAAGGGAGAAACGCTTGCTCTCAGGAATTCGAGAAACATAGCCGAGGTCCACCAGCGTATTCAGCATGCGATAGGTCGTGCCTGGGTCGAGCTCGGCCTTGGCAGCGATCTGGCTCAGGGTCAGCTCATCGCTTTCCGCTGTGAAGGCCTCTAGGACTCGAAATCCTTTGGCAAGAGACTGCACAGTGCTGCGCTGGTTTTTATCTTCGTCAGCAACGGTCGTTTCGCTTTTTGTTGATGTTCTAGGAGCCATGCGCGATATCTACCTGGTGTAATTCTTGTTTTCGGAATGCGAAAAAAATCGTTCAAAAAGAATAGCACCAGGCGTTGCCTTATCCCACCTTAGATTTATGCCGTTTACCTAGTTCTCAGGTAGCGAAATTATGGCTTCTAGCCCTCCATTGTGGTTGATGAGGGTGATCTCGCCGCCATGCTGACGGGCTATGGAGCGTACGATAGAAAGGCCCAGGCCGACCCCGCCAGTATTACGGTTTCTGGAGTGTTCCAAGCGATAGAACGGGGTGAAAACCGCTTCAAGCTCTGAATCAGGGATACCATTTCCCTGGTCCGTCACCGAAATGTAAACGTGCCTATCTGCACTGTGGACGCGGACATCTGCGCACTCGCCGTACCTCACAGCATTCTCGATGAGATTACGGATAGCTCGCCGCAGAGCGTCAGGCCGGCATTCCAAAATGACTTTTGAGTTGCAGGAGAACGACACGGCCATTCCCAAGGTGACCAAGTCTTCACACAAGCTTTCGACCAGTGTCCCGATGTCCATGGTCCTCGTTGGCTCGGTCACAGCATTGTCACGTCCGTACCCAATTGCGGCTTCAGTGATAGCCGTAATCTCATCCAGGGTCGCAAGCATCTTGCGCTGTACTTCAGGGTCCTGAATGAACTCAACGCGCAGCCTGAGCGAGGTCAACGGAGTTCGAAGGTCGTGGCCCACTGCGGCGAGCATGCGCGTACGATCATCGACAAAGCGTTGAATTCTGCGTTGCATTTGGTTGAAGGCCTTGGCGGTGCGACGGATATCTTCAGGCCCGTGCTCGCGCAACTCCGTACCTGAATGGCCTCGGCCCAATCGCTGGGCAGCGCGTGCCAAATCTCGCAGTGGTTGGCTGATACCCCGAGCGATCAACACAGCAATCAAAGTTAGTGCCAGTGCGGTGATGCCCAGAGATACCAATGCTCGGCGACTAAACGGAGAGTCCGTCACTGGCTTGGCGTAGACGGCATGTAACCAAGTCCCATCATTCAGCGGCGTGGCCACCCCCATGACATTCAGCTGCGGCAAGTAGATGAACCTGGCAGGGCGGGTGGAGGGCCACAAAGCTTCGGCTGGCACAGACCAAGCCGCTGTAGCATCAATCGTTGCGGGTGGAACCTCGTCTTCGCTTCGAAACTGACTAAGTAGTTTTCCCTGTGGCTGCCCATGGCTCAAAGGCTCAAGCAGATGCCGGCGAGCGAACTTCCACCACTCAGAAGGTTGGCTTGGTGACGCTGGAAATAGCCAGAACCGCTCGTAAGCGGTGCTGCTGACTTGAAGCGTCATCTGCCGCTCGTCCACGGGCATTCGGTCCAGCAGTGATGCAAGGGAGGAGGTTCGACTCAGAAAATCAGACTTCGCCACCTCCCTTAGCGCACCTGCGCGCTCGTCCCAAAAAATGCTGAGAGTCAGTGCTTGGGAAGCAATCAGCGCCAATAGCATAAGGCCAATGAATCTTGCGGTTAAATTGGGATTGCTTAGTTTCATGATGACTTGGATACCGGATGCACAAACGCGTAGCCGCCGCCCCAATGAGTTCTGATATAAATCGGTTTTTTTGGGTCTGGCTCAATCTTTCTACGGAGCCGGCTTACTTGGTTATCGATACTCCGATCAAAGGGTTCGCTAGCCCGGCCAGAGACCTTGGTTAAAAGCTCATCACGCGATACGATTTCACCTGGCTTTTCTAATAATGCAGCCAGTAACCTGAATTCGGTCGCGCTTAATGAAACCGATACACCATCAGCACCTAATAACTCCCTCAGTTTGCAGTTCAATACCCATTCGCCGAAGCGGATCGACCCCTCCAGCAAGCCGGAAGCACTTTCGCTTGCTGGCGGGGCCCGACGGAGCAGGGCTTTGATCCGAGCCAACAATTCACGGGGATTGAAGGGTTTCTTGAGATAGTCGTCGCCTCCCATCTCAAGCCCGAGGATTACGTCCAGGTCTTCTGTGCGGGCACTAAGAAAAAGAACGGGAGTAGCAGAGCGAGCGCGGATATACCTGCACAGGCTTAACCCGTCCTCGGCGGGCATCATGACATCAAGGATAATTAAGTCAGGCAGATCCCTATCAAGCAGAGCCCTGAGTTCGTTGCCATCAGCTAAAGCGGTTACGCGATAACCTTCTTGGGTCAGATATTGTGCAACCAGTTCTCGGATATCCGGATAGTCATCAACAATTGCAATGTGCTGACTGGAACTCATTTGTAAACCATCTGATGGAGTCGAATCCTTTCAGCCTAAGGTACAGATGGCATTTTGAAAAGGACTGCATAACTGACCTGATACAAAGCTGATACATTTCTGACAGGTTTTTGAGATATCAGGTACAAAAAACACAAAAACCGTCCCACAAGGGACAAACTTTTTATGGACCTCGGGATTTAGCATTCAGGTTCGATCACAAAAACGAGAGCCTTGAGATGAGCCAGTTCAAACACGCTGTCCCCCTCTGGCTGGTTCACTTCGCAAGCGGCCTGTCGGGCGCCGCCAACGCGGTTCCTTCCTGCCACCTCGCCGATGATCTTGAACTACATAGCGGGCACGGTGGCTTTTTTGAGCAGCGCGCTGTCTGAAGCCAGATTCGAAATCTGGCGTTCAAAAGTATTCGTCCTCAGGTCTCAAGCACCGAAGGCATGTTGAACCACCTGGATCAGCAAAAATCGGACGAAAACGACGCGCTCGGCGCAGCGTAACCTGCTACGACCCCTTAGCCACGCAGCGTAAAAATTAAGGTGCCATCAGCAATCTGCAGGGCCTCATTGCGCAGCCCCTTGGCCTCGCGCCCCGGCCCAAGCTGCATCGGATTAAGAGCAACCAAGTGATTCCCAGCGCCCGTTCCATCGGTGCGGTCGGCGGAAAACGAGCATAGAGAGTCTCAAGCTGCTCAAAAACTGTTCATAAAACCTAATGGAATTTCAAGTGAAGTGGACATTGCTTAAAGGAATAAAAATTCGGGTGAATGCCCTAAAAAAGTGATGTGCCCTGAATACCGATGGTGATATTCTATTTGAAAAGAACAAAAAAGTTTCGCAATCCGAAAAAACAAAAAGGAGCGAAGAAATATGAATCAGATTGCCAATCATCATGTCTGTCCCAAGCGTGCTGTCTACCTAGATCCAGGCATCTGCAGTAACGTCAGTCTCTGTGTGGTTGGATCATATCCTTCGTGCGCTATGCCCAGTTCACATCTGAGGCAAGCTACCATTTGCACTAATTCAATATCGTCACCTCTCTCTATCAAAGCTCCGCTAAAAAAACTTCCTGGCTTTTTACGCGTCCGTCGTGGACCGGGCTATGAATTGGTCGTTCTCGAAAAACCGATTACATAGCGTGGTGACATTGAACTGATACAAAGCAGCTTCTAGATTAGCTACGCCATTGCACTGTGTTTACCACGGCGAGCTTGTGCTCGCCCCGAAAAACGCAAAAAATAATAAAAGGTAGTGCTATGTTAATGCAGAAAGTAGAGACTGAACCCTTGCCGGAAAGGGTGAAAAGCCAGGCTAATATAAGTGCTCGGTTAGAGCGACTCCCGATAACTAAGCAGGTGTTTTGGGCTCGAAACATTATCGGCGCCGCAACATTCTTTGATGGCTATACCGTCATTGCGATCGCATATGCAATGCCGGTGCTGGCCAAGGAGTGGGGATTGAGCGGTGCGCAGATCGGCATGATTCTTTCGGCGGGCTATCTGGGCCAGCTGTTCGGTGCGCTGATCTTTGGCTGGCTCGCTGAGAAGCTTGGACGTATGAAGGTACTGACCTTCACCATCCTCCTGTTCGTGTCGATGGACGTGGCTTGTCTATTCGCCTCAGGCGCAGCGATGATGATCGCGTTCCGGTTCATCCAAGGCATCGGTACGGGAGGAGAGGTACCTGTCGCCAGTGCTTACATCAATGAGCTAATCGGCTCGAAGAAGCGAGGAAAATTCTTCCTCCTTTACGAGGTCATGTTCCTGTTGGGCTTGGTCGGAGCCGGCATCATTGGTTACTTCCTTGTACCTATCTATGGTTGGCAAGCCATGTTCGCGGTGGGGATTATCCCTGCCATGCTGCTGATTCCCCTGCGCTTCTTCTTGTTCGAATCGCCGCGCTGGCTGGCCTCCAAAGGCCGCATGGACGAAGCTGATCGAATCGTCACACGGTTGGAAAACAGCGCGCTGAAAGCTGGCAAAACGTTGCAGCCTCCAGTGGAAGTCCCACAGATTCAAACGGACAAAAACGCTTTGGGGTGGAAAGAGCTTTTCCACGGCATGTATTTCAAGCGATCGCTGGTGATCTGGGCAATGTGGTTTGGCTCCTATATGGTCGCCAATGGGCTAATTACCTGGCTGCCAACCCTTTATCGCCAACACTTCAACTTGCCGCTTGAAACAAGCCTGGCTTATGGATTTATGACTTCAGCCGGTGGTGTAGTTGCCGCCGTAATTTGTGCACTGCTTATTGACAAAGTCGGCCGTCGCCGTTGGTATATTGGTGCGCTCTTCTTGGCTGTCATTCCACTGGCGATCCTGGCAACTACTGGAGCAAGCGCCCCACTCAAGATTCTGGCCTTGGCTGGTTTGGGATACGCACTGGTACAAACAGTTACATTCTCTCTCTATTTGTACTCGGCAGAGCTCTATCCAACTCGACTGCGCGCTCTGGGAACAGGTGTTGGTAGTGCTTGGTTGAGAATGGGTTCTGCCCTTGGTCCGATCATTGTAGGTTTTACAGTTTCCGGTGCAGGTGTTCAGTATGTGTTCGGAACTTTCGCAGTTGTATTGCTGATCACTGCAATCATCACATTTTTGTTTGCAATTGAGACAAAAGGGCGGATTCTGGAAGAACTTTCGCCATAAGCTTCAACTAGCAAGTCCACACGGCGGTACCTGACTCAGCAGCAAACTCAGAGCACATCCATATGTGTTTTGCGCCCGCGCATGCGTAAGTTGCGAAAATTAACTAAACCAGAGGTAACAAAAATGAGCACTAAAAATACCATCGACCTGAAAGGCCTCGTTCCTGCCCCAGTGACTCCGTTCACCCGTGACGGTGAAGTTGACTACGCAGCCATTCAGAAACTGGGCTCTTGGCTGGGCAGCATCGAAGGCGTTAAAGGTCTGGTCGTTTTAGGTCACGCTGGTGAAGGTACTTTCCTGACCCAGGCCGAACAGGGCCGCGTCATCCAGGCTTTCAAAGAATCGGTTGGCGGCCGTCTGCCAATCATCGCCGGCATCACCGGCGAAGGTACGCAAGTCGCTGCTGAAGAAGCCAAACGCGCTGTAGACAACGGTGCTGCTGCTGGTCTGGTGTACCCGTCCCACGGCTGGCTGCGCTTCGGCTACCAGAAAGGCGCCGCTCAGGACCGTTACAAGGCAATCTATGAGGAAAGCGGTCTGCCGCTGATCCTCTTCCAGTACCCAGACGTGACCAAGGCCACCTACGACCTGGAAACCCAGCTGGAAATCGCCAAGCAGCCTGGCGTCTTCGCCATGAAGAACGGTGTTCGTAACATGCGTCGTTGGGACACCGAGATCCCAGTAATCCGTCGTGAAGTGCCGGACCTGCAGATCCTGACCTGCCATGACGAATACCTGCTGCACACCATGTTCGACGTTGACGGTGCGCTGGTGGGCTACGGCGGCCTGACCCCTGAGCCGCTGATCGAGCTGATCGCTGCTGGTAAGCGTCGCGACTACCCAGCTGCTCGCGCCATCCACGATAAGCTGCTGCCGGTAACCCGTAACGTCTACCACCGCGGTTCCCACATGGAAGGCACCGTGGCCCTGAAACACGGCCTGGTTGCTCGTGGCATCCTGGATCACGCCACCGTGCGTTCGCCGCTGCTGCCTCTGGCCGAAGGCGCCGATAAGGAAATCGCTGACGCCCTGCGCAGCGCTGGCCTGGTCTGATCCCAAGCCAAGGCCAGCACAGAGCCTTTTCGGTGTTGGCCTTCAGCTGAAATACCGGCCACGGCCCTGCGCATCAGGGCCTTGGCAACCTTCGATTCGGACTCTGCTTTACGCACGAACAACGATCCGTTTTCCCGGAAGGACGGCATTCGCCCGCTCAACCGGCGATGACAGGCCAACAAAGCCCTTCAATAAAAACAACAGGGGACCGGTCTTGAACATTCATGCAAATCGCAAAAGCCTTTTTCTCGTCGTTCCTACTCTCCTACTGCCTATCAATGTGTGGGCTGAAGGATTCGTGGGAGATACCAGCGCCAATCTAACCTTAAGAAACTTCTTTTTTGAACGCAATTTCACTGCACCTCGTGTCGCTCAGAGCCACGCCCGTGAGTGGACGCAGAGTTTTATCTTTGATCTCAGGTCAGGATTTACACAGGGCACCTTGGGCTTCGGCGTGGATATCTTGGGTAAGTATGCAGTGAAGCTCGACGGGGGCGCAGGGGAGTACGGTGCGCTGCTGTTGCCCAAGGATGGCGATGGTGATCCAGCCGGAAGCTTCGGCAGGCTTGGTGTTGCACTGAAGGCGAAGCTTTCGAACACCGAGCTCAAGGTCGGCGAGTGGATGCCTAATTTCCCGATCGTCACCGCAGACGACTTCAGGGCTCTGCCGCAGACCTTTCGCGGTGCTCAGATTGCTTCGCAAGAGCTGAAGAACTGGTCGTTGTACGCAGGCGAGTTCACCAAAACCAGCCTTCGAAATGACTCCTCCATGGAGGACCTTTCATTCGGATCTGCGCAGTCAGGCTCCTTCAAATTCCTTGGCGCTGACTACCGCTCCAGCTCCAAAAATACGACTGTCCGTCTCTGGTCGGGGGAGTTGGATAACATCTACAAGCAGCACTACCTTGGGCTCATCCAGAAATGGCAGCTCAGCCAAACGGTATCGCTTACCTCAAACCTTGGCTATTTCTGGGGCAAGGATGCTGGCGCTGCAAAGGCAGGCTCGCTAGATAACCAGACAGCTTCGGCCCTATTCAGCCTCAACATCGCTCAGCACTCGATGAGTATCGGGCTGCAAAATGTTTCGGGTGACACAGGCTGGATGCGCATCGGTGGGACCGGCGGCATTTACCTTGCGAACAACACCTTCAACCATGCCTTCGACAGTCCTCGCGAAAGATCCTGGCAGGTTCGCTATGACCTCAATTTCGTCGGTTACGGGATACCTGGTCTGACTTTCATGACGCGGTATGTGCATGGCGATAACGTGGAATTGAGAACCGTCAAAGACGGTTCGGAATGGGTAAGAGAATCAGAGCTGGGTTATGTGTTTCAGAGCGGCAAATTGAGGGATCTAGGCCTGCGGTGGCGAAACTCCAGCGTCAGACGAAATTTCAACGCCAGTGACTACGATGAGAACCGCCTTATCGTCAGCTACCCGCTCAATATTCTCTAGAAGGCCGAATCTCATCATGCAATTGCACGAAGCTACCGAAGTTATTGAAGTGCTTGGTCAGGCGTCCGCGAATGAGTTGCTCAAAGACGGCTGGACGCTGCTCGCAATTGTCCCGAGTGCACAGTCGACTCCTTGGTACATCCTTGGGAAGCGCTATTACTAGCAGGCTTGCTGCACTCCCGCTATTAGCCGCTTTAACAAAGGTATGCCTCGGGTCTCGTTGAGCGGTCTGGCGATCGAAAAAGCGATGTATGAGATGACATCGGCCTACCCGCAAGACGGCTGGCGCTGCTCGAGAATGACGCCTATAGCGGGTCAGAACCGAGTCGAAGCCCCGGTTTTGACGCGACTGACGGCTGAACAAAGGGGCTGAGGCGTAGAAGCTCTTGCTCATTGCGCGCTCTGCACCGGCGGCCGACCAGCCACCGGTGATATTGAAACCGCGTCAAGCTGCGTCGTTTCAAGTTGCGATAGTTTGATTCTCTATCGCATCAGTCCGGTCCGGAGTGTCGAACCTCAAATCTGCATCGCCATCCCATCCACGTTCATCGCCGCCTGGCGCAAGGCCTCGGAGCGGGTGGGGTGCGGGTGGCAGGTGAGGGCGATGTCTTCAGCAGAGGCGGAGAACTCCATTGCCACGCAGAATTCGCCGATCATCTCGCTGACGCTTGGGCCGACCAGATGCACGCCCAGTACTTCATCGGTGTTGGCATCGGCGATGACTTTGGCGAAGCCTTCGGTTTCATGGTTGATCTTCGCGCGGCTGTTGGCGGTGAAGGGGAACTTGCCCACTTTGTAGGCGCGGCCTTCTGCCTTGAGCTGCTCTTCGGTCTTGCCGACGCTGGCCAACTCGGGGCGGGTATAGATCACCCCGGGGATCAGGTTGTAATTGACCTCGTGGGGTTTGCCGGCGATGCGCTCGATGCAGGCGACGGCTTCGTCTTCGGCTTTGTGCGCCAGCATCGGGCCGGAGGTGACGTCGCCAATCACCCACACTCCCGGCACTGAGGTGCGATGATGCTCGTTGGTGAGCATGCCGCGTTTATCGGTTTGCAGCCCGACGCTTTCCAGATTCAGGCCTTGGGTATAAGGACGACGGCCGATGGCAACCAGCACGTAGTCGGCTTGCAGTGTTTCTGCAGTACCGCCTGCGGCCGGCTCTAGCGTCAGGCTGACGCCGTCGGGTGAGGCCGTCGCTTGGGTCACCTTGCTGCCGAGCTTGAAGGCCATGCCTTGCTTGGCCAGGGCCTTTTGCAGGGTCTTTGCCGTTTCCTCATCAGTACCGGGGCAGATGCGGTCCAGGTATTCGATGACGGTGACCTGGCTGCCCAGGCGGCGCCACACCGAACCCAGCTCCAGGCCGATCACACCAGCGCCGATCACGATCAGGTGCTTGGGCACCTCGGGGAGGGCCAAGGCGCCCGTGGAGTCGATGATGCGTTGGTTATCGATAGTCACGCCGGGCAGGGGAGTGGGCTCGGACCCGGTAGCGATGACGATGTCCTTGGCCTGCAACGCGGTCTCGCTGCCGTCCTCGGCTTTGACGATAACCTTGTCGGCGCCATCCAGGCGGCCCCAGCCTTTGATCCACTCGACCTTGTTCTTGCGAAACAGGTACTCGATGCCCTTGGTCAGGCCAGTCACGCTCTCGTCCTTCTGTTTCATCATCTGGGCGAGGTTCAGGGTTGGCTTCACCTCGATGCCCAGGTGGGCAAACTCGTCACCGCTGGCGGCCTCATACAATTCGGAGGCATGCAGCAATGCCTTGGACGGCATGCAGCCCACATTGAGGCAGGTGCCGCCAAGGGTCGAGCGGCCTTCCACACAGGCGACACTCAAGCCAAGTTGCCCAGCACGAATCGCCGCGTTGTAGCCGCCGGGGCCACCGCCGATGATCACCACGTCATAGGATTTCATGGGTTTCTACTCCAGATGAGGAAGCGCGAGAGGGACACAAGGTTAAGCTGAGAACGACAAATTGTATACAATCTGAAATATTCATAGATCAGTTAGTTGTAGACCTTGGTCTCGTTCAGCGGAAATTTCGCACGGTTGAACTACCCTGTTTCGGTGGTGTTCGAAATTTCATGTATCGAGCCCAGAAGGAGGGTCGTTCATGCTTGCGCAACTTCCGCCGGCGCTGCAGAGCCTGCACTTGCCACTTCGTCTGAAGCTGTGGGACGGCAACCAGTTCGACCTGGGGCCCAGTCCGCAGGTCACTATCCTGGTCAAGGAGCCTCAGCTGATCGCCCAGCTGACCCATCCAAGCATGCACCAGCTGGGTGCTGCTTTCGTGGAAGGCAAGCTGGAGTTGGAGGGCGACATCGGGGAAGCCATTCGGGTGTGCGATGAGCTGAGCGAAGCCTTGCTGACGGAGGACGATGAGGCACCGCCACCACGTGTGGCTCACGACAAGCGCACAGACGCCGAGTCCATCTCCTACCACTACGACGTGTCCAACGCGTTCTATCAACTCTGGCTCGATCAGGACATGGCGTATTCGTGTGCCTACTTCCGTGAGCCGGACAATACCCTCGATCAGGCACAGCAGGACAAGTTTGACCATCTGTGCCGCAAGCTGCGGCTGCAGGCCCATGACTACCTGCTGGATGTCGGCTGCGGTTGGGGTGGGCTGTCACGCTTCGCCGCACGCGAGTACGGTGCCAAGGTGTTCGGCATCACCTTGAGCAAGGAACAGCTCAAGCTGGCGCGGCAGCGCGTCAAGGCAGAGGGCCTGGCTGACAAGGTCGAGCTGCAGATCCTCGACTACCGCGACCTCCCTCAGGATGGCCGCTTCGACAAGGTCGTCAGCGTCGGCATGTTCGAGCATGTCGGGCACGCCAACCTGGCGCTGTACAGCCAGAAACTGTTCGGCGCTGTGCGCGAGGGTGGCCTGGTGATGAACCATGGCATCACCGCCAAGCACGTCGATGGTCGTCCGGTGGGGCGAGGGGCGGGTGAATTCATCGACCATTATGTGTTCCCCAACGGTGAGCTGCCGCACCTGTCGATGATCAGCGCGAGCCTGTGTGCTGCGGGGCTGGAGGTCGTCGATGTCGAGAGCTTGCGCATGCATTACGCCAAGACCTTGCACCATTGGAGCGATAACCTGGAGAACCAGCTGCACAAGGCTGCTGCACTGGTACCGGAAAAAACCCTGCGCATTTGGCGCCTGTATCTGGCTGGCTGCGCCTATGCATTCCAGAAGGGCTGGATAAACCTGCACCAGATCCTTGCCGTCAAGCCTTACGCCGATGGGCATCATGACCTGCCCTGGACACGTGAAGACCTGTATCGCTGATTGACCCGGGGCACGCTTCAGGCGGCCCCGGTCACCCATCAGAGGATCGGTGAAATCAACCGCGCTACACGCATCCCCAGCTGTTGAAGACGGTGGGTTTTACTGCTGTCCTCAGGCGTAATTTCCCTGGCCTGCTCGAAGTCAGTGGTCAACATCTTCTCTACCTGATCGGCGAAATCCCGATCCACTGTCAGCAGGGTGATTTCGAAGTTCAGCCGGAATGAGCGGTTGTCCAGGTTGGCACTACCAATAGCACTGACCTCATCGTCCACCAACACCACCTTCTGATGAAGGAACCCTGGCTGATAGCGGTACATGCGTACCCCCGCCCGCACCGCCTCGAAGGCGAACAGGCTAGAGGCGGCGTAAACGACCCGATGGTCGGGGCGAGCTGGGATCAGGATGCGCACATCCACGCCGCGCAGCACGGCCAGGCGCAGCGCGGCGAACACGGCCTCGTCGGGAATGAAGTAGGGGCTTGTGATCCACACGCGGCGAGTCGCGGAATGGATGGCTTCGATGAAAAACAGCGCGCAGGTCTCTTGCGGATCTGCCGGCCCGCTGGCCAGCGCCTGGCAAAGCACACCGTTGTCCGGATAGGTGTCGGGCAGGATCAGTGGCGGTAGCTGACGCGTTGCCCAGTACCAGTCTTCGGCGAAGGACTCCTGCAGGCAAGCCAGCACCGGGCCGCCGATCTGCACATGGGTATCACGCCAGGGTGAGAGGTGAGGGTTGCCACCCAGGTATTCATCACCGACGTTGTGCCCGCCGATGAAGCCGGTAACCCCATCGACCACGACAATCTTGCGGTGGTTACGGAAGTTCACCTGGAAGCG
Organism: Pseudomonas putida; assembly: GCF_026625125.1. Lineage (NCBI taxonomy): Bacteria > Pseudomonadati > Pseudomonadota > Gammaproteobacteria > Pseudomonadales > Pseudomonadaceae > Pseudomonas > Pseudomonas putida. The sequence continues at coordinate 5,800,724 of NZ_CP113097.1, read as the reverse complement.
ATTGAACCAGCCGCGGCGGGTGGCGAAGGCGTGGATCTGCACCCCACCGTCTCTGAGGCTCTGGCTATAGCTGGCGGGCAAGGCATGGCTGCCAACCCTGTCATACAGCACGAACACCTTCACGCCCTCGGCCGCTTTGCGCAGCAACAGTTGCTGCAGCGCTTTGCCGATGGTGTCGTTGTGGATGATGAAGAACTGTACCAACACCACTTCTCGTGCTTGTTCGATAGCAGCGAAGATGGCGTCGAAGGTGGCCTGGCCATCGATCAGCAGCTTTACTTGGTTATTGGCCAAGCACGGCATTCGCCCAAGTTTTGGCATGGCACGCAAGGCGGTGTAGCTCTGCGACTCCCGAGCTGTGAGCGCTTCCTCTACCCAAGGCCGCCAGTTGAGGTTGGCCATGGCCACGTGCATTTCCTGGTTGGCCTGGCGCCGAGCCTTGATGTAGGCGTTGAAGGAGCGGGCACCGAACACCAGGTAGGGAATGAGTGTGAAGTAGGGAATGAAGAACAGCGACATGGCCCAGGCAATTGCCCCTTGGGCCGTACGCACGGTAAACACCGCATGCAGCGCGGCGATTATGCCAAGCAAGTGAACGAGCCCGAGCACATAGCCGAAGAAGTAGGGGCTGTGGTAATCCATACGCATCCTGCTTGGCAAATACACAGCAGATAACAGAACACTTCCAGGGCCGCCTTGCAACCTGAAAGCGGATTTGCCGTCTAAGCCTGTGCCCGGCCATTGAGTCGGTTATTTTGAGGAGCGTTCGTCCATGAAGATTCGTCTGCCACTGCTGGCCCTGGCTTTTGGCCTGGCCAGCCCACTTGTGCATGCGCAGATGTTGCAGCCTGGTCTGTGGGAGCTCACCACCAGCAACATGCAGGTCGACGGTAAGCCATTGCCGGACATGCAGTTCATGCTCGGCCAACTGAAGAACCTGCCGCCCGAGCAGAGGGCCATGATGGAAGGGGCACTGGCCAAGCAGGGCATCGCGGTAGCAGGTAATGGCGTGCGTTCATGCCTGACGCCGGAGCAGGTGAAAACCAACGATATTCCCTTGCAGGACCCTCAGTCAGGCTGCACGCAAAAGATTACCGAGCGGACCGGCAATGTCTGGAAGTTTCAGTTCAGCTGCCCCAAAGCCCAAGGTGCCGGCCAGGCAACCTTCCTTAGTGACAAGGAGTTCACTACCCAAGTTAACGGGACATTCAATGCGTCGGGTGTGCAACAGCGCGGCAGTATGAATACCCGGGCGGTATGGTTGGGCAATGACTGTGGAACAGTAAAGCCGCGCACCTGACGGGCTGCCCCTTGCCAATCCTTGGCGGCTACTGCGTCGTGGGCATGCAGGCTTCTGCATGTACCACGCGCAGTTCGATACCGGCTGGGTTCGGTGAATTGCCCTCAGCACTAGCAGGTCGGCCTATAAGCCAAGCGAACTGATAGTTCCACGTGGAACATTCCATTCCAATCCTGGCAGCCACGCTTATCGCTCACCCACTCCATGCCGCGAATGGTGGGGTGAGGAGCGCCTACCTTCTCTATAAGTGATCAATCATGCACCCAGGCCAGTGGCGTGCTGTGTCTCTGCGCGGAAATCGCTAGCGTCGGGCTAGATCAGCGTCAATGTCAGGCAAACGAACGATCACTGGCAGCCACCGACCAGGCTGCAACGCAGACTGAATCGTTCGCCGTTGGAGCTGGATACGCGGGTCAGGGAGGTCCAACCAACTCGGCGGCTATAGCCAACCCAGGCTTCACCATCGCTGGCCAGGCCGGTGAAGAATGTCAGCGCTCCATAGCGGCTGTTGGTTTGCGCCCATACGCGGTGCGTCGCACTATCGAAGCCGCGTAGGTAGATGTGGCTGCCCTCGGTACGCACGCTGTAGTAACTGCCAGTGGGGTCTTTACAGGCCACCAGCGTCGCGCTCCTCGTGCATGACGCCTGCGCGTTCTGCTGAGGTATCGCAAGCAACGGTGTTGGCGCAGCGAGCAGCAATAACAGTACTGCGGGTGACAGGTTCATTTTCCTTCCCGGGTAACCGTCCGACGAGAACGGCTTGGCGAAATTGTATTGTTACTTTATAACGTTGTGCAGTGCATCGTTTCGAATGCGTCCGCCTGTAGAGGATCCGCCATGACCAATCGACTTCCTGTCACTGTACTTTCCGGCTTTTTGGGTGCCGGTAAAAGCACCTTGCTCAACCATGTGCTGCGTAATCGCGACAACCTGCGTGTCGCCGTCATCGTCAATGACATGAGCGAAATCAACATTGATGCCAGTGAGGTCCAGCGTAATGTCAGCCTAAACCGAGCGGAAGAAAAGCTGGTTGAGATGAGCAACGGCTGCATCTGCTGCACCCTGCGCGAGGACCTGTTGGAGGAAGTCGCACGGCTGGCGGATGAAGGCCGGTTCGATTATCTGCTGATCGAGTCGACGGGCATCTCCGAGCCGCTTCCCGTCGCAGAGACGTTCACCTTCCGCGATGAGCAGGGCCGTAGCCTTAGCGACATGGCACGGCTGGACACCATGGTGACGGTTGTCGACGGCTTGAACTTCCTGCGCGATTACCAGGCCGCCGACAGCCTGGCCAGCCGTGGTGAAACCTTGGGCGATGACGATGAGCGTTCCATCAGCGACCTGTTGATCGAACAGGTGGAGTTCGCGGATGTGCTGCTGCTGAGCAAGATCGACCTGATCAGCCAGCATGAGCGCGAGGAGCTCATCGCGATTTTGCGCAGCCTCAATGCCCGGGCGAAGATTTTGCCGATGGTCATGGGCCAAGTGCCGCTGGCACAGATCCTGGATACCGGCCTTTTCGATTTCGAACAGGCTGCGCAGGCACCTGGATGGCTTCAGGAACTGCGCGGTGAACATGTGCCAGAAACCGAGGAATACGGCATTGCCGCTACCACCTGGCAAGCTCGCAGGCCGCTGCACCCGCAACGCTTTTTTGATTTCATCCACAAGCAATGGACCAATGGCCGGCTACTGCGCTCCAAAGGCTTTTTCTGGCTGGCCAGCAGGTTTCAGGAGGCCGGCAGCTGGTCGCAGGCTGGCGGCATGATGCGCTATGGCTTGGCCGGCCGGTGGTGGCGATTCGTGCCAAAGGAACATTGGCCGCAGGACGAACAGAGCTCTGCAGAAATTCTCAAACACTGGGTGCCTGAGAGTGGCGACTGCCGCCAGGAACTGGTGTTCATTGGGCAGAACATTGACTTCGTCCAGTTATCCACAGATCTGGATGCCTGTTTGTTGACCGATGATGAAATGGAAATGGGCCAGGCGGCCTGGCGGGACTTGCCGGATCCCTTCGGGCCCTGGCACGCCGAGGAGGCAGCATGACGCCCGCGGCTCAGCGTGTGGATATCCGCCAAGTCCATGGTGAATCGCCTCGGGTGCTCACCGACATTCTGCAAGACGGTGTCAACCTGGCAGTCTGGCAGCGACGCTTGCCTGCCCAGGTTGAAGACTTCGCGGCATTGGTAGTCAGCCTCGGCCAACCGTTCGCGGACCAGCGGGTCGTCGATGTGAATGAGTATGAGCCGCCAGTGCTACCAGATCTGTTGCGGGAAGCGGCCGATCTGCAGGGTTATGAGAGTTTCGTTGCAGATGTGTGCTGGCTGGTTTCGGCATATACATGTCTGGTGGGTGCCCGGCGCATCGGTCTGCGCCTGCGGGTGCTGCACAATGCGATGTGCCCGCGCTTCCATGTGGATAACGTGCCTGTGCGCCTGCTCACCACCTATGTGGGCTGCGGCAGCGAATGGCTGCCCGAAGGTGCCATCGAACGAGCGGGGTTGCAGCTCGCACCGGCACCTGTGGATAACATCCAGCGGTTGCAAGCGGGTGATGTCGCGCTGCTGAAGGGCGAAAAATGGTCTGGCAACGAAGGAGCAGGCCTGATCCATCGCTCGCCCGCTGGCCCTGGCCCGCGCCTGTTGCTCAGCCTTGACTGGTTGGCGTGACGGGGCATAGTGGGGTGAATTCCGACCTGAAGTAAGCGCATGCTGCAGAATATTCCTACTCACGTCATCGCTGGCCCCTTGGGTGCAGGCAAGACCAGCCTCATCCGCCAGCTGATGGCTCAGCGCCCTGCCGCCGAGCGTTGGGCGGTGCTGGTCAACGAGTTTGGCCAAGTCGGCCTGGATGCAGCGCTGCTCAGCTGTGATGAGGATGGTGTTGCCATTGCCGAAGTGGCGGGTGGGTGCCTGTGCTGCGTCAATGGCACACCGTTCCAGGTCGGGCTGGGGCGTCTGTTGCGCAAGGCCCAACCCGACCGGTTGTTCATTGAACCCTCTGGTCTTGGTCACCCCCTGCAGTTGATGACCCAATTGAATCAGGCACCTTGGGTTGGGGTTCTGGCGCTGCAGCCGATGGTGATGGTCTTGGATGCTCAAGCGCTGGCGCGAGGTGAGCCGTTACCCGATGCTCAATTGCAGGCTCTGCAAGCTGCCGGACTGGTGGTTTTCAACAAGAGCGCGGCTGTGGATGAAAATCGCAGGTTGTTGATAAGTAAGGAAATGTCAGCGGAACAGGGCGTTTGGACAGAGCAGGGGCTGCTGGCTGTATCCAGCCTTCCTCGTTCTTCCATAGACGCAGTGGGCGAGAGTTCTGTGGATAAGGCCGTTGTGGATAATCGCCAGCCGGCCCTCGGCACCCTGTGGATAGACCCTCGTCAACCCATCTGTCATGCACAGCAAGGCGAAGGTGGCTGGAGTGTCGGCTGGCGTTGGCACCCCAGTCAGCTATTCGATTCACAAGGCTTGCGTGGCATGCTCGACGCTTATTCATGGCGCCGGGCCAAGGGTGTTATCCACAGCCCGGAGAGTTGGCAGTCTTTCAACGGCCTTGACGGCAACCTGCCGGCTTGGCAGCCGAGCGAGTGGCGCAAGGATACGCGCATCGAACTGATTTTCGACCAGCCCCAAGACCTGCCAGCGCTGCAGACCGCGCTGGAGGGCTGTCGGGTGAGGTGATCAGTTGTGCCAGCGATTATGTTCCTGGCGCCATTGCTTCATTTCGATCACGTTGTCGGCCCGTGGCGGCGTATTGATCTCGAACGGGTAGGGCGCCAGTTCGATCTGCACGCTGTGAGCGCCAAACTGAGTCACCGTGCCTGGGTGGCGCAGTTCGCCGGTGACTGTGAACTCGAAGGCATACACACGGGCCAGGCGCTTTCTGCCCTTGGCATCGCGCAAAAATGCAATGCGCTTGAGCGCGACGGCGTCGTCGAGCAGCTCCAGATCCAGCTTTCCACAATGCTGTTTGACCCGTTCCAAGGCTTTCTCGCGCAGCCCGTGGTTGTGCCATAACCAAGCGCCTGCCGTGGCCACCAGCATCAGGACGAAGAGATTCTCCAGGGTCAACATTTACGTATGCTCCAAACAGGTCGATCCAGCTTAACTGCGTCCCTGGTCTGTCGTACAGGTGGCAATCGAGTTCATACTGCGCGACGCACAATCCCTGAAACAGCTTTGGAAAACGCCCGCATGAAACGTACCCCGCACCTGCTCGCCATTCAGTCCCACGTGGTGTTCGGCCACGCCGGCAACAGCGCCGCGGTGTTTCCAATGCAGCGTATCGGGGTCAATGTCTGGCCGCTCAATACCGTGCAGTTCTCCAACCACACTCAGTATGGCCAGTGGGCGGGCGAAGTGCTTGCTCCAGCGCAAATTCCTGCGTTGGTGGAAGGCATTTCCAACATCGGTGAACTGGGGCATTGCGATGCCATTCTCTCGGGCTATCTGGGTAGCGCCGAGCAGGGGCGGGCGATACTGGCGGGTGTCGAGCGGATCAAGGCCGTCAACCCAAAGGCGCTGTATCTGTGCGACCCGGTCATGGGGCATTCGGAGAAAGGGTGCATCGTGCCACAGGAGGTGAGCGAGTTCCTGCTGGACGATGCGGTTGCCCAGGCTGACATCCTGTGCCCCAACCAGCTGGAACTGGACAGTTTTTGTGGGCGGCGCGCGCAAAGCCTGGAAGATTGCGTGCATATGGCACGCGGCCTTCTTGAGCGCGGCCCGCAGGCTGTGCTGGTCAAGCACCTGGCCTACCCGGGGCGTTGCCCAGACACGTTCGAAATGTTGTTGGTCACCCGTGATCACAGCTGGCACTTGCGCCGCCCGCTGCTGGCTTTCCCTCGCCAGCCGGTCGGGGTGGGGGACTTGACCTCAGGGCTGTTCCTGGCCCGAGTGCTGTTGGGCGACAGTTGGGTACAAGCCTTTGAGTACACAGCGGCAGCTGTGCATGAGGTGCTGCTGGAAACCCAGGCCTGCGCCAGTTACGAACTGCAGCTGGTGCGGGCCCAGGACCGCATCGCTCACCCGCGTGTGCGCTTCGAGGCGCAACGCCTGGCGCTTTAAAGGGCGTCGGTCTTCAAATCCTGGTAACGCTTTTCCAGTTCCTGACGGATCTGCCGGCGTTGCTGGCCCTGGAGGAAGCGGCGCTTTTCTTCACTGGACTGCGGCTGACGCGCAGGGACCGGGACCGGGCGGCGGTTGTCGTCGACCGCGACCATGGTGAAAAAACAGCTGTTGGAATGACGCACCGAGCGTTCGCGAATGTTCTCGGTGACGACCTTGATGCCCACCTCCATGGAGGTAGTGCCGGTGTAGTTCACCGATGCCAGGAACGTGACGAGTTCGCCCACGTGCACCGGCTCGCGGAAAATCACCTGATCGACCGACAGGGTGACCACATAGCTGCCGGCATAGCGGCTAGCGCAGGCGTAGGCCACTTCATCGAGATACTTGAGCAAGGTGCCGCCATGTACGTTGCCCGAAAAGTTGGCCATGTCCGGGGTCATCAGTACGGTCATGCTCAGCTGGGCGTTTCCAGGTTCCATAGTGTGCTCACGGTGAGGTTGCGCTGAATCGGGGCGGGTATCTGCTGACACTTTCTGTTTCCCCTCTTGAAGTTTGCCTTCCTGATACGGGACGTTGACTGACGCTCCGTCGTCACGCCGATCATGCCATCAGCGGCCGTTGACCGGCCGATCTGTTTCTACATATTGCATCAGCAATATGCGGCGGGGTGCGATGTTAACCTGAGTACGCCCATGCAACATGGGCATTGCTGCATTCAATACAGCGTGTACTTGCCGCTCGCTCGGGTATGCCTTGGCAGAGGGGCGGTTTGCCCGGGCATCGAAAAGGAGTATCGCGCCATGCATGCCATCAGCTTCATCCAGGATCTTGCAGTGATCATGCTGGTCGCCGGGGTAGTGACGATTCTCTTTCATCGTTTCAAACAGCCAGTGGTGCTGGGCTACATCGTCGCCGGTTTCATCATCGGCCCACACACCCCGCCGTTCGGCCTGATTCACGATGAAGACACCATCAAGACCCTCGCCGAACTGGGCGTTATCTTCCTGATGTTCTGCCTGGGCCTTGAGTTCAGCCTGCGCAAGCTGTTCAAGGTGGGGGCCACGGCGTTCATTGCAGCGTTCCTGGAAATCGTCCTGATGATCTGGATCGGTTTCGAGATCGGCCGCTGGTTTGGCTGGAGCACCATGGATTCGCTGTTCCTCGGCGCGATCCTGGCGATTTCTTCGACCACCATCATCGTCAAGGCGCTCAATGACCTGAAGATGAAAAACGAGCGTTTCGCCCAACTCATCTTTGGCGTGCTGATCGTCGAGGATATCCTCGGCATCGGCATCATCGCCCTGCTGTCTGGCATTGCGGTCAGCGGTACGGTCAGTTCCGGGGAAGTCTTTTCCACCGTCGGCAAGCTTTCGCTGTTCATGATCGTGGCGCTGGTTATCGGCATTTTGCTGGTGCCGCGATTACTGGCCTACGTTGCGAAATTCGAGAGCAACGAGATGTTGCTGATCACCGTGCTGGGCCTGTGTTTCGGCTTCTGCCTGCTGGTGGTCAAACTCGAGTACAGCATGGTGCTGGGGGCGTTCCTGATCGGTGCGATCATGGCCGAATCCCGCCAGTTGCTGAAGATCGAACGGCTGATCGAGCCGGTGCGTGATTTGTTCAGCGCCATTTTCTTCGTCGCCATCGGCCTGATGATCGACCCGAACGTGCTGCTCGACTATGCCTGGCCGATCATGGTCATCACCGTTGCCGTGGTGCTGGGCAAGATGCTGTCTTGCGGTATGGGTGCGTTCATTGCCGGCAACGATGGCCGTACCTCGCTGCGGGTGGGCATGGGGCTATCCCAGATCGGCGAGTTCTCTTTCATCATTGCGGCCTTAGGTATGACGCTGCAAGTTACCAGCGACTTCCTTTATCCGGTTGCGGTGGCGGTTTCGGCCATCACCACGCTGCTTACGCCGTATCTGATCCGCGCGGCCGACCCGTTGTCGCTGAAGCTTGGCAACGTCATGCCCAGCCGGCTGTCACGCGTGCTTTCACTGTATGGCGAGTGGCTGCGCAGTATCCAGCCGCAAGGTGAGAGCGCGATGCTGGCTGCGATGATCCGGCGCATCCTGCTGCAGGTTGGTGTGAACCTGGCACTGGTGATCGCGATTTTCTTCAGTGGGGGGTATTTCGCCGTACGCATCGGCGCCTGGCTCAATGAGTGGGTCAGTGATGTCAGCCAGCAAAAGGCGCTAATCTGGGGGGGCGCGTTGTTGTTGTCGCTGCCCTTCCTTATCGCGGCCTATCGCAAGCTCAAGGCGTTGTCGATGTTGTTGGCGGAGATGGGCGTCAAGCCGGAAATGGCAGGGCGCCACACCCAGCGCGTTCGCCGTGTAGTGGCCGAAGTGATCCCGCTACTGTCACTGCTGGTCATCTTCCTGCTGCTGTCGGCGTTGTCGGCAAGCATCCTGCCGACCAGTGAATTACTGCTGATCATCGCCGTGGTGGCCGCGATGGTAGTGGCGGTGCTGTGGCGATGGTTCATCCGTGTGCATTCGCGGATGCAGATCGCCTTGCTGGAGACGCTGGAAAACAGCCGGGAAAATACGCACTGAGGGCTCTGTGCACGGGATTGCGGCAACCTGCGCAAAGGAGCGGTAACGATGTCGCCAGGCCACGAAGCCTGGCGACTGTGTGACTGATCAGCTTTCCAGCCAGACGTCCCGTGCCCAGTGCCAGACCGATTCCCAGCTGTCTTCGCCAACCCCTTCCTCGTCGCCATCCCACAGCACTACCGTGCCGTCTTCCTCGACGCAGTAGAAGTTGTCACCGTCCTGGCACAGCGGGATCAGGTCCCGCGGTACGCCGGCGTCCCAGGCATTGGCCGCCACATCGGGCAGGTAGGTATGGGACTGGGGATCGGTGACGGTCACTGGCTCCAGAGAGCCATACACCACGTCACTGACGGTCAAGAGGAACTCTTTGAACACGAACGGAATGTTGATGAACAGTTGTTCCTCGATCTCGACCAGTTGGTCCTCGTCGGGAAGCTCCAAGGGTACCGGCACCGGTTCATTGGCTTCACGGAGTTGTTCGATCACTTCTTCCACGGTTCATTTCCTCCAACCTTGATGTCATCGCTGCGCGTTATACCCTAGTAGGGCGGTCTGGCAAAAGCAAAAACCCCGGGGCTAGCCCGGGGTTTTTTGTGCAACGTGCGACGGTTAACCGTTTTGGCGGATACCGGCGACCAGCCAAGGCTGGTTCTCGCCCTGGGCACGAACCATGTGCCAGCTTTCGCTGAACGGTTCGCCCTGGTCGAAGCGCGAGGTCTTCGACACGCCACGGAAGGTCAGGGTGGCGTCGGTACGGTCGGCGCGATCGTCGACACCGTCCAGTTGCACATCGAGGTTATCGATGTAGGTCGCCTGGAAACCATCACCCAGGTCAGCACGCTCACGCTTGAGGAACTCCAGCATCTGCGGCGTGACGAACTCGGCGATCTTGTCCATCTCGTTGGCATCCCAGTGCTGCTGCAGCGCCTGGAAGTGGCTACGGGCTGCAGCCAGGAAGCTCTGCTCGTTGAACCAGGCCGGGGCATTGATGGCCGGTGCGGCTGGCGCTGCAGGTGCAGCCGAGCCACCGAAGATCGACGGCTGGGCAGGCTGGCCATGGGCTTCACGCTGGAACGGCGCATGGCCCGGAGCGGCCATTTGCGGCTGCTGCTGGCGGCGCCGTGCGGCGATGAAGCGGAACACCAGGAACGCGATCAGGGCGACGATCAGGAAGTCCATGATCTGCAGGCCCTCGAAGCCGTCACCCATGAACATGGAGGCCAGCAGGCCACCGGCGGCGAGGCCGGCCAATGGGCCCAGCCAGCGCGAAGCACCGCTGGCGGCGGCCGGGGCACGGCCAGGAGCGGTCGGTGCGGCGGCAGGCGTGGTTGGCGTAGCCTGGCGGGTCTGGTGGATTGGCGCGGAGCCCGAGCTCTTGCCGCCGCCGAAGCGCTTGGCGTTGGCGTCCAGGCTCAGCGTCAGGCCGACGCAAAGCGCCAGTGCGATGCTAAGAAAACGTTGCATAAATGGGATTTCCCCTGTTGTGGATTGCACGCGCGTCATGTTGCACAGGTTCCTGTGCACATGACCAGCGACATAATGTTTCCAGCTTTTGCCTAAATAGTTCAGCGCGCCCTGAAGGCCTCAGATAGCTTCGAGCTTGGCATAGCCGAGCATCAGCCACTTGCTGCCTTCGGCAAAGTTCACCTGCACACGGGCCTGTGCGCCGGAACCCTCGAAGTTGAGGATAACGCCTTCACCGAATACCGAATGCTGTACCCGCTGGCCTAGATTGAAAGCGGTCTGTGGAATGTTGGCATTGGCGAACATGCTGCTGGCGCTGGTGCTCTTGGCACCGCCGAACGGGCGGCTGACGCTGTTCGAAAGACGCACTTCCTGAACCAGGCCTGGTGGAATCTCCCGGACGAATCGTGACACCTTGTTGTAGGTCTCACTGCCATACAGCCGACGCGTTTCGGCATAGGTCATGAAGAGCTGGCGCATGGCACGGGTAATGCCCACGTACGCCAGGCGGCGTTCTTCTTCCAGGCGGCCTGGCTCTTCCAGGCTCATCTTGTGCGGGAACAGGCCTTCTTCCATGCCCACCAGGAACACGTAGGGGAACTCCAGGCCTTTGGCGCTGTGCAATGTCATCAGCTGAATGCTGTCTTCGTGCTCGTCAGCCTGGGCCTCGCCGGCTTCAAGCGAAGCATGACCGAGGAAGGCCGACAGAGGCGAAAGGTCGGCGTCATCGTCAGTGGCTTCGAAGTTGCGAGCGGCGCTTACCAGCTCCTCAAGGTTTTCTACCCGTGCCTGGCCCTTTTCACCCTTTTCTTCCTGGTGATAGATGATCAGACCGGACTGCTCGACGACTGTCTGCGTCATGGTATGCAGGGGCATGTCCGCGACTTTTCCAGCCAGGCTTTCAATCAGCTCGATGAACGCGCCCAGCGCACTGGCGGCCCGGCCTTTGAGGGCCTTGGCGGCGAGCAGTTGGCACATGGCTCCCCACATCGACAGTTGACTGTGGCGAGCATGTTCACGAATGGCCTCGACAGTTTTTTCGCCGATGCCACGCGGTGGCACATTGATGACCCTTTCGAGGGCGGCGTCGTTGCCACGGCCTTCTATCAAGCGCAGGTAGGCCATGGCGTTCTTGATCTCGGCGCGCTCGAAGAAGCGCTGGCCACCATAGATGCGGTAGGGGATGCGCTCGCGCAACAGGGCTTCTTCCAGCACCCGCGACTGGGCGTTGGAGCGATACAGGATGGCGATCTCGCTGCGCGAATGGCCTTGCTTGATCAGGCTCTCGATGGTCTCGACCACGTAGCGCGCTTCGTCATGCTCGTTGTAAGCCGCATAGAGGGTCAGAGGTTCTCCCTCGCCCAGGTCGGTCCACAGCTCTTTGCCCAAGCGGCCGCTGTTGTTTGCGATCAGCGCGTTGGCAGCTTTGAGAATACCCCCTGTGGAGCGGTAGTTCTGCTCCAGGCGGATCATCTCGGCGTCAGGGAAGTCAGCCGTGTACTGGTGGATGTTTTCAATCTTGGCGCCGCGCCAGCCGTAAATCGACTGGTCGTCGTCGCCCACCGCCATCAAGCTGCCGCCGTCCTTGCCTGCCAGCAGTCGTAGCCAGGCGTACTGCACGGCGTTGGTGTCCTGGAACTCGTCCACCAGCAGGTGGCGGAAGCGCCGCTGGTAGTGTTCGAGCAGGCTCGGGTGGTCGCGCCACAAGTCCAAGGCACGCAGCAGCAGTTCGGAGAAGTCGATCACCCCGGCGCGTTCGCAGGCCTGTTCGTAGGCTTCATAGATGCTACGCATGGTCCCCAGGAACAGATCGCCGCCGGCCTGGATATGCTGCGGCCGCAGGCCTTCGTCCTTCTGCCCGTTGATGAACCACTGTGCCTGGCGCGCGGGCCAGCGCTGCTCGTCCAGACCCAGCTCGCGGATCACCCGCTTGACCAGGCGCTGCTGGTCGTCACTGTCGAGGATCTGGAAGTTCTGTACCAGGCGCGCTTCCTGCCAATGGGCGCGCAACAAGCGGTGCGCCAGGCCGTGGAAGGTCCCCACCCACATGCCGGCCGGGTTGATGCCCAGCAATTGCTCGATGCGCTGGCGCATTTCAGCGGCGGCCTTGTTGGTGAAGGTCACCGACAGGATCGAGTGCGGTGAGGCCTGCTCGACCTGGATCAGCCAGGCGATGCGATGCACCAGCACGCGGGTTTTACCGGAACCGGCGCCAGCAAGCACCAGCTGACGCCCGAGCGAGGCCGCGACGGCCTGGCGTTGGGCATCGTTGAGGGAGTTCAGCAGGAGGGAGAGGTCATCTGTGTGCATCCGGCCATTCTAGGGGCAGGCCGGTTACGGGGCAAACGCCTACTGTATAAATATTCACCTTCGAGGGCTGTCGCTCATCGGGTTCTGGCTACAGCACAATGCCAAACCGCTCGCAGCGGTCTGGCATTGTCAGGCTCAGTCGTTGACTACACGGTGCCCGATCTCGAACATTTGCGGACCGTCGTCCTTGATGATTTCCAGCCTTGTCCACGAGCTCGCACGTTCGCGCCGGAAAAATACTGGTTTCTCGGTAAGGACCTGCAGGTTGATCTCCCCGTTGTCCACCAGATGCAGCTCAAGCACTTCCCAGCCACCTCGGTGACGTACCCTGGGTTCTATCAGCACAGGCACAATACCCGGGTGGCCAACGGTCACCGTTCCCCGAACTTCAAAGCAGGCTGGTTGGCCTGGCGCTTCAATGTTGTACGCTTGCAGGTTTTCAATTTTGCTCATAATGGATCCTTGTCAGTTGAGTTTGCGCCCAATGGCGCAATGCAACTTTCTCCACTGCAAGGGAGCATTTGAACGGGGACGGCGTTCTTCTGTGCCAACGTTTGCCGCCACCTTCATGCTTGGGTGAAATCGGCAATGGCTTCAGCTGTGCCAGGTTCTGCCCTGGTGTGCCAGCAGGCTGTTGGCTTGATCCGGGCCTGTGCTACCTGCGGCATAGTGGCGGGGTGCCTGAAAATGATCCTCCCAGCCCTGGATGATCGGGTCTATCCAGGCCCATGCCGCTTCAACTTCGTCGCGCCGCATGAACAGGGTAGAGTCCCCCTCGAGTACATCCAGCAGCAAGCGCTCGTAGGCCTCCCAGCGACGGGTCTGGCCGAACACCTGCGCCAGGTTCAGGTCGAGGTCGACCGGCTCCAGGCGCATGCCCTTGCCCGGGCTCTTGGTCATCATGCGCAGGCTGATGCGCTCGTCTGGCTGCAACTGGATCAGTAGCTGGTTGACCTGGCCACCGCTGAACAGCTCATGCGGCACGGGCTTGAACTGGATGACGATCTGCGACGAGCGCCGTGCCATGCGTTTGCCGGTGCGCAGATAGAAAGGCACGCCAGCCCAGCGCCAATTGTCGATGTGGGCGTGGACGGCGACGAATGTTTCAGTGTCGCTGTCATTGTCCACGTCCTTCTCGAAGTAGTAGGCGGGCACCTCCTGGCCGCCGATGTGCCCGGCACCGTACTGACCGCGCACGGTCTTGTCCTGAACGTCCTGGCCGCTGATCGGCTTGAGAGCGCGCAGAATCTTGACCTTCTCGTCGCGGACCGCCTCGGCCTCGAACTGCGCGGGCGGCTCCATGGCTACCAGGCACAGCAGCTGCAACAGGTGGTTCTGCAGCATGTCGCGGGTGGCACCGGCCCGGTCGTAGTAGCCGCCTCTGTTTTCTACACCGAGGGTTTCACACACACTGATCTGCACATGATCGACCTGTCCGTTGCGCCACACCGGCTCCAGCAACGCGTTGGCGAACCGCAGGGCCATGAGGTTCTGCACGGTCTCCTTGCCCAGGTAGTGATCGATGCGAAACACCTGCGATTCCTCGAACACCGCACCGATCGCTTCGTTGATGGCGGTGGCTGACTCAAGCGAATGGCCGATCGGCTTCTCCAGCACGATGCGTGCCTCGTGGTCGGCCAGCCCCGCCACCCGCAGGTGGTTGGCAATCGGCACGAACAGATTGGGCGCGGTGGCAAGGTAATAGATGCGGGTCAGCCCGCCGGGCTCGCCGAGGTAGCGGGCCAGGCGCCCGAAGTCGGCGCTTTGCGCGGCGTCCATGGGAAAGTAGTCAAGGCGTGCGCAAAAGCGTTGCCACACCTCTTCGTCGAACTCACTCCGGGCGATCTGCGCCCGGCAATGGCGTTCGGCGAGCTTCAAATAGTCGCTGCGCGACAGGTTGCGACGGGCCAGGGCAATGATGCGCACGGCAATGTTCAGACGTGCCTCGCGATACAGGTGATAGAGCGCCGGTAGCAGTTTGTGCAGGGCCAGATCGCCAGTGCCACCGAATACCAGAATGTCGCAAGGAATAGTCAAACCACCACTCTCCACGTTCGTTTAACTGGGCGGGTTGGCGTCCATGTAGTATAACTACAAGAAAGCTACATCCCGGCCAGCCGATCATAACCGAGTCCAGCCCGTGAATCTGTTGCAACATATCGCCCAATCGCGCCACCTGCTGCGCAAATCGGAACTGAAAGTGGCCGACCACGTGCTGCTGGACCCGGCCGCCGTCATGCACAGTTCGATGGCGGACCTTGCACACAGCGTGGGTATCAGCGAGCCGACCATCGTGCGATTTTGCCGGGCGATCGGCTGTTCAGGTTTTCAGGACCTCAAGCTCAAGCTGGCGCAGAGCCTGGCTGCCGGCGCCAGCTTCGGGCAGTTCGCCATCCATGAAGACGACTCGGTTGCCGATTACAGCCTGAAGATTTTCGACACGACCTTGCACACCCTGATGGAAGTGCGAGAGCACCTCGACCCGCACGCGTTGCAGCAGGCAGTGAGTGCCATGGCGCAGGCGCAACGTGTGGAGTTCTATGGTTTTGGTGCATCCGGCGCGGTTGCTGCCGACGCGCAGCACAAGTTTTTCCGCCTGTTGCTCAGTGCCGCCGCCTACTCCGACCCGCACATGCAGGCCATGTCGGCGGTGACCCTCAAGCCGGGTGACGTGGCGGTGTGCATTTCCCAGTCCGGGCGTTCCAAAGACCTTTTGATCACCGCCAACCTCGTGCGTGAGAGCGGCGCCAACCTGATCACCCTGTGCCCCAGCCAGACCCCGCTGGCCGAGCTTTCGACTGTCAACCTGGCGATCGATGTGCATGAAGACACGGAAATCTACACCCCGCTGACCTCGCGTATCGCCCACCTGGTAGTCATCGACGTGCTCGCCATGGGCGTAGCCATGGCCCGTGGGCCAAGCCTGGTCAATCACCTCAAGAGTGTGAAGCGCAGCTTGCGCAGCCTGCGTTTGTCCCCCAAGTCGATCAAGGCGATGGATGACTGATCGACCCTTGCGCAAGGGGCTGCAAATTTCATCGATTTGTCACCAATCCTCAGCAGAACGGTAAAGCATTCAAGCGAGTCTGAACTCCCCGCACTCGATCAGGGAGACAGACATGGCTCGTGATTTCGATGGCTCTTACCTACCTAGCGCCAAGGCTCGCAAACAGCAGGAAAAAGATCAGCGCCGCATGGAGTACCGCCGTGCGATCGAAAGCTACTGCGACCAACGACAACTGCTGCGCGACCTCGCGGATTACCCGGAGTTGCAGGCCCTCACGGTGTGGCAGACTTCAGCGGCAAATTCCCCGAAAAGCGCTCAACGAGCGCGCTGATCAGCGCACGTTCGCTGCGGATGAATGCCAAAAAGGCCAAGGCTACCGGTGACTGCCGCTTGGCCTTTGCCTGCACCACACACCAGCTGCGGTACAGCGGCAGTTCCTCCACCGGCAACTCTTTCAGCACGCCCATGGCCAGTTCCATGTTCACGGCATGGCGGGTCAGCAAGGCAATGCCTAGGCCGGCGATGACGCATTCGCGCTGGGCATCGGCCGAGGCTACCTCCAGCGTCTGGGTGAAGTGCACACGCTTGTCCTTGAAGTACTCTTCACAGGCTTTGCGGGTGCCTGAGCCCTGTTCACGGACCAGCAGGGTATGAGGCTCCAGGTCCTGCAGGCGCAAGTGCTCGAGTTTGCACAACGCATGGTCCGGCGGCGCCACGGCGATGATCGGGTTGTTGAGAAACGGCAGAAACTCCAGGCCCATGTCCTGCGGCACCATAGACATGATGATCAGGTCGTCACGGTTATCGGAAAGGCGCCGGATCGCTTGGGCGCGGTTGACGACGGTAAGGGTCAGGTTGACCTCAGGGTGACGTTGCTTGAAGGCGGCGAACAGGTGAGGAACGAAGTATTTGGCGCTGGATTCGATCGCCAGTTTCAGTTGCCCTTGCAGTGAGCCCTGCATGTCCGAAAGCTGCATGTCGAGGCTT
The DNA here is from genome assembly GCF_026625125.1 of Pseudomonas putida. Taxonomy (NCBI): domain Bacteria; kingdom Pseudomonadati; phylum Pseudomonadota; class Gammaproteobacteria; order Pseudomonadales; family Pseudomonadaceae; genus Pseudomonas; species Pseudomonas putida. The sequence continues at coordinate 5,784,026 of NZ_CP113097.1, read as the reverse complement.
TCCAGGCGCCCGAAAATATCCCGACTGGCGCGCTGCAGCGCCTCGGCGGCTTCGGTCAGGTAAAGCTTCTTGCCGACGTATTCGAACAGCGGCTGCCCCACCAGCTCTTCCAGCTGACGAATTTGCAGACTAACGGCGGGTTGCGTCAGCGCCATTTCTTCGGCGGCGCGGCTGTACGAGCGCAAATCGCACACCTCATTGAAGACCTGTAGCTGACGCAATGTCATACGCATCAAGGACTTACGCATTTTTATTATGGGCTCCGGTAAAACCTTGTTACCTAACTATAAGCTTTTGCTAATACAGCCCCTAACAAATATTGATTTTTGTTTATCGACCTACAGCGCTAGGGTGAATATGCGACTGGCCAACGACACTTGGTCACGCGCCGACCGGTAGAACCGGCTCGATTGTTCCTACGGCTTTGGGAAGACTCCAGTGATAAAAAAAATCCTGATCGCCAACCGGGGTGAAATCGCAGTTCGCATCGTGCGTGCCTGCGCTGAGATGGGCATTCGCTCTGTCGCGATCTATTCCGACGCCGACCGTCACGCTTTGCACGTCAAGCGCGCTGACGAGGCCTACAGCATTGGTGCCGAGCCGCTGGCGGGCTACCTGAACCCGCGCAAGCTGGTGAACCTCGCTGTGGAAACCGGCTGTGATGCCCTGCACCCGGGCTACGGTTTCCTGTCGGAAAACGCGGAGCTGGCAGAGATCTGCGCCGAGCGCGGTATCAAGTTCATCGGCCCTGCCGCTGAAGTCATTCGCCGGATGGGCGACAAGACAGAAGCGCGCCGCACCATGATTCAGGCCGGCGTGCCCGTGACCCCAGGCACCGAAGGCAACGTTGCCGACATTCACGAAGCGCTGAGCGAAGGCGAGCGTATCGGTTACCCGGTGATGCTCAAGGCCACCTCCGGCGGTGGCGGCCGGGGCATTCGCCGTTGCAATAGCCGTGAAGAGCTGGAGCAGAATTTCCCCCGCGTCATCTCCGAAGCGACCAAGGCCTTTGGTTCAGCGGAAGTGTTCCTGGAAAAGTGCATCGTCAACCCCAAGCACATCGAGGCGCAGATCCTGGGCGACAGCTTCGGCAATGTGGTGCACCTGTTCGAGCGTGATTGCTCGATCCAGCGCCGCAACCAGAAGCTCATCGAAATTGCCCCAAGCCCTCAACTCACGCCCGAACAACGTGCCTACATCGGTGACCTGGCGGTCCGTGCAGCCAAGGCTGTGAACTACGAGAACGCCGGGACTGTGGAGTTCCTGCTCGCCGATGGCGAGGTGTACTTCATGGAAATGAACACCCGCGTGCAGGTCGAGCACACCATTACCGAAGAAATCACCGGTATCGATGTGGTTCGCGAGCAGATCCGCATCGCCTCGGGCCTGCCGCTGTCGGTCAAGCAGGAAGACATTCAGCACCGCGGCTACGCGTTGCAGTTCCGCATCAACGCTGAAGACCCGAAGAACAACTTTCTGCCCAGCTTCGGCAAGATCACCCGCTACTACGCCCCAGGCGGCCCGGGTGTGCGCACCGATACAGCGATCTACACCGGTTACACCATCCCACCGTTCTATGACTCCATGTGCCTGAAACTGGTGGTATGGGCGTTGACCTGGGAAGAGGCCATGGATCGCGGTCTGCGGGCCCTTGACGACATGCGCGTGCAAGGGGTGAAGACCACCGCCGCGTACTACCAGGAAATCCTGCGCAATCCGGAATTCCGTAGCGGCCAGTTCAACACCAGCTTCGTCGAAAGCCACCCTGAACTGACCAACTACTCGATCAAGCGCAAACCCGAAGAGCTGGCCCTGGCCATCGCCGCCGCCATCGCCGCCCACGCAGGCCTATGAATGCAGCTGCAAGCTGTGAGCGACCCGCTGCAAGCTGAAGCGAATCGGCTTTATCTTGCGGCCTGTAGCTTGAAGCTTGTCGCCATGAGGAGATAAGAATGTCCAAGAAGATTTTTGTTACCGACACAATCCTGCGTGACGCCCATCAGTCCCTGCTGGCTACCCGCATGCGTACCGACGACATGCTGCCGATCTGCGACAAGCTCGACAAGGTCGGCTACTGGTCGCTGGAAGTCTGGGGCGGCGCCACGTTCGATGCCTGCGTGCGCTTCCTCAAGGAAGACCCGTGGGAGCGCCTGCGCAAACTGCGCAATGCGCTGCCCAACACCCGCTTGCAGATGCTGCTGCGCGGGCAGAACCTGCTGGGCTACCGCCACTACAGCGATGACGTGGTCAAGGCGTTCGTCGCCAAAGCGGCGGTCAACGGTATCGATGTGTTCCGCATCTTCGATGCCATGAACGACGTGCGCAACCTGCGCGTGGCCATCGAGGCGGTCAAGGCTGCTGGTAAGCACGCCCAAGGTACCATCGCTTACACCACCAGCCCCGTGCACACCATCGAAGCCTTCGTTAACCAGGCCAAGCAGATGGAAGCCATGGGTTGCGACTCGGTAGCGATCAAGGACATGGCTGGCCTTCTGACCCCGTATGCCACCGGCGAGCTGGTCAAGGCGCTGAAGGCCGAGCAGTCGCTGCCGGTGTTCATCCATTCCCACGATACTGCAGGCCTGGCCGCCATGTGCCAGCTCAAGGCTGTGGAAAACGGTGCAGACCATATCGACACCGCCATTTCGAGCTTCGCCTGGGGCACCAGCCACCCGGGTACCGAATCGATGGTCGCCGCGCTCAAGGGCAGCGAGTTCGATACCGGTCTGGACCTGGAACTGCTGCAGGAAATCGGCCTGTACTTCTATGCCGTGCGCAAGAAGTACCACCAGTTCGAAAGCGAGTTCACTGCGGTGGACACCCGCGTGCAGGTCAACCAAGTGCCAGGCGGGATGATTTCCAACCTTGCCAACCAGCTCAAGGAGCAGGGCGCGCTCAACCGCATGAACGAAGTGCTGGCCGAAATCCCACGGGTGCGAGAAGACCTGGGCTTCCCACCGCTGGTGACCCCGACCTCGCAGATCGTCGGTACCCAGGCGTTCTTCAACGTACTGGCCGGCGAACGCTACAAGACCATCACCAACGAAGTGAAGCTGTACCTGCAGGGCGGTTATGGCAAAGCGCCGGGTGTGGTCAACGAGCAACTGCGCCGCCAGGCGATCGGCAGCGAAGACGTGATCGATGTGCGCCCGGCCGATCTTCTCAAGCCGGAAATGACCAAACTGCGTGCCGATATCGGCGCCTTGGCGCGCAGCGAGGAAGATGTGCTCACCTTCGCCATGTTCCCGGATATTGGCCGTAAGTTCCTCGAGGAGCGTGAAGCCGGCACCCTGACGCCCGAAGCGCTGCTGCCGATCCCGGAAGCCGGTGCAGTCGCCGCCCCGGGTGGGGAAGGCGTGCCGACCGAGTTCGTCATCGACGTGCACGGTGAAACCTACCGCGTCGACATCACTGGCGTTGGCGTCAAGGCAGAAGGCAAACGCCACTTCTACCTGTCGATCGACGGCATGCCGGAAGAAGTGGTGTTCGAGCCCCTCAACGAATTTGTCGGCGGCGGCAGCAGCAAGCGAAAGCAGGCCAGCGCGCCAGGCCACGTCAGCACGACCATGCCGGGCAACATCGTCGATGTGCTGGTCAAGGAAGGCGACACCGTCAAGGCCGGCCAGGCGGTGCTGATCACCGAAGCGATGAAGATGGAAACCGAAGTGCAGGCGGCCATCGCCGGCAAGGTCGTAGCCATCCACGTGGCCAAGGGCGATCGCGTGACGCCGGGTGAGATCCTGATCGAGATCGAGGGCTGACATAAGCCCTCATCTACAAGCGGTTAACCTCTGGGGAGCGGATGCTCCCCTTTTTTTTTGCGTGGCTGTCAGGCCCTTGGCGAAGCGCGCGGCGCTCGATCTCAAGGCCAGTTCACGCATCACTCGGCGCAGCTGGGCCTAGCGCTGATAGCCCTTGCCAAAATGCCGCTCCAGCCTGGCCTGGGCCAGTTCGAGCAGGATCGACAACACCCAGTAGATCACCGCAGCTGTCGTCAGCATCTCCAGGTAGCGATAGCTTGAGCGGCCATACGACTGGGCCAGGAACATCACTTCCCAGACACCCATCACCGAAATCAGCGACGAGTCCTTGAGCATCGAGATGAACTGGTTGGCGGTCGGCGGGATGATGGTGCGCATGGCCTGCGGCAGGGTGATGTGCCAGAAGATCGCCACCGGGCGCATGCCCAGGGCGAGCGCTGCCTGGCGCTGGCCCACGGCAACGCCAATGATGCCGGCCCGGAAGATTTCGCTCAGGTAAGCACCATAGTTGAGCGACAGGGCGATGATGCCCGCTGCAATTGCACCTGGCACCAGGCCCACTTGGGGCAAGCCGAGGTAGATCAACAGGATCTGGATCAGCAGTGGCGTGCCGCGGAAGAACGAGGTGTAGAAGCTGGCCACGCCGAACAGTAGCGCGCTGTTTGACAACCGCGCCAGGGCGGCGGCAAAGCCCAGCAGCACCGATACCACCATGGAGCACAAGCACAGGAACAGGGTCAGCGCAGCGCCCTGGAGGAAACCGTTGGGCCCTAACTTGAAGCCTGCCAGGTTGGGGAATTTCTCGACGATGATCGAGAAATTCAGATCAAAACTGAGAAAGAAGCCCACGAACAGCAGCAGCAACACCAGCCACGTCAGGTACAGACGGGTGCGAAAGCCGAAAAGGCTTGAACCCGTCGAGGCGGCGACGGGTTTGGGGGCAGGTTGATGGGCGCTCATTTACTGATGTCGGCGCCGATCCACTTCTGCGACAGCTTGGCCAGCGTGCCATCGGCCTTCAGCTCGGCGAACACCTGGCGCAGCTTGGCGTCCCACTCCGGGTCGCCTTTCTCGATGGCGACCGCGTTGGGCTCTTCATACAGCGGCTCGCCTGCCAGTTTGAAGCGCTTGTCCTGGTCCAGGCGTGGTTGCGCGGTCACCAGGTTGGTCAGGATCGCATCCAGGCGCACGCCTGCTCCTAGGCCGAGGTCCTGGAAGGCGACGTTGTCGGTGTCATAGGGGGCAATCTGGACAAAATCGAAGGGGTACTCGATTTTCTGGTCTTCCGCGCCTTCGATGACCAGGTTCTTGTTCAGGTAGCTCTCGTAGCTGGAGGCACTGGTCAGGCCGACCTTGAGGCCGTTGAGGTCCTTGGCCGAGTGAATCCGCTCATCCTTGGCATTGACCACGATCACCGCAGGCGAAGCGTAGTACTCGACCGGGAAATCGAACACCTGGGCGCGCGCCTTGCTTGGCGTCATCGAACAGATGCACAGGTCGTAGCGACCACTCCAGCGGCCCGCGGCAATGACATCCCAGGAGGGTGTTTCCAGCCGCAGCTTTACGCCGAGCTTGGCCGCGACCGCCTTGGCGACATCGACGTCAAAACCATCGAGCTGGTTCTGGTCATTGAGGAAGGAGAACGGTGGGTAGCTCTCCATCAATACGTTGACGACTTCCTTGCGCGACTCGACGCGGTCCAGTGTGGCACCGGCAAAGGCTGCAGAGGTGGCGCTGAGGGCCAGAAGGCCTGCGCAAAGCAAGGAGGGCAAACGCATGAAGACACCTGAAAAAGTTGTTAAGAAACCAGATTTCGATATTTAATAGTTATAAGTTTAAAGCCACCAGTGAATATTATTCATATCAATATAAGCGGAAGTTATATGGGCGACCGGACGTTGGAAATTCTTGATGGCGGTATGGGTCGGGAGCTGCAGCGCCGAGGCGCGCCGTTCCGCCAGCCGGAGTGGTCGGCACTTGCACTGAGCGAAGCGCCGGACGCCGTAGTGGCGGTGCATGCCGCTTATATCGAAGCGGGTGCCGGGGTGATCACCAGCAACAGTTATGCGGTGGTGCCATTCCACATTGGTGAAGACCGCTTCGCCGATGAAGGCTTCGCCCTGGCCGCCACCGCTGGTCAGCTGGCGCGTACGGCGGCGGATGCCAGCCCACGGCCAGTGCGAGTCGCTGGTTCATTGCCACCGCTGTTCGGCTCCTACCGCCCTGACCTGTTCGAGCCGCAGCGCGTGGCTGAGGTCCTGCTCCCTTTGGTGGTGGGCTTGGCCCCGTATGTGGATCTGTGGCTGGCCGAGACCCAGAGTGCCATCGCAGAAGTGCAGGCAATTGCCGCCCAGCTGCCTGCAGATGGCAAGCCGCTGTGGGTGTCGTTCACCTTGCAGGATGAAGAGGTCGGCGACGTACCGATGCTGCGCTCTGGTGAAACTGTGAGCGCAGCTGCCGAAGCGGTGGTAACGCTGGGCGTCAAAGCCATGCTGTTCAACTGCAGCCAGCCGGAAGTGATCGGTGCTGCCATCGACGCCGCGCGCGAAGTGTTCGAGCGCCAGGGTGTGGATATCGCCATCGGCGCCTATGCCAACGCGTTCCCGCCGCAACCCAAGGACGCCACCGCCAACGATGGCCTGGATGAGTTGCGCGAAGACCTCGACCCGCCGGGTTACCTGAGCTGGGCCCAGGACTGGCGCCAGCGTGGTGCCAGCCTGCTTGGCGGATGCTGTGGCATCGGCCCAGAGCACATCGCTGAGCTCAAGCGTAACCTGAGCTGAACTTCAGCCCTGCTCGCGACAGGCTTCCAGCGTTTTCGACTGACCTTCGGGGCGCTGGTTGTCGGCACTCAGCCAGCGCTCGAAAGCCGCCGCCACGGCTGGCCACTCCTCATCGATAATCGAGTACCAGGCCGTGTCGCGGTTCTGGCCCTTGATCACCATGTGATTGCGGAACACACCCTCGTAGGTGAAGCCAAAGCGCTCTGCTGCGCGCTTGGAGCGGGCATTGGCGTTGTTGCACTTCCATTCCAGCCGGCGATTACCCAGTTCAAACCCTAGCTTGCCCAGCAGGTATACCGCCTCGGTGCCTTTGGGGGAGCGCTGCATGGCTGCACCGAAGGCGATATGCCCGATCTCGATGCGGCCATGGGCAGGCACGATCGACATCAGGCTGAGCATGCCTTGTACCTGGCCGCTGCTGCGGTCGATGACGCTGTAAAAAAGCGGATCGCGGCTGGCAGCATTGTCTGCAAGCCATTGATCGAACGGACCACGCTCGGCAAACGGGCCATAGGGCAGGTAGTCCCACAGTGCGGGATCGCAGTGCGGACCTTGCAGCACCTCCCAGAGATCGTCGGCATGCCGCGCCGGGTCGAGCTTCTCCAGAAGGATGAAACGCCCTTCAAGCGGCTCGGCCTGGGGCAGGGCTGCAGGTTGCCAGTTACTTGGTTGACTCATGCGTTGCTCCCGTCTCACAGCGTTTGGCGAAATTGGATGAAGCCGGGTCGCTCTGCGACCTGCTCGTACAAGCCGATGGCGGTCGTGTTGGTTTCATGCGTCAGCCAGTGCACCTTGCAGCAGCCGGCCGCTTTGGCACTGGCGTTGACCCGTTCGATCAGTTGACGGCCAACGCCCAGGCCGCGCTGCTCGCTGTCAACGTACAGGTCCTGCAGGTAGCAGGCGTTACCAATGCTCCAGTTGGTTCGATGATAGATCCAGTTGACCATGCCTACCGCCTTGTCATCGAGCCAGGCCAGGGCCGAGTGAGTCGGCTCCTGTGGGTCGAGGATGCGTTGCCATGTCACGGCGCTGACTTCATCGGCCAGTTCGGTTTGATAAAAGCGCAGGTAGGCCTGCCACAGGTGCAGCCATGCAGCATGGTCGTTGGCGCTGACGGGGCGCAGGATGATGTTCGGCATGGGGATGTTCCTTCAGGGCGTGCGCATCTGCGCTGCCAGTTGATTGTTGAGCGGGTCGGTACTGCTGGCCAAGCCTTGGCGCACACCTTCCATGTCCGGCGCCGAGCGGTTCTGGCTGAGTTTGCGTGCCCCCTGCAGCCGCGCGATGGGCAGACGGAAGCCGACGATGGCGCGCAGCATGCCTTCGATGTAATCGCTGGGTGCATCGGTGACTTTCCATGGGGCGCTGCGCCCTTGTTCGTGCAGGTCGGTCAGGCGGCTGACGATATCCAACAGGTCGGGGCCGCCTTGCACCACCTCAGCGGCGCCGTAGGCATGCACCGCCAGGTAGTTCCAGGTGGGTACCACCTTGGGGTTGTCGAGCTTGCTCGGGTAGTAGCTGGGGCTGACATAAGCGTCTGGGCCGGTGAATACCAACAAGGCTTCTACACCTTGCTCCAAGGCCTGCCACTGAGGGTTGGCACGGGCCAGATGGCCGTAAACGGTGCCCAACTCACCTTCGCTGGCATCGATCAACACGGGTATGTGACTGGCCAGCAGGCCGTGTTCGCCGTGGGTGACGAGCAGGGCCAGGCGGGTTTCGCGCATCTGTTGATGCAGGCGCTCAAGGTTGTGTTCCTGATGCGGTTTGCTGTTGTACATGAGCCGATCCTTGTCGATTGGCTCCATCGTAGGCAGGCTATTGGTTCAGGTTAAGAGCCATTGACGATGATTTTGATAGGTCCAATGCGATGAGCGCGCACCCTTTGGTATTGCCATTCGACCCTGCCGGGATCGTCCTCGACCAGCGCCGAGGGTTGAGTCAGCAGCTGTATAAAGCGCTGCGTGCCCGCGTGCTGGATGGACGCTTGAGCAGCGGCACGCGCCTGCCGGCGACACGAGACCTGGCAGGCATGCTCTCGCTCTCGCGCAACAGCGTGGTGCGTGCCTATGACCAGCTTTACGCCGAGGGCTACATAGAAAGCCGGGTAGGAGACGGCACCTACGTTTGTCATCTGCCAAAACTATCCACACAACTGTCCACAGGGTTATCCCATGGCTTATCAACAGGTTTATCCACAAAATGCCCGGAAAGCACTGATGATTTATCCAGGTGTGAACGCTCCAGCGAGCGCCTGGAGCGTCTGAAAAATAACCATCTGCCATCCCCAAAAGCCGTCCCGCCACGGGCATTTCGAGTAGGTGTTCCAGCGTTCGACCTGTTCCCTTACAACGTCTGGGCCAAGCTGCAAGCGGGCTTCTGGCGAAACCCAGATCCAGCGCAGCTTGGTTATGGCGACCCGGCGGGCGAGCCATTGTTGCGTGAGTTGATCGCTGCGTATCTACGTCGGTCACGGGGCATGTCGTGCACGGCTGGACAAATTGTGATCACCAATGGTGCGCAGGAGGCCATAAGCCTTTGTGCACAGCTGTTGATGCAACCGGGGGATGAGGTGGCTGTGGAAAACCCCGGGTATCGTGCCGCCGGGCATGCCTTTGCCGTGGCGGGCGGGCGGGTGAGAGGCGTGCCGGTAGATGAAGAGGGCCTCGACTGCGCCAGGCTAGCCCACGCTGGCGACTGTCGCTTGGTTTACGTCACCCCGGCGCACCAGTATCCGACAGGGGTAACCATGAGCCTGGCCCGCCGCTTGGCTTTGCTGGCCTGGGCCGAGCGCCAGGATGGCTGGATCATCGAAGATGACTACGACGGTGAATACCGTTACAACGGAGCACCGCTGGCCCCGTTGGCGGCTTTGGACCGGCAAGGGCGAGTGCTGTATGTCGGTACCTTCGGCAAGATCGCTTTCCCAGCGCTGCGCCTTGGCTACTTGGTATTGCCGGATCGGTTGGTGCAGGCTTTCAGCCAGGGCAGGGCGCTGGCAGTGCGGCATTCCGAAGTGGGAACCCAGTGCGTGATGGCTGAGTTCATGGCTCAGGGGCATTTTCAGCGGCACGTACGCCGCATGCGCCGTGCGGCGCTGAGCCGGCGCAACGTGCTGAAGGCCGGGTGGCCTGGTGATGTGTCGGGGCTGGCGGCGATGCCGGACGTTGCAGCGGGGCTGCATGTGAAGGTTGATGTGGATAACTTTGCGCGCGAGCAAGAGTTGGTGGCCAAGGCCGAGGCGGTGGGTGTGGAGGTGAATCCACTTAGCAGTTACTGGCTTGAGGACAGTGAGGTGCCTGTGGATAAACGTGCGGGGCTGGTGCTTGGGTTTGCGGCAGTACCAGAAGGGGAGATTGCCGAGGCGTTGATGCGCTTGCGCAAGGCTTGGAGATAAACCCCGCCTGGAATCGCGAACGGCCCGCAAAGCGGGCCTCGCAGTGTTGCATCCTGCTCACGCCCTCGGGCCGCAAAGCGGCCCGAGGGGCTGATCAGAACGCCGGAACCACAGCGCCTTTGTATTTCTCGGTGATGAACTGCTTCACCTCAGGCGAGTGCAGTGCAGCCGCCAGTTTCTTCATGTCTTGCGAATCCTTGTTGTCCGGGCGGGCAACGAGGATGTTCACGTACGGTGAGTCGCTGCCTTCGATGGCCAGAGCGTCTTTTTCCGGGTTCAGTTTGGCTTCCAGCGCGTAGTTGGTATTGATCAGGGCAGCATCGACCTGGGTCAGTACACGCGGGATGGTGGCCGCTTCGAGCTCACGGAACTTCACGTTCTTCGGGTTACCGACAACGTCCTTCACGGTCGACAGGATATTGCTGTTGTCCTTGAGCTTGATGACCCCGGCCTTGTCCAGCAGCAGCAAGGCACGGCCGCCATTGGTGGCGTCGTTGGGGATGACCACGGTGGCGCCGGTAGGCAGTTCGTCGAGCTTCTTGATCTTGGTCGAGTAGACGCCCAGCGGCTCGATGTGCACGCCGGCAACGCTGACCAGGTCGGTACCCTTGGCCTTGTTGAACTCATCCAGGTACGGCTGGTGCTGGAAGAAGTTGGCATCCAGGCGCTTTTCGGCGACTTGTACGTTTGGCTGGATGTAGTCGGTGAATTCTTTCACCTTCAGGTTTACACCCTCTTTCTCCAGCTGCGGTTTGACGAAGTTGAGAATTTCGGCGTGCGGCACCGGGGTAGCGGCGACCGTCAGGTCACCGGCGTGGGCCGAAAACGCCGCGACAGCGGCAGCGACAGCAAGCAGCTTCTTCATGAATCACTCCTTGTGAGGGCCGCGACGGCCCCCGAACGGGTCGGCCAGGCCGACCCCATTGGGGTTACTTACGGGAAAAATGCACGACCAGTTTGTCGCCCACGCTCTGCAGGACTTGAACCAGAACCAGCAGCAGTACCACGGTGACTACCATTACATCGGTCTGGAAACGCTGGTAACCGAAGCGGATGGCCAGGTCGCCAAGGCCGCCAGCGCCGACCACGCCGGCCATGGCGGTGTACGACACCAAGGTGATGGCAGTGACGGTAATGGCCGCGAAGATGCCCGGGCGGGCCTCTGGCAACAACGCACTGGTGATGATCTGGCGGGTGGTGGCGCCCATCGACTGGGTGGCCTCGATGATGCCGCGGTCCACTTCACGCAGGGCGGTTTCCACCAGGCGGGCGAAGAACGGCGTGGCACCCACCACCAGCGGGGGAATGGCGCCGGCAACGCCCAGCGAGGTGCCGGTGATCAGCACGGTGATCGGGATCATCACGATCAGCAGGATGATGAACGGCAGCGAGCGCAGAATGTTGACCACCAGCGACAGCAGCGCATACACACCCCGCTGTTCGAACATCTGCTTCGGCCCGCAGAGGAACAGCAGCACGCCCAGTGGCAGGCCCAGCAGCACGGTGAAGAACAGCGAACCGAACAGCATGATCATGGTGTCGATGGTGGCCAGCCAGATTTCGGCCCAGTCGACGTTGGCGAAGAAATTCAGGGCGTCCATCAACGCAGTACCTCCATATGTACGTCAGCTGCCGAGAAGCGGTCGAACGCGGCTTGCATGTCGCCGCCGGTGACGGCCAGGGTCAGCTGCCCATAGGGCACATCCTTGATGCGGTCGATACGCCCGGCGAGGATGCTGTAGTCCACGCCGGTTTCGCGGGCCACGGTACCCAGCAGCGGCGCGTAGGTGGCGTCGCCCTGGAAGGTCAGGCGCACGATGCGGCCCGGGACGTGGGCAAAATCGTCACGCTGTTCACCTTCATCGACCTGCTCGTCTTCCTGGACAAAGCGTTTGGTGGTGGGGTGCTGCGGGTGCAGGAACACGTCGGCCACCGAGCCTTGCTCGACTATGTGGCCGGCATCCATCACCGCGACGCGGTCGCAGACCCGGCGGATCACGTCCATCTCGTGGGTGATCAGCACGATGGTCAGCTTCAGCTCACGGTTGATTTCGGCCAGCAACTGCAGCACCGATGCGGTGGTCTGCGGGTCGAGGGCGCTGGTGGCTTCGTCGCACAGCAGAATCTTCGGGTTGGTCGACAGGGCGCGGGCGATGCCGACGCGCTGCTTCTGCCCGCCGGAGAGCTGTGCCGGGTACTTTTTGGCGTGATCCGACAGGCCCACCCGGGCCAGCAGCTGCGTGACGCGCTTGTCGATTTCGGCCCGCGACAGCTCGCCCGCCAGCGTCAGCGGCAGGGCGACATTGTCGGCGACGGTCTTGGAGGCCAGCAGGTTGAAGTGCTGGAAGATCATCCCGACCTGCTGGCGGAAGCCGCGCAGCTGGGTGGCGTTGAAGGCGGTGACGTCTTCACCGTCGACGATGATCTTCCCGCCCGAGGGCTCTTCCAGCCGGTTGATCAGGCGCAGCATGGTGCTTTTGCCTGCCCCGGAGTGGCCGATCAGGCCGAACACCTGGCCGTCTTCGATGGTCAGGGTGGTTGGGTTCAGAGCGGGGATTTCCCTACCGGCGACGCGGTAGGTCTTGTGTACATGTTGGAACTCGATCACGTAGCGAACCTTGTGGGGCGCATGGAATTTGGGTCAGCGGTTGGCTGGGGTGGCGCATTTTAGCCTTTTCCAATAGGTGTTCTTAGCATTTATTTCGTAATGGACCAATCCATCAGGCATAACGCGACAACTGGTAATCCCGATTGAACGCTCGCCAAAGCCCTCTAGTCACTACTTGAACGAGCCCGAACAGGGCAAGCCTGAAGACTGATGAGGAAAGCCGACCATGACCAGCAAGAAAACGGACGCGCCCAAGCACAGTGAGGCCGCCGGCACGCAGACCCCCGACCGCGCCAATACCAACGCCAAGCTGCAGAGCCTGGAGGCGTTTCGCAGCGATGCCACTGGCCAGGCCTTGCGTACCAACCAGGGTGTGAAGGTAGCCGACAACCAGAACAGCCTCAAAGCTGGTGCTCGCGGGCCCTCGCTGCTCGAAGACTTCATCATGCGCGAGAAGATCACCCACTTCGACCACGAGCGCATTCCCGAGCGTATCGTCCACGCCCGGGGTACCGGTGCCCACGGTTACTTCCAGAGCTACGGCAACCATAGCGAACTGACCAAGGCCGGTTTCCTCCAGGACCCGGAAAAGATCACCCCGGTCTTCGTGCGGTTCTCTACCGTGCAGGGGCCGCGTGGCTCGGGTGACACCGTACGCGACGTGCGTGGTTTCGCCGTCAAGTTTTACACCGATGAGGGCAATTTCGACCTCGTTGGCAACAACATGCCGGTATTTTTCATTCAGGATGCCATCAAGTTTCCCGACTTCGTACACGCGGTCAAACCTGAACCGCACAACGAAATTCCCACTGGCGGCTCGGCCCACGACACGTTCTGGGATTTTGTCTCGCTGGTACCAGAGTCGGCGCACATGGTCATCTGGGCCATGTCCGACCGCGCCATCCCGCGCAGCCTGCGGATGATGGAGGGCTTTGGCGTGCATACCTTCCGTCTGATCAATGCCCAAGGCGTGGCCAGCTTCGTCAAGTTCCACTGGAAGCCACGCCAGGGCGTGCATTCGGTACTGTGGGACGAAGCCCAGAAGCTGGCAGGCAAGGACACTGACTACCATCGCCGTGACCTGTGGGAAGCGATCGAGACGGGCGATTACCCCGAGTGGGAACTGGGTGTGCAGATCGTTCCGGAAGCTGATGAGCACACGTTCGATTTCGACCTGCTGGATCCGACCAAGCTGATCCCCGAGGAGCTTGTGCCGGTGACGCCGCTTGGCAAGATGGTGCTCAACCGCAACCCGGACAACTTCTTCGCCGAGACCGAGCAGGTGGCGTTCTGCCCTGGCCATATCGTGCCAGGCATCGACTTCAGCAACGACCCGCTGCTGCAGGGCCGCCTGTTCTCCTATACCGACACCCAGATCAGCCGCCTTGGCGGGCCTAACTTCCACGAGATCCCGATCAACCGGCCGGTAGCGCCGAACCACAGTGGCCAGCGTGACGCCATGCACCGCATGACCATCGACAAGGGCCGTGCTTCCTACGAGCCCAACTCGATCGATGGCGGCTGGCCGCGGGAAACGCCGCCGGCGGCGCAAGATGGTGGCTTCGAGAGTTATCAAGAGCGCATCGAGGCACACAAGATCCGCCAGCGCAGCGAGTCGTTCGGCGATCACTTTTCGCAGGCGCGGCTGTTCTTCCAGAGCATGAGCCCGACCGAGCAGCAGCACATCATCAAGGCCTACAGCTTCGAATTGGGCAAGGTAGAGCGCGAAGCAATCCGCGCGCGTGAGGTCAATGAGATTCTGGCCAATATCGACCTGAAGCTGGCAGCGGCAGTGGCGGCCAACCTCGGTTTGCCGGCGCCCAAGCAGGGTACGGTTCAGGTCAAAGCAAGCAAGCTTGCGCAGTCCAAGGCCTTGAGCCAGATGAACCACCCTGGTGATGTGGGCATCAAGGGACGCAAGATTGCCCTTGTGGTCGCTGATGGCGTGGACTCCGCGAGCGTGGACAAACTGGTCAAAGCGCTCGAAGCACAAAGCGCGCGGCCCATGCTCCTGGGGCCATCTTCTGCCCCGGTGAAGAGCGCCGATGGCAAGCCACTGCCGGTGGACGCTTCGATCGAGGGTATGCCGTCGGTCATGTTCGACGCGATAGTGGTACCGGGAGGTAAGGCTTCAATCGATGCCTTGAGCGGCAGTGGCGTCGCCAAGCACTTCCTGCTCGAGGGTTACAAGCATTTGAAGGCGATGGTGTTGGCCAAAGAGGCCAAAGCGTTGGTCGGCAGCTTGGGCCTGAAAGAGGACAAGGGCCTGCTGCTAGGGGATGATCAGAAGACAATGGATGCCTTCGTCAAAGCCGTGGAAGGGCATCGGGTCTGGGAGCGGGAGGCTGCTGCAGAAGCGATTCCTGCGTAGGGCGCCGCATCGATACCCATCGCCGGTTGCCGGCGATGGGGCCCTGAAGTATCAACGCTGATGGGGTACCAACACCACCTGAGCGGGCAACGTGCGCTGAATCTCGTGTTTTTGCTGGAGTTCGAACCCGCTGTCGATCTTGCGAACCCGCTTTTCCAGCAAGGTCTTCAACCAAGGTGCATCTTCGGTGCGAGGTACCTGGAACACCACTTCGCACTGATAATTCACCACATCAGTGGCAATCTCATCGAGCTGTCGGCGCATGGCACGGATGTCCGTGGTATTCAGCGCAATGACCGTGCTGGGCGCAGCCGGGTCAATCACCCGTGCCTTGGGCTTGGCCTCGGCAGCTTTCAAGGCAGCCTCGGCTTTTTCCAGCTCAGCCTTGCGTGCCTGCGAGACCGCGTCACCGCCAGTCACGGCAGGGGCCTGTGGCATCAGGGCGCGGGCACGTGCCAGAGCGGTTGCGGCAGCGTTTACGTCGCCCTTCTGAAGGACGATCTGGCTGCGTTTGAGGTAAGCCTCAGCCAGTTGCCGCTGGTAGTGTTCCAGGCGGCCATCGTCTGGCGATTGAGCCTGCAGCGAGGCCAGCTGATCTTCGGCTGTGGCCAATTCATTGCTGTTGATGCTTTGCTGCAGCTGCTGCCAGGCATCGGCTTGGGCAGGTGCACCTGTCTGCTCGACCGGCGCGCTCGAACAAGCGGCCAGGAACAGGGAAAACGCGGCAACAAGCAGATAACGGGATGCGAACGGCTTCATTCCTGCGACTCTCTATTTGCGCAAAAAGCGAGCAAGTCTACACCCAGGTGCGCACGCTCGAAAACAAGTCTTACAGACCCTTTACCCGCGAAAAGGTTGCAGGGTGTGCCATGGCGCACCCTGGAGTTCAACGTTTGGGCAGGGCCAGGCTCAGCAAGAATAGCACTGCCGCGCAGACCACGATCGACGGGCCGGCCGGGGTGTCCTTGAACCAGGACATGGCCAGGCCACCGCAGACGGCCGTGACGCCCAGCAGGCTGGCCCCCAATGCCATCTGCTCTGGCGAGCGCGCATGGCGCTGCGCCGCAGCGGCAGGGATGATCAGCAAAGAGGTGATCAACAGCACGCCGACGATCTTCATGGCGACGGCGATGACGACGGCAATCAGCAGCATCAGCGCCAGGCGCAGGCCTGCGACTGGCAGGCCTTCGACCATGGCCAGCTCTTCGTGAACGGTCACCGCCAGCAACGGTCGCCAAAGGACTGCCAGCAGCACCAGCACCAGCGCGCTGCCGGCCAGGATCCAGGCCAGGTCAGTGGTACTGATGGCCAGCAGGTCGCCGAACAGGTAGGCCATCAGGTCGATGCGTACATCGTGCATGAAGCTCAGCACCACCAGGCCCAGCGACAACGTACTGGGGGCGAGAATGCCGAGCAGCGTGTCAGAGGCCAATGGTTGGCGTTGCTGCAGGGTCACCAGAAGGATCGCCAGCAACAGGCACCCCACGGTTACCGCCAGCGCCGGGCTGACGTCCAGCACGAAGCCCATGGCCACGCCCAGCAGCGCTGCGTGGGACAAGGTATCGCCGAAGTAGGCCATGCGCCGCCACACCACGAAAGAGCCCAGCGGGCCCGCCACCAGCGCCAGGGAAAGACCCGCGAGCAGGGCGTAAAGAAGAAAATCAGCCATGCTTGCAGTGGTCTCCGTGTACATGTGGGCCAGGGGCGACCACCGAGCCATGCAGGTCGTGGCTGTGATCATGGTGGTGGTGATAGACGGCCAGGCTCGGTGCGTTCTGGCCGAACAGTTCGACGAAGGCTGGGTCGTTGCTGACCTGCTCTGGGTGGCCGGAGCAGCAGACATGGCGGTTGAGGCAGACCACCTGGTCGGTGGCGCTCATGACCAGGTGCAAGTCGTGCGAGACCATCAATACGCCGCAACCATGGCGGTCGCGCAGGCGGGTGATGAGGTTGTACAACTCGGTCTGGCCGACCACGTCCACGCCTTGTACCGGCTCATCCAGTACCAGCAGCTGGGGCTCGCGCAACAGCGCCCTGGCCAGCAGCACACGCTGCATCTCGCCGCCGGAGATGGTCTGGATCGGGCTGTCGATGACCTGTTCGGCGCCCACTTCCTGCAGTGCCGACAACGCGGCCTGCCGGCCAACACCGGGTACCAGGCGCAGAAAGCGCAGCACTGACAACGGCAGGGTCGCGTCCACCTGGATTTTTTGCGGCATGTAGCCGATACGCAGCTTCGGCTTGCGCCAGACGGTGCCGCGATGCGGCTTGAGCAGCCCGAGCACAGCGCGTACCAGGGTGGTCTTGCCTGCGCCGTTGGGCCCGATCAGCGTAACGATCTGGCCGGGCGCCACCGACAGGTCGATGCTGTCGAGCACGGCCTCGCCGCCAAACGTTACGCCAACCTGCTCCAGGCGGATCAGTGCGTCACTCATGCCGTGCCCCGGCAATTGCCGCACAGGCCGACAATTTCTACCGTCTGCGTTTCTACGCTGAAACCCACGCCCTTGGCGCTGGCGAGGATCGCATCGCTGATGCTGTCCTGCTCCAGTTCGATGGCGATGTGGCATTCGCGGCAGATCAGGAACTGGCCTTGGTGCACGTGCTCTGGGTGGCTGCAACCGATGAAGGCATTGAGTGAGGCGATGCGGTGTACCAGGCCGTTTTCCAGCAGGAAATCCAGCGCCCGATAAACGGTAGGTGGCGCAGCACGACGGCCATCCTGTTCGCTGAGCACGGCGAGGATGTCGTAGGCGCCCAGCGGCTTGTGGCTCTGCCACACCAGCTCCAGCACACGCCGGCGCAGGGCGGTCAGGCGCAGGCCCTGGCGCGTGCACAGCACCTCAGCCTCGGTCAGGGCGCTGTGCACGCAGTGAGAGTGATCGTGGGGGCGGTGGGCCAGCGGCGTGATGGACATGGGCAGCGACGGTTCTGGACAGAGACGTTATTATGTTACCCGTTTCTATCGAGTCGAGTATTCACCGTGTCCCGATTGCTTGTGCTTTTTGTCGCTTTTATCGCCTGCTCGGCGCAAGCCGACGTCCGTGTGCTGACCAGTATCAAACCGTTGCAGCAGATTGCCGCGGCTGTGCAGGACGGGGTAGGCACCCCCGAAGTGCTGCTGCCCCCGGGTGCTTCGCCACACCACTACGCCCTGCGCCCATCCGACGTGCGCCGCGTCGGCGATGCCGATCTGCTGTACTGGATCGGCCCCGACATGGAAGGCTTCCTGCCGCGGGTGCTGGGCAGCCGCAGCAAGCCTGTCGTGGCTGTGCAGTCGTTACCGGGTATGCACCTGCGTCACTTTGGCGAGGACAGCCATTCACACGATGAAGCAGCGCATGACGATCATGACCATGATCATCGTCCGGGCAGCCTGGACGCGCATCTGTGGTTGTCGTCAGTCAACGCCAGGGTGATTGCGGCGAAGATGGCAGCGGACCTGGCGTCTGCGGACCCTGCCAACGCTGCGCGCTACCAGAGCAACCTGAAAGCCTTCACCGGGCGCCTCGATAGCCTGGATGCACGCATCAAGGCGCGGGTGGCGGGTGTTGCCGACAAGCCTTACTTCGTGTTCCACGAAGCCTTTGACTACTTCGAGTCTGCTTATGGGCTCAAGCACACGGGTGTGTTCAGTGTGGCCGCCGAGGTGCAGCCTGGCGCGCAGCATGTCGCGGCCATGCGCAAGCGCCTGCAGGAAGTGGGCAAAACCTGCGTGTTCAGTGAGCCGCCGCTGCGGCCGCGCTTGGCTGAAACGCTGACGGCCGGGCTGCCGGTGCGCTTGGCGGAACTGGATGCATTGGGCGGGAATGACCCAGTGGATGCCCAGGGCTACGAGCGTTTGCTGGAAAAGCTGGGCGGTGACCTGGCAGGGTGCCTGGAGCAGCTCTAGCGCCTGTACTGGCCTGTCGTCGGCAAGCCAGCCCCACTTCGACCGCATGGCATTCAAGCGCTGTGCGGCACCTGTGGGGCTGGCTTGCCAGCGTCAGGGCACTGAGATCAGAGTGCGAACGGCAGGTGCAGGGCCACTTGCTGGCGCTGCGCCAGACGCACTTCGAACTCGGCAGGGTCATGGATCATCACATCCATCCCGGCAAACGACTCGGCCGCGATCAAACGCGACAGCCAGAAACGCACGCACCCTACCCGTAACATCTGCGGCCAGAGCTCGGCCTCGGCTGCCGTGAACGGCCGTAGCGCGGCATAGGCCGCCAGCAGGGCCTGGGCACGCGGCATATCGATCGCACCGGTTTCATCCAGGCACCAGTCATTCACGGTGATGGCGATGTCGTACAGCATCGGCCCTGAGCAGGCATTGTAGAAGTCGATGACGCCGGTCAGGTGGGTGCCTTCGAACATCACGTTGTCGCGGAACAGGTCGGCATGCAGGTTGGCCCGGGGCAATGCCAGGATCTGCGCTTTGTGCGCGATGATTTCGTCCAGCGCTGGCTGCAGCAAGGCAACCTGGTCTGCCGAGAGCCGTGGCATCAGCTCGGCACCGTTGGCGAGCATCCAGTCCAGGCCGCGATCGGTCTTGCGCTCGATGACGTGCTCGCGGGTGGCCAGGTGGATGTGCGCCAGCAGCTCACCTACCTGGGCGCAGTGCTGGTTGTTCGGCGCCTTGATGTGCTTGCCCGACAGCCTCGGCTGCAGCAGTGCCGGCTTGCCGCACAGCTCGCGCAGGCCATTGCCGTCACGGTCACGTAGGGCGTAAGGCACCGGCATATCGGCGGCGTGCAGCGTGTCGAGCAGCTCGATGAAGAACGGCATGTCCTCGCTGGGGCCGCGCTCGATCAGCGTCAGGACGAACTCCCCCTGTTCGAGACTGACGAAGAAATTGCTGTTTTCGGTGCCGGCGGCAATGCCCTGGAAGTCGAGCAGACGGCCCAGCTGATACGGCGCCAGAAAGGTTTCCAGCTCAGGCCGGGTCACGGGGGTGAAGACTGACATGATGAAAGAATGCCCATACGGGCACTTCCGCCGGGAAGTGCCAGGTTGATGTGAACGATACGCGTCAGATTACCACTCGAAGATCTTCCAGGACGGGATCAGCATGTCCGGTTGGTCGGAACGAATGAAATTGCCATCAGAGCCATCGGCGCGTACCAGAAAATAAGGCTTGCCGTTTTTCGGCGTGATCTTGATCGCATACAGGAAGCCGTTTTGCCGGTATTCCTGGATGGTTTTATCGCCTTCGGTGCGAATGGTTACCTCGGGATCTGCCGAGGGAGCGTCATCCGCTGCCAGGGTGACGACAGGCATGGTTGCCAACAGGCCGAGCAGTAACAGGCGATTGAGTGTACGCATGATAACCTTGTCCCTTTGTCGTCATTGATCCGGCTATTCTAGCTCCGGACCCGCCGAAAAGGTTGATTCTGCTCATGAGCCAAGCGCCCCTCGTCCTGGTGGACGGTTCCTCCTACCTTTACCGCGCCTTCCACGCGCTGCCGCCGTTGACCACTTCCAAGGGCATGCCCACCGGCGCGGTCAAGGGTGTGCTGAACATGCTCAAGAGCCTGCGCAAGCAATACCCCGACAGCCTGTTCGCCGTGGTGTTCGATGCCAAGGGCGGTACCTTCCGCGATGCCATGTTCGCCGAGTACAAGGCCAACCGCCCCAGCATGCCAGACGACCTGCGGGTACAGGTGGAGCCGCTGCATGCCAGCGTCAAGGCTTTGGGTTACCCGCTGCTGTGCGTCGAGGGGGTCGAGGCCGACGACGTGATCGGCACGCTGGCGCGCAGCAGTGCGGCAAAGGGGCGCCCAGTGATCATCTCGACCGGTGACAAGGACATGGCGCAGCTGGTAGACGGCCACGTTACCCTGGTCAACACCATGACCGGCAGTGTGCTGGATGTAGCTGGCGTGCATGAGAAGTTTGGCGTCGGCCCGGAGCACATCATCGACTTCCTCGCCCTGATGGGCGATAAGGTCGACAACATCCCGGGCGTACCTGGGGTCGGTGAAAAAACCGCCGTTGGGCTGCTGACCGGCATCGGTGGCGGCCTCAGCGACCTGTACGCCAACCTGGACAAGGTGCCGGCGCTGGCGATCCGTGGCGCCAAGACCCTGCCGGCCAAGCTCGAAGAGCACCGTGATGCGGCGTTCCTGTCCTACGAACTGGCGACCATCAAAGTCGACGTGCCGCTGGATATCGAGGTAGATGCGCTAGTGTGCGGCGAGCCGGACCGTGAAGCACTGCTGGCGCTTTATACCGAGATGGAATTCAAGAGCTGGATCGCCGACGTGCAGCGGGACGCGGCCAGGGCCGGCGATGAAGTTGCACCCGTGCAGGCGCCTGCGGCCAAGGTCGAGCCCAACTACGAAACCATCCTCGATCAGGCTCGCTTCGACGCCTGGCTGGAGAAGCTGCGTCAGGCACCGCTGTTCGCCTTCGACACCGAGACCACCGGCCTCGATGCGCAAAAGGCGCAGCTGGTCGGCCTGTCCTTCGCTGTCGAACCCCATGAAGCGGCTTACGTACCGTTGGCTCACGACTACGAAGGCGCGCCGCTGCAGCTGGATCGCGAAGCCGTGTTGCTGGCGTTGCAGCCGCTTCTGCAAGACCCGGCCAAGGCAAAGGTAGGGCAGAACGCCAAGTACGATATCAACATCCTTGCCAATGGCTCGCCGGCGATCCACATCCAGGGCGTGGCCTATGACACCATGCTTGAATCGTATGTGCTCAACTCCACTGCGACCCGTCATGATATGGACAGCCTGGCGCAGAAGTACCTCGACCACGCCACCATCGCTTTCGAAGACATCGCCGGCAAAGGCGCCAAACAGCTGACCTTCAACCAGATCCACCTGGACAAGGCCGGCCCTTACGCTGCCGAAGACGCCGACATTACCCTGCGCTTGCATCAGGCGCTGCAGGCCCGCCTTGCGCAGACCCCGAGCGTGCAGCCGGTGCTGATGGATATCGAGATGCCGCTTGTGCCGGTGCTGGCCAAGATCGAGCGCCAGGGCGCGCTGGTTGATGCTGCCTTGTTACAGATTCAGAGCGGGGAGTTGGGCGTCAAAATGGCCGACCTCGAGCGTCGGGCCTATGAGTTGGCGGGTGAGGCATTCAACCTCGGTTCGCCCAAACAGCTCGGCTCTATTCTCTATGACAAGCTCGGCATGCCGGTGCTGAGCAAGACCGCCAAGGGCCAGCCATCCACGGCCGAAGCGGTACTGGACGAGTTGGCCGAGCAAGGCTACCCGTTGCCGGAGGTACTGATGCAGTACCGCAGCCTGAGCAAGCTCAAGAGCACTTACACCGACAAGTTGCCGGGCCAGATCAACCCGCGAACCGGGCGTATCCATACGTCCTACCAGCAGGCCGTGGCCGCCACCGGGCGCCTGTCGTCCAGCGACCCTAACCTGCAGAATATCCCTATCCGTACCGCCGAAGGCCGGCGTATCCGCCAGGCGTTCATCGCCAGCCCGGGCTACAAGTTGCTGGCGGCGGATTATTCGCAGATCGAACTGCGCATCATGGCCCATCTGGCCAAGGACGAAGGCCTGCTGCATGCCTTCCGCAACAATCTGGATGTGCACCGTGCCACGGCGGCGGAAGTGTTTGGCGTGGCCCTGGAAGCGGTCACCACCGATCAGCGTCGTAGTGCGAAAGCCATCAACTTTGGCCTGATCTACGGTATGAGCGCCTTCGGCCTGGCCAAGCAGATCGGCGTAGACCGCAAGCAGTCGCAGGATTACATCGACCGCTATTTTGCCCGCTACCCGGGCGTCCTGGCCTACATGGAACGCACCCGGGCCCAGGCTGCCGAGCAAGGCTTCGTCGAGACCTTGTTCGGCCGCAGGCTTTACCTGCCGGACATCAACGCCAAGAACCCGGCCCTGCGCAAGGGCGCCGAGCGCACGGCGATCAACGCCCCGATGCAGGGTACCGCCGCCGACATCATCAAACGGGCAATGGTCAACGTGGACAACTGGCTCAGCGAAAGCGGCCTCGATGCGCGGGTGATCCTGCAGGTCCACGACGAACTGGTGCTTGAAGTGCGCGAGGACCTGGTCGAGCAGGTGAAAGATGAAATTCGCGGGCACATGAGTAAGGCCGCGCAACTGGATGTACCGCTGCTGGTCGAGGTTGGCGTTGGTTCGAATTGGGACGAAGCTCACTGATTGAGCAGAGAAACCTGTGTAGGATCCGGGTTGCAGTGACGCGGATCCTGGCATGGCTCGATGCCACTAGTACCACGGTTTCATGAAACTATCGCAAATAGTTTTGAGGGCTCTGGAACTAAACCGGTGAAGCGGGACTCAGAGTAACTGAATGGCTGGTGAAGCCCTTCGATGCTCCTATGTTGTGTTAAGTGTTGGCAGATACCTGGACCCCGCCCTAGCGGTCCAGACTTGAACCCCGAACTTCCCCCTCCCCATACGAAGTCCGGGGTTTTTTTTGCCCGGAATTTGCCCTGGCGATGCCGGCCTTCGCCAGGAAGCCGGCGCCCACAGGGTGAGCAACCCGGCCTGCCGGCGATGAAGTCGCCTCAGGCTACCGGCTTGTCTTCCAGCTCCATCCAGCCCGCCAGCACTTTGTAGGCCTCTTCCAGCCCCAGGCGCTTGGGTGCCGAGAACAGTTGGATGGTCACGCCATCCCCCCAACCTTTGCGGATCTCCGACTGCACCTTGAGCAGTGTGTTCTTGCCTGCGCCGTGGGTCAGCTTGTCGGCCTTGGTCAGCAGGATGTGCATCGGCATGCCGCTTGCCCGGGCCCAGTCGAGCATCATCTTGTCGAAGTCGGTCATCGGGTGGCGCACATCCATCATCAGGATGACGCCGCGCAGGCATTCGCGGCTGCCCAGGTAGGCCTCCAGGTGACGCTGCCAGTGCTGCTTGAGCGGGATCGGGACTTTTGCATATCCGTAACCGGGCAGGTCGACCAAACGCCGTTCATCGTCCAGACTGAAGAAATTCAACAGCTGGGTGCGCCCTGGGGTTTTCGAGGTTCGCGCCAGGCTGGCATGAGTCAGGGTATTCAGGGCGCTGGATTTGCCGGCGTTGGAGCGGCCGGCGAAAGCCACCTCGTAACCCTGGTCGTCCGGGCATTGTTCGACCTTGGCAGCGCTGAGGGCGAAGGTGGCTTTCTGGCAGAGGCCGAGGATGGGGTTCTTGACTTGCATGGGATATCCGATGTGGGTGTTGCCAAAGCCTAGGCCGGCAAGCGGTGTCGTTTCCGTTTGGATGGCGGAAGTATATAATGCCCCAGTATTTGTGTGCTCATTCTCCCAGCGAAGGAGAACGGGCATGGGGTGTCGAACAATAGCTCGCGCATCAGAACGCAGCGCGTCCCCCAACCCTGTCAGGTCGTTTCGCATGGCGAAATGGCTGCTAGCTGTCGGTATGTTCCTGCCGTTTTTCAGCGCACAGGCTACACAGGATCCCGAGGCGTTGTACAACCGCACGTGTGCGGCCTGTCACGCCGGACAGTTGCCACAGGCGCCCAGGAAGGGTGACCGGGCAGCTTGGGAGCCAAGGCTGGCGCAAGGCATGGAGGTGCTCACGGCTCATGTGACTCAGGGTTTCAAGGCTATGCCGCCGCGTGGATTGTGCATGGACTGCAGTGCCGAGGACTACCGTTTGGTCATCCTTTGGATGAGCGGCAGTCCCGATACATAACATTTCACCCTTAGCCGTGTTGGATTAGCTGATGAACAAACTAGTCGTGAGTCTGCTGTTGACCATGGGCGTCGCAGGTGCGGCCACTGCTGCAGAAACTATCAAAGGCGATGCCGCCGCCGGCCAGGCCAAAACCGCCATCTGTGGTGCCTGCCACAACCCCGACGGCAATAGCCTGGCGCCCAACTTCCCCAAACTGGCCGGCCAGGGCCAGCGCTATCTCGAAAAACAGTTGCATGACATAAAGTCCGGCAAGCGTACCGTGCTGGAGATGACCGGCATGCTGGCCAACTTCAACGATCAGGACCTGGCCGACATCGCCGCGTACTTCGCCAGCCAGAAAGGCAGCGTCGGCGCCGCCGACCCCAAGTTGGTCGAGCGTGGCCGGGCGCTGTTCAATGGTGGCGATCTGGAAAAAGGCATGCCTGCCTGCACCGGTTGCCACTCCCCCAATGGCGCAGGCATCGCGCTGGCCGGCTTCCCGCACCTGAGTGGCCAGCATTCGCAATACGTGACCAAGCAGCTCACCGACTTCCGCGAGGGCAACCGCACCAATGATGGTGATGCCATGACCATGCGGACCATAGCCGGCAAGCTGAGCAACCATGATATCGAAGCGTTGGCCAGTTATATCCAGGGCCTTCACTGAGATAGCTGCGCATTAACATTCGGTTAATGCTGCAACGCTAAAGATGAAAGGGCGGCGCGGACCGCCCTTTTTTCGGTCCGCAGCCGGTACACTACAGAACTCGGGCCCGTCCCGACCTGTCTCAATACAGGTCGTGTAGAGGCGACCAAAGACTGCTCAGGAGTAAAGCATGCGTAAACTGATTCTCAGCGCTGCGCTGGTCGCCGCCAGCGTATTCGGTATGTCCGCCGTTCAGGCTGCGGAGCCTGCCACAGCCGGCAAGGAATACCTCGAGCTGAGCAACCCTGTTCCGGTGTCCGTTCCCGGCAAGATCGAAGTGGTCGAGCTGTTCTGGTACGGCTGCCCTCATTGCTACCACTTCGAACCGGTGATCAACCCTTGGGTTGAAAAACTGCCGAAGGACGTTAACTTCAAACGCGTGCCGGCGATGTTCGGCGGGCCATGGGATGCCCACGGCCAGATGTTCCTGACCCTCGAAGCCATGGGCGTGGAGCACAAGGTTCACGCTGCGGTGTTCGATGCCATCCAGAACCAGCACAAGCGCCTGACCGATCCCGACGACATGGCTGACTTCCTCGCCACCCAAGGCGTCGACAAGGATAAATTCCTCGCCACCTTCAACTCGTTCGCCATCAAGGGCCAGGTCAATCAGGCCAAGGAGCTGGCGAAAAAGTACGAAATCACTGGCGTACCTAGCATGGTGGTGAACGGCAAGTACCGTTTTGACCTCGGCACCGCTAAAGGCCCGGAAGGCGTGCTGAATGTCGCCGACCAGCTGATCGACAAGGAGCGCGCCGCTAAGTAAGCGGCGAACCCATGCCCCGGTTCAGAACCGCGCGTGGTGTTGGCCTGCACCAGCCGCAGGTCAACGAGCATCATCTGCAGGCCAATGGCCTGCCGGAAGATGGTCGCCTGCGGCTGCTCAGCTTCAATATCCAGGTCGGCATCAGTACCGAACGCTATCGGCATTACCTGACCCGCAGCTGGCAGCACCTGCTGCCGCACACCGGGCGCGCCGGCAATCTGCAGAAAATCGGCGACCTGCTCAACGATTTCGACCTGGTGGCTTTGCAGGAGGTCGATGGCGGCAGCCTTCGTTCCGGTTACGTCAACCAGGTGGAGCACCTGGCCCAGTTGGGGGGCTTCCCTTACTGGTACCAGCAGCTCAACCGTAACCTTGGGCATTTCGCCCAGCACAGCAACGGCGTACTCAGCCGCCTCAAGCCGCACCTGTTGGAAGATCATCCTCTGCCCGGCCCCTCCGGTCGCGGTGCGATCCTGGTGCGCTTCGGTGAAGGCGAGGACGCCCTGATCGTGGTCATGATGCATCTTGCGCTGGGTGCCAAGACCCGTGCTCGCCAGCTCGCCTACATCCGTGAACTGATCGGTGGATACCGCCACCAGGTTCTGATGGGCGACATGAATACCCATGCCAATGACTTGCTCGACCATTCCCCCCTGCGTGATCTGGGCCTGATCGCCCCGCAGGTCGAAGCGACCTTTCCCAGCTGGCGCCCGCAGCGTTGCCTGGACCACATCCTGCTCAGCCCGAGCCTGACCCTGGAGCGGGTCGAGGTACTGGCCCAGCCTATTTCCGACCATCTCCCGGTCGCCGTAGAGATCCGATTGCCTGATGCATTGACTGTGGATACGCTTCCGGTCCTGAGCTAGATCAGCAAAAGGCCATGGAGCATTCAAGAGTTCCCGCCGTGCGCCGACAGCGTGTAACCACAGCCCACCGATGCATCACCCGTTGCGGATCCAGGCATGACCGAAGAAGCCGAGCGCTGGAAAGAAAAATACCTTAAAAGCATCGAACAGCAGGAGAAGCTGGAGCGGCGATGGGCCGCGCGGCTTGACCTGCTGCGTCGAGGCCTGGTGCGCAGTACCTTGGCCGCTGAAGGCAGCGACAAGGCAGTGGACCAGTGCATGAAGGAAATGCGTGAGGTCATTCGCCGCGACGACATGGATGCTGGCCTTGCCGGGTTGATCCCGCGTCTTGAAAAGGCCGTGCTCGACTCCGAGCAGCGCCGCGAAACCCGCATGAACCAGGTCAGCGATGCCCTGACTGCGCTCGTGACGCAGCTGCAAGGCCTGCCGTTGTCCGGTGACGTGACGCGGTCGCTCAAGAAACTGGCGAAGAAACTCGACGGCGGCGTCAGCCAGTCGCGCGAGCTGCCGCCGCTGCTCGCAGAGCTGAGCGGTTTGCAGGGGAGGGCGCTGTCCTCTTTGGACAGGCCGGATGAGGAGGCCAGGCCGGGCTTTTTGCAACGTTTGTTCGGCAACCGCGATAGCGAACCAGGTGGGAGCGCTGTGGAGCCATCGGCCCCTTCTGCGATCGCTGAGCCTGAACTGCAGCCATTGCCGGACGGGCCGGTCCTGGTTGATCTGCCACCCCGGGATATCGACGAGCTCCAGCCGCTGGCAGCGCCTGAGGTTGATCACCCCGAACCTGTGGTGCCTGCAACGCCTGTTGCCGCACCGCCCGCCCCAAGCGAACCTGAGCCGCCGGCATCGGCCCCAGCAATGGACGATGTCGCACCCGACTGCGCTGAGGAGCCGCAGCGCCCCGAAGGCGTTCGGGCCGAGCTGCCACTGCAGGCCGATGAGCCACAAGCGCTGAAACCCCTGGAAGAAACCTTCGGCGAAGACGGGCCCTATTCGCTCCCTGACGCAGTCGAGCCGCCCTACAGCCAGGTTGCCGCGCATATCGAGCAAACCCTGATCGGCCTGCTCGATGACCTCAGCCTGCCGGAACGCCACAAAGCCCAGGCACTGCAGATGCGCGAGCGCGTGGCGCGGGGGCTGAACTGGTACGAGCTGATCCCGGTGCTCGATGACCTGGCCGTGCTCATGCTGGCGATCACCGACAGCGGGCAGCACGAATTCGAGACTTACCTGCAGCAGCTCAATGAGCGCCTGGAAAGCTTCCAGAGCCACCTTCATGAAGCCAGTGCCGGTCATGCCGACAACAGTTCTGCTGCTCGCGAACTGGACAGCCAGCTGCGTGAGCAGGTCGATGGCCTGCAAAGCAGCGTGCAAGGGGCAGTCGATGTGGACAGCCTCAAGCACATTCTCGAGAACCGCCTGGAAGGGCTGCTGGGCACGATGGATGAGCATCAGCATGAGCGTGACCGTCGCGAACAGGAGCTCGCCGGGCGACTACAGGGCTTGGCCGAGCGCGTCGCCAACATGGAGCAAGAGGCCCTCGGCTACCGCGAACACCTTGAGGAACAGCGGCAGAAGGCATTGATCGACCCGCTGACCGGGCTGCCCAATCGTGCGGCCTGGAGCGAGCAGGTAGAGCGCGAAATGCAGGCCTGGCAGGAGAACGGCGGCCATTTGGCGATGGCGATCCTGGACTTGGACCACTTCAAGCGCATCAATGACAGCTATGGCCATCTGGCGGGTGACAAGGTGCTGAAGATCGTCGCTGACCAGTTGCGCAAGCGCCTGCGTCCGCGCGATTTCATCGCCCGGTTCGGCGGCGAGGAGTTCGTACTGTTACTGGCGCAGACCTCACCCACCGTCGCTGCCCAAGTGGCCGAGGTGCTGCGTGCCGCGATCGAAGCGTGTCCGTTCCATTTCAAGGGCGAACGGGTGGTGATCACTGCCTCCATCGGTTTGAGCGCATTCCGCTCGGGTGAGCGCGGTGATCAGGTGCTCAAGCGTGCGGATGCGGCGCTGTACCGGGCCAAGGACCTGGGCCGTAATCGGGTGGAACAAAGCTGAGCGGGTGAGCCGGGGGCGCATACGTTATGCTAGAGCGTCACTGGCTAACCACCCTGGCTTCTTCCATGAAAGCGTTGTTCACTGCATTTTTGCTAATCGTTCTGGCCGGTTGTTCGACCGGCCTGCGTATCGACCGCAGCCACCCCTCGGCCAACCAGGACAACCGCATCCAGTTCGTCGTGCTGCATTACACCAATGCCTCGCTGGAGCGCTCGCTGGCGCTGCTGACCCACGGCGAGGTCAGCAGCCACTACCTGATCGGAGATGGCCCGGCCACGGTGTATCAACTGGTCGATGAAAGCCGCCGTGCCTGGCATGCCGGGGACAGCCAATGGCAGGGGCGAACCTGGCTGAATTCGAGCTCGATCGGTATCGAGATCGTCAACCCAGGCTTCGACACCACGCCCAACGGGCGAGTCTGGTACCCCTACAGCGAAGCGCAAATTCAGTCTCTGATCGCGCTGCTCAAGGACATCGTCAAACGTAACAACATCGACCCTAGCCATATCGTTGGCCACAGTGATATCGCACCCTTGCGCAAACTGGACCCGGGGCCGCTGTTCCCTTGGAAGCGTCTGGCCGATGCGGGGCTTGGGGTATGGCCAGAGCCCGACGCCGTGGCGCGCCAGCAGGCGTATTTCAACGTCAACCCGCCGAGCATAGGCTGGTACCAGCAAGAACTGGCACGCTTCGGCTACGCCATCGAACAGACCGGGCAGCTCGATGTCGCTACCCGCCATGTCATTGCGGCGTTCCAGATGCGTTTCCGGCCACAGCACTTCGACGGGCTGCCCGATGCGCAGACAGCCGCCATGCTGCAAGTGCTCAACCGCAAGCGCTGAACCTTCGCGCCCTGGGCTCCGCCAAACGGCCAAGCCAATACGCCATTCAGTTGCTATACCCTGTATATCAACTGGATGCTGCCCATGTCGGCTCTGATAACTGCGTTGCGCCAATTTTTTTACCGTCCCTGGATGCTGGCCTCTTTGGCAGCGTTGGCCAGCGCCGCCGTGTTGCTGACTGCCAGTATCGGTATTGCGCTGCAGCAGATGAAGCAGAGCGAGAGTGCGCAGATGAATGCTCAGGGCGAGCGTTTTCTTGACCGCCTCGAGCAGGTTTTCGGCCAATTGCGTGAGGGGGTCGATGACCTGCAGGCGCAGCCATTGCGCGGATGCAGCCCGGCGATGCTGGCGTTGTTGCAGCAGGTTGGGCTGGGCTCGCGTTTCATTTATGAGGCGGCGTATGTAGACGTCAACGTCGCCTGCTCCAACCGCGGCGGGGCACGCGCTTTCGTGCCCACGCGGGCGCCGGACATCCAGGGCCCGACCTACAGCTATTGGCTCAATACCACCACCGAACCCAACGAGAACCTTGCCGCGTTGATGCTTGCACGCGGCAATTTCCTGGTCTCTACCTCGCGCGGGCACTTGACCGACGTGGTTGACCTGCCGCCGGGCGGTAGCCTGTTGGTGGTGCTGGACAATGGCACCAGAGCGATACCCGTGCTGGGCCCGCCACAAGTCTGGCCGCCCGCTGAGCATTGGCCGCCACCCAGCGGCAACTCGTTGTTCGAACTGCACGACCGCCTTGTCTATCGAATGCCGACCAAGTCGCCCGATTACCAGCTGGTGCTGATCGCTCCGCGTGCCAGCCTGCCACTGAGGATGAACGGCATGCTCTGGTTGCTGTTCCCCGGTAGTGTTCTGGCTGCCTGTTGTATCGGCTGGCTGGTGTTGCAACTGATCCTGCAGCGGCGCTCCATGAGTTCCGAGCTGCAGAACGCGCTGCGCCGTGGTGAACTGCAGGTGCTTTATCAGCCGATCATCGAACTCGACAGCCGGCGCTGCGTTGGCGCTGAGGCGCTGGTGCGCTGGCGGCGTCCGGACGGGACCCTGACCAGCCCGGACCTGTTCATTCCGCTGGCCGAAAATACCGGGCAGATTCGCCAGATCACCGATTTCGTGCTGCAACGGGTACTGGAGCAACTTGGCCAGTTGCTGCGTTCGCACCGCAACCTTTATATCTCGGTGAACCTGGCCGCCTGTGACGTGATGGTCCCGCGCATTGGCCGGGTGGCGGCGCGGTTGCTGGCACTGCACCGGGTGGCTGCCAGCCAGATCGCCTTCGAGGTTACCGAACGGGGGCTGATCGATGTGGTGGTGGCCCGTGACAACCTGCAAGCGCTTCGCTCGGTGGGGCATCAGGTGTTGATCGATGACTTCGGCACTGGCTACTGCAGCCTGGCTTATCTGCAGACCTTACCGGTGGACTGCCTGAAGATCGACAAGGCTTTCATCGACGCGCTTGGGCATGATGCTGCCAGCAGTGGTGTGGCGCCTCATATCATTCGCATGGCCCATGACCTGCATCTGCGGGTGATAGCCGAAGGCATAGAGTGCGAGGCCCAGGCGGTGCTGCTCAACAGTGAAGGTGTCAACTATGGCCAGGGCTGGCTGTTCGCCCATCCGCTCAATGCCCGGCAGTTCGTCGAGCTGGTGACGCGAGGGCGGCAGGTCCGAAGGCCGCGGCTAGACGATGAACCTTGAGCGAACGTGCAGGGGCCGGCCAGGCGTTGCCCCCAACGACCTTCAGCTCAAGCGTCAGACCGGAAGGGCCATGTAGAACTGCGTCCCCTGTCCAGGCCGGGAGAAGACCCCCATGCGGCCGCCGTGCAATTGCACGATTTCCTTGCACAATGCCAGCCCCAGCCCGGCCCCGCCCTTTTTGCGCCCGACCTGCACAAAGGGTTCGAAAATGCGCCCCTGCTGTCCGTAGGCAATGCCTTCGCCATTGTCCTCCACGCTGATGATGACGCGTTCCGCGTGGCGTCGCGCATGGAGACGGATTCGCCCGCCGCTGGCGGTATGCCGAATGGCGTTGTGCAGCAGGTTGTCGAGCACCCGATCCAGTTGGGCGATGTCGGCCTGGATCCGAGGCAGCGGTGGCTCCAGCGCCTTGATCAGCTCGATCTGCTTGACCGATGCCTGCTCGCTGAACCGTACCTGGGCACGTTCGAGCAGTTCGTCGATGGCGCAGGGGGCGAGTTCGAGTTTTTGCAGGCCGCTCTGGTAGCGAGAGAAATTCAACAGGTCGTTGATCAGCTGGGTCAGGCGTTGCATTTCCTCGCTGATGGTCTCCATCAGGTCATTTTCACGCGCCTGCGGTGGAAACTTCACGCGTTCTCGCAGCAAGCCGAAGGCCATGTGCATGCCGGTGACCGGCGTACGCAGTTCATGTGAGGCGCGCAGCACGAATTCGCTACGCACACGTTCGAACGCGCGCTGCTCGGTCACATCGTGCAGCACCATCACGGCGCCGAGGATCGGCCCTTGCGGGTGGCTGACCGGGGTCAGGCTGTAGGACAGCAAGCGTGACTCGTCATCGACCTCTATGCTCAGGTCCTCAGGTGGACGGTCCAGGCTGCCGCCACGCAGCACCTGACGCAGCTGTTGCTCCAGCTCTGGGCGCTGCAGCGCTTCTGCCAAAGGGCTGCCCAGGCGGTTGTTGCTCCAGCCGAGCTGGCGCTGGGCGACTGGGTTGAGATGCTCCAGGTGGCCTTGGCGGTCTATGATCAGCAAGCCATCGTCGATGCTGTCGAGCACAGCCTGCAGGCGTTGTTGGCCAGCCAGCAGTTCATCGACATTGGTCTCCTGGTGCTTGCGCAACGCCTCTGCCATCACCCCGAAGCGGCGGGTCAGCTGGTTGACTTCTATGGCTTGGCTGACGGGTAAGGTGACATCGAAGTTACCTTGGCCGAGTTGATCTGCGGCCTTGGCCAAGGCTTCGATGGGTTGCCCGAAGCGGCGGGCGATGTTGTGTGCGGTAAAGAAGCCGAGCATCAGCACAACCAAGCCCGTCAGGCCGAGTACACCACTGACCAGCAAAGCGCGGTCGCGTGACATCTGTTCGCTGCGGGTGATGTAATCGATGGCAAGCTTGTGCGAATCGATCAGGTCGGTGCGCACCTGGTTGAACGCGGCGCCCAGTGGCTGGTCGGCACCCATGCTGTTTGCCGGGGCAGGGCTTTGGCGATAGGCACTCAGGAAGGCCTGGTAGTTGCTGCTGGCCTTGCTGAAGCCGGTACGTTCACCGCCTTGTGCGAGCCCTTGGTCAAGCAGGTCCTGGAAATTGTCTTGCAGCGCTCGCAGGCTCTGGGGCGAAGTTTGCGCATCGAGGATCAGCATCAGCTGCTCGCCCAGGTTCTGCCGTAGCTTCAAGCCTATTTCCAGAACATGGGTGGTATTGTGCACCGACGCTTGCTGGGCGGCGGTCATTTGCAAGACGCTGACCAAACCCAGCATCAGGCCCAGCAGAGCGACTGTTATCAGCGCTGAAATGCTGAGGAAGAGCCGCGTACGCAGCTTCATCGGCCATCTCATAGGTTGTACTGCTTACGCTTGCGGTACAGGGTCGAGGCATCGATACCCAAGGTCTTGGCGGCCTGGTCCAGTGTGTCACTGGCTGCCAGCACCGCGCCTATGTGGGCCCGCTCCAGTTCATCCAGGCTCAGCGCCGCACCTACACGGGGCGCGTTGCTTGCCGGTTGCTCGCCCATACCCAAGTGGACGATTTCCACGCGCTCCTGGGGGCAGATGATGCTGGCGCGTTCGACCACGTTGCGCAGTTCGCGAATATTGCCCGGCCAGCGGTAATTGAGCAGTGCGGCGCGGGCTTCGTCGCTGAAGCCGCGCGCAGGTCGCGCGTAATCCTTGACGAACCGGGCGAGGAAGCGATCGGCCAGGGTAAGGATGTCCTCACTGCGCTCGCGCAGGGGCGGCAGGTGCAAGGTGATGACGTTCAGGCGGTAGAGCAAGTCCTCACGGAAGCGGCCTTCGCGGACCATCTCTTCCAGGTTCAGGTTGGTCGCCGCGAGGATGCGCACATCGGCGCGCCGGGTGACAGGGTCGCCCACCCGCTCATACTCTTTATCCTGGATGAAACGCAGCAATTTGGGCTGCAATGTCAGAGGGAAATCGCCGATCTCGTCGAGGAACAGCGTGCCACCATCGGCCTGGTTGACGCGGCCCAGCGTGCTTTCACTGGCGCCCGTGAACGCGCCGCGGGTGTGGCCGAACAGTTCGCTCTCCATCAGCTCGGCGTTCAGCGACGGGCAGTTGATGGTCACGCAAGCCTTGCGTGTGCGCTTGCTCCAGCTGTGAATCGCGCGGGCCAGTTCGCCCTTGCCGGTGCCCGATTCGCCAAGGATGAGGATGTTGGCATCGGTGGTCGCCACCTGGCGTGCGGTCTCCAGCACGGCCATCATTGCCGGGCTGTGCGAGTCCAGGCCGTCCTTGGGCTTTCGTATTTCACCTTCGAGCGCCTCCAGGCGTGCCGACAACTGGCGGACTTCCAGCTGCTTGGCAGTGGCCAGGCGCAACTGGTCGGGGCTGCAGGGTTTTACCAGGTAGTCGGCGGCACCGGCCTGAATCGCGTCGACCGCAGTGTCGATGGCCGAATGCGCCGTGACGATCACCACCCGCATCCACGGTGCCTGAATGCGCATCTGTGCCAGGACATCCAGGCCGTTGTCTTCACCCAGGCGCAGGTCGAGGAAGCACAGGTCGAACACCTGGCGCTGGAGCAAGGCTTCGGCCTGCGCGGCACTGTTGGCCGTGGCCACGCTGTAGCCCTCATCTTCGAGGCAGTAGCGGAAGGTACGCAGGATCGCGGACTCGTCATCCACGAGCAGAATACGGCCTTGGTTGTCCTGGGCTGATTCCATTTCCAGCGCTCCTTTGGGAAAGATCTTCATTTAGTGTGGGAAAAATCGGGCAAGTTGCATGGTCAATTCTGAAGGATTCTGTCCTATGCATGCTAGCCAATGGCCAAAGAATGCCGTGAACCCGCGTATCTCAATGATTGCCTTAGAGCATTGCGGTGGCACATTGGTTGCGATGATTCGTGGATTTAGCCTACAGAAGGAGTGCAGTCATGTCCTTTACCACTCGAACGGCTGTGTTGGCAGCCAGCCTGTTATCCATTTGCGGCCCAGCGTTCGCTGATCCGCTTCAGGACGCGCGCCTGGAGGGCTCGTTGCAGACGGCGCTGGCGCTCAATCGCATGCTCAACCCGTTTCGCATCGAAGTCGAGGTGGATGGAAAGCGGGCACGCCTGACAGGGGAGGTCGAGAATGAGGTCGAGCGTCAGCTGGCCGAACACGTCGCGCAGGCCACTCGGGGCATCGAACAGATAGACAACCAGTTGCAGGTCAACCCCGGCCTGGTAGAGCGCCCGCTCGAATTGAGGGCTTACGCTCAGCGTCTTGAGGATGCCACATTGGCTGCCGTCATCCGTGCGCGGCTGTTGTGGAGCCGTACGACAGAGAAGGCGCCTATCGAGGTGCAGAGCAGTGAGGGTGTGATTACCCTGCGCGGCAAGGTCGACAGCGCTGAAGCCAAGGACCTGGCCGGTGTGATAGCGCGTACCACGGACGGTGTGTACCTGGTCAACAACCTGGTCAGTCTGGATTCGGCTGCCATGGCCCAGGCTCGCGAAACGCCTGTGGGGGTGTCCACCGCGGCGCAGCCAACCGACAGTTGGGTGATCGACAAGATCCAGACCAGCTTGCGCTTCAGCCGCAACCTTGATGGGCTGAACATTCGGGTAGCCAGTGATCAAGGCATGGTGCGGCTGTCCGGTGAGGTGGTCAGCAGCGAGCAGAAAACCATCGCTGTCGAGATCGCGCGCCAGATCATTGGAGTGCGGGGGGTGGACGCCGATCTGCTGAAGGTGGCCACCAAGGTTGAAGGATGAATCGTGCAATACGCACGACCCCACGGCGGGTATCGTGCAGGATACGTCCTTCAGCTTAACTCTATTGATATGTAACTTACTGATTTATAAGGATTTATCTGAAATTGAAAGGCTGGCATGCAGGCTGCAATTACCTGTTCAGGTTTGAATAGAAAAATTACAGCAGGAGAAGCCGGCATGAACCGCCAATCCGTCAACCGTTCGCAGATCGCCGCACTGCCACTGCGCCAGTTCCTGTTACTTGGGATGGCGTTGCTGCTGACTTTGGCCACAGGCCTTTTTTACTACAGCTGGCAGACCGCGCGACTGACTGAGCAGGTTGCGGCGCAGACTGCGCTGATAGCGCAGATCCAGGCGACACGTGCCACTACTTTGGTGAGGACAGCCCAAACGCTGCCTTCTGCCAATACCTCGCCAGCCACCGTTGAAAAAGTAGTGCCCCAGCAACGCTGGGTATTTTAAGGCGCTGCAGTTTTGACAGCGGCCGGATCGATTTCAAAAAAGAAAGGAGAAGCATCATGCTGAGTTGGGCTATCACTTTCCTCATCATCGCCATCATCGCCGCTGTACTGGGCTTCGGTGGTATCGCCGGCGCTGCCACGGGTATCGCGAAGATCCTGTTCATTGTCTTCCTGGTCCTGTTCGTAGCCTCCTTCTTCTTTGGACGTGGTCGAGGTTGACGATGAGCAGGAAGCTCTGCAACGCCATCGCTGCGGCCCTGCTGTTGGGTAGCAGCGCACTGGCGATGGCGGCCAATGATGGCCAGGTCAGGGTCGACCAGCTGCTTGGTTCTGACCCTGAATACCGGGAAACCTGGCAGGACGCGATCGAAGGCGAGGAACGCCTGCCCGACTGGGTGATCAACCTGACGGGCAGTGCGCAGGAGCAGATGTCTGCAGTGACCGAGGATGGTGATAAATACCTCGTCGGCCCGCTGTGTGAATCCAAGGACAACTGCACCTACAAACGCCTGATCGTAGCGTTCAGCTGGGACAAGGATGACGCCTACGGAATGCTGGTAGAGGTCCCCGAAGGCCTGCCGAGCGACAAGTCTCCCACCCGCCATGCGCAGTATCGTTGGCTGGGTGAGCCGGACG
This sequence comes from Pseudomonas putida, assembly GCF_026625125.1. Taxonomy (NCBI): domain Bacteria; kingdom Pseudomonadati; phylum Pseudomonadota; class Gammaproteobacteria; order Pseudomonadales; family Pseudomonadaceae; genus Pseudomonas; species Pseudomonas putida. The sequence continues at coordinate 5,747,249 of NZ_CP113097.1, read as the reverse complement.
AAGGCATGCAGGCGATGCTGAAGGAACAGCTCAAGCGTGACCCGAACTGGTACTGAGTGTCAGGGACGATAGGTCGCGCACTGTCACGTAATAGAAGCGGAACCTTTCTATAGTTCTCGCTTCTATGATGCGCCGCCCCGAGGAGGGGTTGCACATGACCAAGGGGCCGGGCTGTTCTGATTGTTGCAGGATCGGAGTGGCCTAGGGGTACAGGGAGTACCTCCAATAATGGGCCGGGTCAGGCAAGGCAAAATCGGAGGTTCAGGTCAGGACAGAGTTTTCCCACTCAAACCTGGCCTGGCTTCCGAGATGCCATCCTCGTTTCAAAGCCCACCTTTCAGCTTTTTCTCTTTGAGACACATTTTGTCTCGACCGCACATCATTTTTTTTGCCTCCAGGCCGGTCATGGCCAAGTGTCATTTCGGCCATTCGGATTGTCGAACAGGCCATCAATGCCCGCTTCTGCACACTGCCAAATCGGCCTAAATCTGGCGGTTTGATCTTGTTCGGGTTTCCGAACGTTATAAATCAATGACTTGCGAATGCCTCATTTTGTCGCATTTCACTATGCCGAAACGGTATGGGGTATGCGCTTCCGGCATTAGATTTCGTCCGTGCCCATCGCAATAGTTGCCGCCTTTTCGCTGGCCCGAGCGCCTTGTCGCTCGCTTGCGGTGTCCTTACATGAGGCCTCCGGACGGAAGCTGTACGATGCCCGTGACGTTGCCAACGGCTCTGTTACGTGCTTTTCCGGTCGGTGCCCGTGACCACTAGAACAAAGGGTAAAGACATGAAGAAGGCAAAACTGAGCCTCGCCTGGCAGATCGTCATCGGTCTGGTCCTGGGCGTTGCAATCGGCGCGCTACTGAACCATTTCAGTGCGGAAAAGGCATGGTGGATCAGCAACGTTCTCCAGCCCGCCGGTGACATCTTCATTCGCCTGATCAAGATGATCGTCGTCCCGATCGTGATTTCTTCGCTGATCGTGGGCATCGCCGGGGTTGGCGATGCGAAGAAACTGGGCAGCATCGGCCTGAAGACCATCATCTACTTCGAGGTGGTCACGACAATCGCCATCGTTGTCGGCCTGGTCCTGGCAAACCTGTTCCACCCGGGCGCCGGCATCGACATGAGCACCTTGGGCACCGTGGACATCTCCAAGTACCAGGCGACCGCCGCCGAGGTGCAGCATGAGCATGCGTTCATCGAAACCCTGCTGAACCTGATTCCGTCGAACATCTTCGCGGCGCTGATGCGTGGCGAGATGCTGCCGATCATCTTCTTCTCGGTGCTGTTCGGCCTGGGCCTTTCCAGCCTCCAGGCAGACCTGCGCGAGCCACTGGTGCGCACCTTCCAGGGCGTGTCGGAGACCATGTTCAAGGTCACCCACATGATCATGAACTACGCCCCGATCGGCGTATTCGCCCTGATCGCCGTGACGGTCGCCAACTTCGGTTTCAGCTCGCTGCTGCCGCTGGCCAAGCTGGTGCTGCTGGTGTACTTCGCCATCGCCTTCTTCGCCTTCATGGTGCTGGGCCTTGTAGCCCGCCTGTTCGGCTTCTCGGTAATCAAGATCATGCGCATCATGAAAGATGAGCTGATCCTGGCCTACTCCACGTCCAGCTCCGAGACCGTGCTGCCGCGCGTCATCGAGAAGATGGAAAAGTACGGTGCACCGAAGTCGATCTGCTCGTTCGTGGTACCGACCGGTTACTCGTTCAACCTCGACGGCTCTACCCTGTACCAGAGCATCGCGGCGATCTTCATCGCCCAGCTGTACGGCATTGACCTGTCCTGGAGCCAGCAATTGCTGCTGGTGCTGACCCTGATGGTGACCTCCAAGGGTATTGCCGGTGTGCCGGGCGTATCGTTCGTGGTCTTGTTGGCGACCCTGGGCAGCGTGGGCATCCCGCTGGAAGGCCTGGCCTTCATCGCAGGTGTCGACCGCATCATGGACATGGCGCGTACCGCGCTGAACGTGGTCGGCAATGCCCTGGCTGCACTGGTGATCGCGCGTTGGGAAGGCATGTACGACGCCGCCAAGGGCGAGCAGTACTACGCCTCGCTGATCGCCGACAAGAAGGAAGCGGCGCTGGTTGGCGAGACCGCCAAGCGCTGAACCTGACGCGTCGCACAATGAGCCCCGATTTATTCGGGGCTTTTTGCTGTCTGTCTGGTCCATATCGTCAGCGAACCGGTGATATCGCCAACGCAGGCTAAAGCAGCCGTCGGTGCGTTATCATTCAGGCACTTTTCAGGGGGAACACACGGATGCTGAACGGCCTTTGGCTTGGCTTTTTCCTGGTGGCGGCCGTATCGGCCCTGGCCCAATGGCTGCTGGCCGGCAATGCCGGCATTTTCGCGGCGATGGTCGAAAGCATCTTCGCCATGGCCAAGCTGTCGGTCGAAGTCATGGTCCTGCTGTTCGGCACCCTTACCCTCTGGCTGGGTTTCCTCAAGATCGCAGAACAGGCCGGTATCGTGGAATGGCTGGCCAAAGTGCTTGGCCCGCTATTCGCCCGGCTGATGCCAGAAGTACCGCCCGGGCACCCGGCACTGGGCCTGATCACCATGAACTTTGCTGCCAACGGCCTGGGCCTGGACAACGCCGCTACGCCGATCGGCCTGAAAGCCATGCGCGCCCTGCAGGAGCTCAACCCCAGCAGCACCACCGCGAGCAATGCACAGATCCTGTTTCTGGTGCTCAATGCCTCATCGCTGACCCTGCTGCCGGTGACCATCTTCATGTACCGCGCCCAGCAGGGCGCTACTGACCCGACCCTGGTGTTCCTGCCGATCCTGCTGGCGACCAGCGTCTCGACCCTGGTCGGGCTGCTGTCGGTGGCGGTGATGCAGCGCTTGCGCCTGTGGGACCCGGTGGTGCTCGCCTACATGATCCCGGGTGCGCTGTTGCTGGGCGGCTTCATGGCCTTCCTCGGTACCCTGTCGGCTGCGGCGCTGGCCAGCCTCTCATCCGTACTCGGCAACCTCACGCTGTTTGGGGTGATCATGCTGTTCCTGGTGATCGGTGCGCTGAAGCGGGTGAAGGTGTATGAAGCTTTCGTCGAAGGCGCCAAGGAAGGGTTCGACGTGGCCAAGAGCCTGTTGCCCTACCTGGTGGCCATGCTGGTCGCCGTTGGTGTGCTGCGCGCCTCCGGTGCCCTGGAGCTGGCATTGGATGGCATTCGCCATGTGGTGAACTGGATGGGCATGGACACCCGCTTCGTCGAAGGCTTGCCAACCGCATTGGTCAAGCCGTTCTCCGGCAGTGCGGCGCGGGCGATGCTGATCGAGACCATGCAGACCCATGGCGTGGACAGCTTCCCGGCACTGGTAGCGGCCACCGTTCAGGGCAGCACTGAAACCACGTTCTACGTGCTGGCGGTGTATTTCGGCGCTGTCGGCATCCAGCGCGTACGCCATGCAGTCGGTTGCGCCTTGTTGGCCGAACTGTCCGGTGTCATTGCTGCCATCCTGGTCTGCTACTGGTTCTTTGCCTGAGCCTGATCGCTTTGCGCAACGGTCCAGTTCACCACCTGCGCGACAAGTCGATCGTTGGCCGCGCCGAAGCCGGCCACCACGGCCGATACCTGTGGATCTGCCAGCGGCTGACGTACCTCGAAGCGCTTGCTGGCAAGGATTCGCTGGCTGCGCCCCTGAACCAGACGCGCGTCATAGCGGATCACGACCTCCACCGTACCGTTCGGTTGGTACTCGCTCTGAAACGCCTGCAGCTCACCGGCCAGTTCGTAATCGGCCTGCAGGTTGCTGTCGTCGGCGCTCAGGCGCTGCACACGCCCGTCACGCTGGAAGCCATCGAGCAGGCGGTTGCGGACGAGCAACGGCACCGGGTCGCTCCAGCGGGCGCCTTTGTAGCTGCTGACCACGTTGCCCTCGGGGATCACCGCGATGCGTGGCCCGGCCAGCACTTCACTTGCCAGCGGCTTGTTCAAGCGTAACGACCAAGGCACCGGTGTCGCACTGTGGCTGGGCTGGTTGACCGCAAGCCGGTAGATATCCACAGGCTCCTGCTGCGGCAGTATCGAGCAGGCGGCAGACAGGCTCAGCGCGGCCGTCAGGGCCAGCAGGCGCAGCGACAGCTTCATGGCTGGAACTCCTTGTTGTTGTCGCGGCCAAGCAGGTAGCCGCTGGGGTCAGCTTCCAGGCGCCGGGAAATGCCCTTGAGTGAGTTGAGGGTTTCACGCAGTTCGCGAATGGCCGGTGTCAGCTGGTTGAGGCCTTGCGCGCCGTCGTCGATGGACTCACGGTTGTCATTGAGCAGGCTGTTGATGGTCGCAGTGCTGGCGGCCAGCGATTGCATGGCCTGCTCGGCGCTGCCGATGGCCTGCTTGCCCTGGGTGCCGAGCAAGGTGTTGGCATTGCGCATCAGCGCTTGGGTTTCGGCCAGCGTGGCGTTGGCCTGTTTGCCGACCTGCGCCAGCTGATCCATGACCTGGGGAATGCCACCTTTTTGGTTGGTGAACGCACGGGTGGTCTGTTCCAGGTTGGCCAGGGTGTTGCTCAGGCGGTCGATATTGGTTTCCGAAAACATCTGGTTGGCGTTGTGCAGCAGCAGGTTGATGTTGGTTACCAGGTCGCTGCTGTCATTGAGCAATTGCGAGATGGGCGAGGGCGAGGCGATGATCACCGGCAACTTGCCGTTCTCTCCCTTGAGCTCGGGGCTTTTCGGTGTGCCGCCGCTGAGCTGGATGAATGAGTTGCCGGTGACGCCGGCGAGGGTAAGTTTCGCCTGAGTGTCTTCCTTGACCGGCGTATCGCCGCTCAGGCGAACCCGGGCCAGCACCCGGCGCGGGTCCTTGGGGTCCAGGCGCAGGCTGGTCACGTCACCGACCTTGATGCCGTTGTATTGCACGGGGCTGCCGCGGGACAACCCTGAAACGGCTTCGTTGAAGATCACTTCGTAGTCCTTGAACGCGTCGTCGACGCTGGACTTGGTCAGCCACAGGCCAAACAGCATGGCACCGGCCACCACCAGCACGGTGACCAGGCCGATGAGGACGTGATGAGCTCGGGTTTCCATCGTTCAGCGCTCCTGCCCGGCACGGCTGGCGGCCTGTTCAGCCGCCCGCCCGCGTGGGCCGTGAAAGTAATCGTGAATCCACGGGTCGTCGGTCTTTGCGACTTGGGCCAGCGGGCCTGCAACCAGCACTTTCTTCTGCGACAGCACCGCAATGCGGTCAGTGATGGTGTAGAGCGTGTCCAGATCGTGGGTAATGAGGAACACGCTCAGGCCCAGGGCATCGCGCAGCGTGAGGATCAGCTGGTCGAAGGCGGCAGCGCCGATTGGGTCGAGGCCGGCAGTGGGTTCGTCAAGGAACAGGATGTCCGGGTCCAGGGCCAGTGCACGGGCCAGTGCGGCGCGCTTGATCATGCCGCCAGACAGTGAAGAGGGGTATTTGTCTGCGGCCGAAATCGGCAGGCCGGCCAAGGCCAGCTTCACCCCGGCCAGATGTTCTGCATCGGCGCGCGACAGGCCTGCATGCTCAATCAGCGGTAACGCGACGTTCTCGGTGACGGTCAGCGAGGAAAACAGCGCTCCCTTCTGGAACAGCACACCAAAGCGTCGTTCGACCAATGAGCGTTGCTCTTCATGCAGGCCGGCCAGGTCTTGGTCAAACACCTTGATCTGGCCTTCATTCGGCAGCCTTAACCCAATGATGCTGCGTAGCAGCACCGACTTGCCGCTGCCCGAACCGCCAACCACGGCCAGGATTTCACCGCGGTAAAGGTCCAGGTCGAGGTTCTCGTGCACGCTCTGGCTGCCGAAGCGGTTGCAGATGCCCCGCGCCTGGATCACTGCCTTCTGCTCACTCACCAGCCCATCTCCATGCAGAACAATGCGGCCACTGCATCCAGTACGATGACCACGAAGATCGACTGAACCACGCTGGAGGTGGTGTGGGCGCCTACCGACTCAGCGCTGCCACTGACCTTGAAGCCTTCCAGGCAGCCAATGGCCGCGATCAGGAACGCAAAGAAGGGTGCCTTGGCCAGGCCGACGAGAAAGTGCTGCACACCGATGTCACTTTGCAGCAGCGAGAGGAACATGGCCGGCGAGATATCCAGTGAAAGCGCGCAGACGACAGCCCCCCCGACGATGCCGCAGATCATCGCGACGAAGGTCAGCAGCGGCAGCGAGACCAGCAGCGCCAACACCCGGGGTACGACCAGCAGCTCGATCGGGTTCAGGCCCAGGGTTCGGATGGCATCGATTTCCTCGTTGGCCTTCATCGAGCCGATCTGCGCAGTGAAGGCACTGGCTGTGCGGCCGGCCATCAGGATGGCCGTGAGCAACACGGCGAATTCGCGCAGGAACGAGAACGCCACCAGGTCGACAGTGAATACGGTTGCGCCGAAATCGGCCAGCACGGTCGCCCCGAGGAAGGCGACCACCGCGCCTACCAGAAACGTCAGCAACGCGACGATGGGCGCGGCGTCCAGGCCGGTCTGCTCGATGTGCGAGACAACCGGGGTGAGCCGCCAGCGATGCGGTTGCAGGGCCCGGCGCAGCAGGGTTTCGAGGATCAGGCCGATGAAGCCGAGCAGCTGCAGGGTGTCTTGCCACAAGGTATTGACCGCGCGGCCGATGCGCTCCAGTAGCAGAAGCAGTACATGGCGCTCAGGTTCCTTAACCGGGATGCAGTAGTCCTGAACCGAGCAGTAGACGTTCTTGAGCAGGGCGCGGCTGGCATCGGGCAGCCCTTGAGTGCAGTGCGACAGGCGCTCAGAGCCCAGCAGCTCAGCCAGCAGCGAGGCACCGGCGGTATCGAGCTGGCCCAGTTGGCTGAGGTCGGCTACGGCATCGGCACCGTACTGGGTGCGCAGGCGTTCGCTGTCACGCTTGAGGCTGGCGTAGTGGGCCAGGGTCCAGTCACCGACAATGCGCAGGCAGGCCGGTTGGCTACTGGTATCCAGGGTGGCGCTGGGGGTGGTCATAAGCTCCATGCATCTGACAGGCGTAGAGACTGATCATAGCGCAGCAGGCATGGCGGGGTTTGTTGAGAATGTGCTGAGTGTTGTGGGGCCGCGTTGCGGCCCATCGCCGGCAAGCCGGCTCGCCCACGAGCGCTTATTGCTTCGCCGGCGCGTCGTCTACCACCTTGAAGCGCAGCACACCGATCACTTGGCCATCTTCGGTCAGCACGCGAACTTGCCATTTACCCGCAGGGTTAGGCGGGAAGTTCTGCTTGTGGGTCCACGCGCGGTAGCCCTCCTTGCGCCCGCCATGGATGTCCAGGGCGATACGGTCCACTTCTTTGCCATCCTTCTGCCACACATGGTAAATGCGCTCGTTGAGGCCACGCGGTGCGTTGATGGCGGTGTAGGCATAAAGGCCGCTGCTGCGAATGCGGCTGGCGGCTACTTCATCCAGCGATTCACCGGGCTGGCGGTTCGATACCTCGGTGCTGACCGCCACTTCGGTCATCCACAGGGTGGCCGGTGGTACCCACGAGCGCAATAACCAACCGCCGCCGCCCACCGCCAGGGTCATCATCACCAGCGCCACGCCACGGCGCCAGGTGTTGATCGGGAAACTGCTGGCCAGGCTTGGGAACGACAGCACCATGGCGGCGACCAGTGCCAGCTTGAAGCTTTGTGCAGTGGTCAGGTGCAGGATGATCGGCAGTGCCGTCAGCAGTGCGGCGAACAGGGTGAGGGTGTGCAGCGCCATGAACAGCCAGCGCCGCGGTGCCAGCCACTTGTAGTACAGCGGGTCGACGATCGAAACCAGCCCGGCTGCACCGAGCAGGCCGGTGAACACCAGTTGGCCACTGTTCCAGGTGGTGGTGATGAAAAAGAACGGCAGTACGAAGAACAGGCTTTCCTGGTGAATCATCTGCGTCGCGTAGCGCAGCAGCGGCTGAGGAATTTCCCGGTTGAAGGTGCGGGCGAACAGGCCTGTCAGGGTGTTTTCCAGCATCAGCCAGATCCAGCTGACCAGCATGAGAATGGCGATCCAGCTGGCCAGGCTGGCCTGACGGTCGACCAGAATGAAGCTGCCGATACCGGAGAGAAAACCGCCGAGCGCGATGATGCCGGGGTAGCGTTTGAGCAGTTCGATGACGCGCTGAACGATATGGGGAATAGGGGGCATGGGTATACAACAGAGTGATAGGGTGACTGTGCCGCCCCGTCGCGGGTAAACCCGCGAAGCGGCCGGTACTGTCGAAAGGATACCGCCGAATCACCGCTGCCGTGTAGCACCGCTCGGTGGTTGCGGTGAAGTACGCCGGCGACGCAGTAGCCCGGCGGCCAGGATCACGCCAAGCCCCAACGCAATCAGCCCGTACAGCTCGTCATACCCAAGCAACGGCTTCTCGATGCGCAGGTAACCTTCGTCCTTGAGCAATGCCTTCAACGCTTCATTGGCCTGGTCCAGGCTGACCTGTCGCAGCTGCCGGGCGGGGTCGGCAAAGCGCCCGTTGCTGTAGGCGTTGAGTGCCCCCCAGTAGTAATCGGCCAGCGCACTGTTGCCCTGGGTACTCCAGCCTTCCTTGGCAACGGCGGCCTCCTTGATGCGGGCGAATATATCCGGGTCGAGGCCGTCCTCCCGCAAGTGGTCGAACAGTTTCTGCATCACCTTGACGGCCTCGTCGACGTCGTCGCGCTCAAGGTCAGCGTTCAAGCTGAGCAGGCCGCTGTCACCAAAGCTTTCCCGCTGTACCGAAGGCCCGTAGGAAAGGCCGTGACGCAGGCGCATTTGATCGTACAGGGCCCAGTCCAGATAGCGTGAGAGCAGGTCGAGTGTCGACTGGTGGTCGTTGTCCAGTACCGGCTCGATGAATAGCCAGTGCAGTTTGACGCTGTCGCCCAGAAAGCCCCGGGTCAGGTCGCGCCGCTGTTCGGCCTGCTGGCTGATGCTATCCAGGTTGCGCCGCTCCTGCGGCTCGGTGGCCGGCAGTTCGCCGTAGGTGCGCTCCAGATAGGCCGGCAGCAGCCGATCGAGGCCGCCCACCATGATCAGGGTCATGTTGTTGGCGGCGTACCAGCGATCACGCAGTGCTTGTACCTGCTCCAGTGTCATGTCATCGAGGTTGGAGCGTTCCGGGCATTTGAGGCCCAGCTCGGTCGCCAACTGATCGCTGGCCGGATGGCCGATGTCCTGGCGGTCGAGCCAGCGTTGCAGGTGGCCATAGTGGCCGCCGTCTTCACGTTCGATGATGCGCTTGGCCGTGGCCAGGGCCTTGGCGTCGATGCGGGTGTCACGCACTACCGCCAGGAGCAGGTCCAGCACCTTGCGCTGGTTGCGCGCCGGGGCCTCGATGACGAAGGTGGTGTCGGCGCTGCTGGTGAAGGCGTTCCATTCGCCACCCAACGCCTGCAGGCGCTCTTCCAGGCCGCCCTCTCCGGTCTCGTCGATGCCGCTGAACAGCAAGTGCTCGAGCAGGTGCGGCAACTCTTTCTGCTCGCAGTCGAAGTCGTCCAGGCCCACACCTACCACCAGGCGGATCGCCACATGATCCCGTTCGTAGCCGGATTTAAGGACAACCTGCAGGCCGTTGGGCAGCAGGTAGCCCTCGACACGCGAGCGATCGAGGGCGAATGAGTGCAGGCTACAGATCAACAGGCAAACGAAGGTCAGGCAACGCATGGGCGAGCTTGGGTCTCCAGGTAGGCGAGATCAGGGTAGGCGGGCTTCGTCCGGCACGCTGTCGAGCAATAGCCCGCCAGTGTCCGAGCCACCCAGTACCACATAGGCACTGCTGCAGAACAAAGAGTTCAACCGCTTCATATCCGCGATCAGCTCCAAGTGTAGCGAACTGGTCTCGATACTTTGCACCACCTTGCGTTGCAAACGGCTGACATGGGCATGGGCCAGGCGCCTTTCCTGGGCACGGAAGCGGCGTTTTTCCCGCAACAGCAAGCGCGCGCTCTCTGGGTCTGCGCTGAGAAATACCGAAAGGCCCAAGCGCAGGTTGGTCAGCAATTGCTCTTGCAGGCCGGTGAGCTCCTGCAGGCCGACTTGGGAAAACTCCCGGCGTTGGCTGGTCTTCTGCTGTTGGACCTTGCGCAGCATGCGCTCGACCAGGTCACTGGCCAGCTTGAGGTTGATCGCCAGTTCGATGATTTCGGCCCAGCGCCTGTTGTCCTGATCGCTGAGGTCTTCCCGAGGCATTTGCGCCAGGTACAGTTTTATGGCGCTGTACAACGCTTCGGCGTCTTCGCCCAAGGCGCGGACCTGCTGTGGCAGGGCGGCCTGGGTGCCGCGCAGGGCGTTGAGCATGGCTTCGAGCAGGCTGTCGACGATATCGCCCAGGCGCAAGGTCTCGCGGGCAGCGTTGGCCAGGGCCAGGCTGGGCGTTGTGAGCGCCGAGGCGTCCAGATGGCGTGGGCGCACTTGGCCGTTACCGTTCTCGCGCTCTGGCAACAAGGCGTTGCACAGGCGCCCCATGGGCTTGACGGTGGGCAGCAGGATCAGACAACGCAGTGTGTTGTAGAGCAGGTGGAAGCCGATCACCAACTCCTGGGGGCTGAAGCTGAGCGAGTCCATCCACGCCACCAGTGGGTGCAGCACCGGTATGATCAGTACCAGCCCGATCAGCTTGTACAAAAGGCTGCCCAAGGCCACCCGCCGGCCCGCGGCGTTCTGCATGCTGGTGCTGAGAAACGCCAGCAGCCCGCTGCCGATGTTGGCACCGACCACCAGGCCGATGGCCACCGGCAGGCTGATCAGCTCAGCGCCGGCCAGGGTGGCGGTCAGCAGCACTGCCGCCAGGCTGGAGTACGACACCATGGCGAACACCGCGCCAACCAAAGCATCGAGCAGGATGTCCCCGGTCAGTGAGGCGAACAGTACCTTCACACCCTGAGCCTGGGTGATCGGGGTGGCCGCCTGAACGATCAGCTGCAGCGCCAGAATGATCAGGCCCAGGCCGATGCCTACCCGGCCCAGTTGGCCTGCACGCGTCTGCTTGCGCGACAGGAAAAAGATCACGCCCAGGAACACCAGCAGTGGTGAGAGCCAGGAAAGGTCCAGGGTAAGCACCCTGGCCATCAGTGCGGTGCCGACGTCTGCACCGAGCATGATGGCCAAGGCGGGGGTCATGGCCATCAAGCCCTGGCCGACGAATGACGTCACCAGCATGGCGGTGGCGTTGCTGCTTTGTACCACGGCCGTGACCAGGATGCCGGCGATGAACGCCAATGGCCGCCGGTCCATGTTCTGGCTCAGAACCCGGCGCAGGTTGGAGCCGAACACTCTCAGGATGCCGGTTCGGACGATGTGCGTGCCCCATACCAGCAACGCGACGGCGGAAAGCAGGTTGAGCAGGGTCAGCATGGTGTAGCCCCCCTCTTATCCGGGCTCCAAAGGCGGAGCCAATGGGTGAAGCGGTAAGCCTGGCCCGGGGGTGGGTGTTTTTATCCAGTGCTTACTCAAGCTTTAGTTGTTTTGCGGACCTGTCGCCAGCTTGGCATGCGCGGCCAGCATTTGAAACCTGCCTGTCATGAAATTCAAGGCATGAAAAAGGGCCCTGATGAGGACCCTCGACTATTGCGTTCGCGGTGCTTACTGACCGGGAATGTCCTTGCGCAATTTCACTGCGTCCTGCTCCTTGCCGCGCTTGCGCGCCATGGCGGTGCGCATGCGGATGTTGATGGCCTCCACCCCAAGGGAGAACGCCATGGCGAAGTAGACATAACCCTTGGGTACATGTACATCGAAAGATTCGGCGATCAGTACAGTACCCACAACGATCAGGAACGAAAGTGCGAGCATCTTCAGCGAAGGGTGCTTGTCGATGAAGTTGCTGATGGCACCGGCGCACAGCATCATCACCAGTACTGCAACGATGATTGCCGCGACCATCACGGGCACATGCGAAACCATGCCGACAGCGGTGATCACCGAGTCCAGGGAGAACACGATGTCGATGATGGCGATCTGAATGATCGTGAAGAGGAAGGTGCCGCCCTTGCCCTTGGGCTCCTCACCGCTTTCGTCCTCACCTTCCAGGCCGTGGTAGATCTCCTGGGAGCTTTTCCACAGCAGGAACAGGCCGCCACAGAACAGAATCAGGTCGCGGCCCGAGATGCCTTGGCCGAATACCACGAAAAGGTCGGCAGTCAGGCGCATGACCCAGGTGATCGATAGCAACAGCATAATGCGGGTGACCATGGCCAGGGCCAGGCCGAAGATTCGGGTGCGCGCCTGCATGTGCTTGGGCATGCGGCTGACCAGAATCGAGATCATGATGATGTTGTCGATACCGAGCACGATCTCAAGCGCAGTGAGGGTGAAAAAGGCAACCCAGATTTCCGGGCTGGTCAGCCATTCCATGTGTATTCCTTCGAACGATAGTGGCGAAGCGCCCTTGCACAGGGCACTTCGCGTTGCGGTGACAGGCGTTTATTTAAAGACTGCTGAACAGCGGAAAAATGCCCATCAGCAGTGCGGCGAGCATTATGCACATGCACACCAGTACTGCCCACTTGAGGGTGAAGCGCTGATGATCACCGAATTCGATGCCTGCCAGCGCCACCAGCAGGTAGGTCGAGGGTACCAGCGGGCTCAGCAGGTGTACCGGTTGACCGACGATCGACGCGCGGGCCATTTCCACCGGGCTGATGCCGTAGTGGCTGGCCGCTTCCGCCAGCACCGGCAGCACCCCGTAATAGAAGGCGTCATTGGACATGAAGAAGGTGAACGGCATGCTCACGATCGCGGTGATCACCGCCAGGTAAGGGCCCAGCGCCTCGGGAATGACCGCCAGCAAGCTTTTGGACATGGCCTCGACCATGCCGGTGCCCGACAGGATGCCGGTGAAGATACCTGCAGCGAAGATCAGCCCGGTTACGGCGAGCACGCTGCCAGCGTGGGCGGCGATACGGTCCTTCTGCTGCTGAAGGCAAGGGTAGTTGACGATCATGGCGATGCTGAAGGCGATCATGAACAGCACCGGCAGTGGCAGCAGGCCTGCGATCAGTGCAGCCATCAGCGCGGCGGTGAGGGCACCGTTGAACCACAGAAGCTTGGGCCGGCGTGCGTCGGGGAACTGCGACACGGTAATTTCGCTGTGATCGATGTCGTCGGTAGGCAGGTGCAGCTCACCCAGGCGGGCACGCTCACGCTTGCCGTACATGTAGGCGATGGCGAGGATCGCCAGCACGCCGAAGACCATGGCCGGGATCATCGGTACGAAAATGTCCGACGGGTCTACGTGCAGGGCACTGGCTGCGCGGGCAGTGGGGCCGCCCCATGGGGTCATGTTCATGACCCCACCGGCGAGTATGATCAAGCCGGCCATGATCCGCGGGCTCATGCCCAGGCGGCTATACAGGGGCAGCATGGCGGCGCAGCAGATCATGTAGGTGGTGGCGCCGTCACCGTCCAGCGAGACCACCAGGGCCAGGACAGCGGTGCCGACCGAGACTTTCAGCGGGTCGCCCTTGACCAGCTTGAGGATCTTGCGCACCGCCGGGTCGAACAGGCCGGAGTCGATCATCAGGGCGAAGTAAAGGATGGCGAACATCAGCATGACGCCTGTGGGCGCCAGCTTGCTGATGCCTTCGAGCATCATCGGGCCGATCTTGGCGGAAAAACCACCGAACAGGGCGAACAGGATCGGTACCAGGATCAGTGCGATCAAGGCCGACAGGCGCTTGGTCATGATCAGGTACATGAAGGTGATGACCATGGCAAAGCCGAGGAAGGTCAGCATGGCAATACTCCAGGCGTGGCGCGGCGAAAGGAAAGTCGATCGGGGCGAATCAGCGCGTCAAGCGCTGCACGGGGAGCAAGCGGAGGGGTACTGCGAAAGGGCGGGCACAGGAATACATCAGAATCACCATTGTTGTTGTTGATTGGGCCGGGCGCGGAATAGTCCGGGTGCCCTGGCTGACCGGTCTTGTGCCGGTAGTGGTGGCTATCCTATGGGTGCAAGCTTTCAGCCAGCTTTCGCCAGAAAAAGGGCGACGGGAGGTAGGAGATGTCTGATGTAACTGGAGGTGGCTGCCATTGCGGCGCCTTGCGCTATTGCTTGAAGGGTGAGTTGACCAATATCGCCCATTGCCATTGTTCGATCTGCCGGCGGGTCAGCGGGGGCCTGCTGGTGACCTGGCTCACCGTGCCGCGCTCCGGTTTCCAATGGGTGGCGGGCAGGCCGCAGTGCTATGTGGCACCGGCCAGTTGCAAGCGCTACTTCTGTGGTGATTGTGGTGCACATGTGGCATTGGTGACGTCGCATAGCCCGGGCAGCATCGATGTGACGGTAGCGACGCTGGACCACCCGGAACGGGTGCGGCCCACGCGGCACATCTGGACCGGGAGCCGGTTACCTTGGCTGCATGTGGATGAAGGTTTGCCTGAGGAGCAAGAGGAAAAACCCTAGCGTATGGACGCATTACTACCCTGTCGCCGGCAATTGGCCCTCATACATGACCCATGGTGCACGCTGGGGGAGCCGCCTTGCCGGCGATAGGGCCAGAAGGGCGATCAAGGTAGTTGCAGGCCGCCTGCTGCCTTGTGCAGCGCCCGCAGGTGTTCACCGATCTGCTTCACATTGGCCTCGACCGCTGCAATTTCCTTGGCCCGCGAAGGCTCCAGCAGAGCCCTGACTTCTCTGTCGAGGTCAGTGCTCAAACGCAGCAGCTGCGACTGCCGTTCACTACTGACTTTCTCCAGATGCTCGCGCTCATCCGGCTGCGGCAGCCCGTATCCCTGGGTATCCAGCAGTTCAGCCGGGCGGCTGAGGAAGCCACTGTTGGCGAGCATCTGTTTGAGTGTCTGGTCGGCCTTGTTGACACTGCCGTCTTTCAGCGCGGCCGCATTCAGATAGCGCTGTTTCACTTCATCCTGAGCCAGCAGCAGTTGGCGGCGCAGGCTGGCCTGTTCCAGCAGCAGCAAGGCGGCGCTGGTGCGCAGGTCGGCTTGCGAGAACCAGCCGCGGCGTTGTTCGGCGTCCTGGGCCAGCCAGTCCTCGACCTTGTCCTGCTTGACTGGCAGCTGTTTCTTCAGCACATCGAACATCGCCTGGTAGCGGTCGCGATAGGAGTCGAAACGGTAGCCCAGGCGCAAGGCTTCGCGCGGGTCGTCGAGCACGCTGGTATCGGCCAGTCCGCGACCTTTCAATACGGCGAGCAAACCGTTGGGCATGATGCTGTCGAGGTCGTTCAGGCGCGGGTTGGCGGTGCCGCTGCGCAACAGTTTCAAGGACTCTACCGCACAGTTGTTGGACAGGAACCAGTAGTTGCCGTCATAACTCCAGTGCATCTCTGCGGCCTGGCGTACCAGGTTTTCTACTTCGTCGCGGTTGAGCTTCAACGGTACCGACGCCAGGCTGCGCAGTTCGGTCTTGGTGTATTCGTCGATCACCTGGGCCAGCGGTAGCACGAACAGCCTTGACGGATAGGCTCCAACCAGGCCATCCCAGCTGGACAGTTGAACGTCGTTGACGAAGGCCCGGTAGGAGAGCACCAGGTGCTGGTCGAGGTCCAGGCGGCAGTCTGGCCCCCTTGGGCGGCCGGGTTTGCAGATCACCAGGCGCAACATGCTGTGGCCCCAGCGGCTTACCAGGTTCTGGTTGGCCTCGGCCAGGAGAAAGTCCACCTCGTAGACCCGCTCTGGGTCGATTTCGCCCAACGGCTGGCGGGCGAAGTCGCTGCCGGCGTTGAGGAATGGCAATCCCTTGGCGCATGTTGTCTGCTTGGGCGCCCAGCCGAAATGATCAGTCAGGTACTGATTGAGCGCTGGCCGACGGCAGCCATAGCTCGGGTCCAGGAGGAAGTACTCCATGTTGACCGCGATGTATTCCTTGGGGCTGCTCAGCTCATAGCTGTCGGGGCTGCGCAGGAACTGGCCATTGTGCTGTTCGCGCTCACCGCGGCGGCCGACGTATTGCGGCCAGCCGGCCAGGTCGAGCAGGCGCGGGTCATCGCTCAGGGTAAAGCGGCGCTCGGCCTGGCCGCGACACTGCTCGGGCAGGCCGACCTTACCCACGGTGCCTTGCTGGCGTTTGCAGCGGGCGATCAACGAGTGTTCAGCACTGGGCCAGAGTCGGGCTCGGTCGTATATGTGGGTAAGTTCGTGCAGGACTGTAGCCAGCAACTCCTCACGCACCGTGCCATGCGGACGGTTGGTGCGCTCTTTGGCGGCACTGCCGTCCGCCAGGCTGGGCAGCAGGCGCCGGTTGAGCTGCAGGGTCGAGACCAAGGAGGCCTGGCCGTAGGCGTCAGCTGGCATGTTGTCGTTCCAGCTGACTTCGACGCGCCGGTTGAGCTGTTGCTTGAAGCGGGGAGGGAGCTTGGCCAGAGCCTCATCAAGCAGAGTTTGGGTGGCTTGAGCCTGCTGTGGGGTCAAGCCGGCTGCCTGCAGCTCGAGCTGCAGGTCAGCCAGGGCGGGCGTGCCCAGCAGAGTCAGGGCGCAGCCGAGCAACCAGGCACGTACGCGGTTCACAGCGCCAGGATGGCTTCGGCCAGCACCTGGTCGCTGGCGTCGCGCGCTTCAGGCACGCGTTCGCGCAGTGTGTTGAAAGCGGCCTCAAGCTGGGCGCCACGAATATCACCGTTGCTGGCGACGAAGCTTGCGGCGTCGTCATGGGCTTCACGCACGACCTTGGAGTCGCGGATCGAGGTGGTGGTGTCAGAGGTGAAGTCGATCGAGCGGCCGAAGGCTCGCACGATGATGTTGCTGGTGGCCACCAGAGTTTGTGCCTGGGCCAGGTCGGCCAGCAGCAGCATGCCGAGGGTAGCGGCGATCAGCGGTTTACGCATGGAGCATCTCCGGAAATACAGGGAGTCAGATTTAGTGATTGGACGAGAATTGCTTCTGCCAGTTCACGGTCGCCGATAGATTGACGAATGTCGTCGTGTCGTAGCGACTTGAACGCTGCTTCCAGGCGTGCTCCGTGAATCAGGCCGTCGCTGGCGACGAAGGCTGCGGCATCATCGCGAGCCTGCCTGACCAGCTTGCGGTCGAATGGGGCAGTCGTGACCTGGCTGGTGACGTAGCCTGTGATGACCAGGCCTTGCGTGGTGGTGTCCATGGCATGGGCACTGCCCATGGTGACTACGCAGAACAGTAGCGGCAACAGATAACGCATTGGCTTTCTTACGACAGGAACAGGAACGTCGAAGGCTAGCCCACAAGTACCGGCCAGGGCCAGCGCTTGTGGGCTGTAGCAGGTCAGAGCGCCAGGATGGCCTGAGCCAACTGCGCATCGCTGGCCTGCAGGGCTGGCATGTTCGAGCGGATGTGCAGCAAAGCGCTTTCGAGCTTGGCGCCGCGAATGGCGCCCTGGCTACCCACGTAGCTGGCCGCGTCGTCGCGCGCGGCCTGCACGATCTTGTCATCGCGGAACGACGAAGACACATCGGAGGTGGCGTCGGTGGAGGCGGCAACCGCGCCAACAACTGCGTCAGTAGTGACAATGAAACTGGTGGCGTGGGCAGTGCCGGCCAGGCCGAGCAGCAGGGCTGCGCCAATCAGGTATTTACGGGTCATGGTCGTGCACTCCTGGGGAAGGTTCGGGTAGATCTGCTTGAGACGCTCACACGGGTCGTCCGTCACGGTGGCTTTGGGCATCTGGTTTTTATCAGACCGCCCAGTCAAGCGTATCACGCGCCGGAATGAATGGATGTTAATGAACGGCGCACAAGCAAACTGTTATGGTTGTTTTTTTTATCCGCAAAACTGTACTTGTTGCTGACGGCAGCGCCTCGGTTGAACCACCGGGCAAACTCATAAAAAAACCCGCTGCAGTTTCCTGCAACGGGTTTGGAAATTCGCGGTGCCGGCCGCAGCCGGCGAGCCGGGGCTTAGCGCCAGAACGGCTTGCTCAGCTCTTCGTAACGCTGCGACTCGCTGATACCGGCATCTGCCAGCAGGCGGGCATCCAGGCGAGCCAGTTGACGACGGCTGGCCATGCGGCGCTGCCACAGCAGCAGGGTAGAGAGCGCGCGCAGCGGCAG
Source organism: Pseudomonas putida (assembly GCF_026625125.1). Classification (NCBI taxonomy): domain Bacteria; kingdom Pseudomonadati; phylum Pseudomonadota; class Gammaproteobacteria; order Pseudomonadales; family Pseudomonadaceae; genus Pseudomonas; species Pseudomonas putida. The sequence continues at coordinate 5,729,321 of NZ_CP113097.1, read as the reverse complement.
GGAAGCGTTGGTTTGCTGGGCGTTGTTTTCAAAAACGAGACCGGAACTGAGGGTACGTTCCATGATGTTTCATCCTTCCGCTTATGGCGGGACTAGGGAGTGGTTTAACTGATGCCAATGATCCTCCTTTGCTGTCCATAACAGTAGATACAGTTCTGCTGCATAACGATGGTTCAGTTAACTGTGTAACCCTACTGTTGCACTCGAAACAGGCGCAACTGTACTGGTCGGCACTGTTTTGGTGCTTTTTTGAGATTTGGATGGGTTTGCTCAGGCGGAGCGGAGAGGAATTACCGGTACAGTAGTACAGTTTTTTGGCTTGGTGAGTGCCTTGCTGAATCGACTAGGCGCGAAAGGGCTGCAGAGCAGCCCTCACAGTATCGCTGGGGATGGGAAACGCGTGGCGGCCAATGGCAGTGGCTGGCCGCTGCTACAGATCAGCTGGCGAGCATGCGCCCACTTTCTTCCAGATTTTCGTGCCAGCTCAGCGCTTCACGCAGGATATGCGGGGTATGGCCGCCGCGCAGGCAAGCCCGATCGAAATAGTCGTTCAACGCCGCACGGTAATCCGGGTGGACACAGTTATCGATGATCGCCCGTGCCCGCTCCCGCGGCGCGAGGCCCCTCAGGTCTGCCAGCCCCTGCTCAGTCACCAGGATGTCCACATCGTGTTCGGTGTGGTCGACATGGCTCACCATAGGTACAACGCTGGAGATCGCGCCGCCTTTCGCGATCGACTTGGTGACGAATACGGCCAGGTGCGCATTACGGGCGAAATCGCCGGAGCCACCGATACCGTTCATCATCCGGGTGCCACAGACGTGCGTGGAGTTGACGTTGCCGTAGATGTCGAACTCCAGCGCGGTGTTGATGCCGATGATGCCCAGGCGGCGCACGACCTCAGGGTGGTTGGAGATCTCCTGCGGGCGCAGGACCAGTTTGTCCTTGTAGCGCTCCAGGTTGCCGAATACGTCGGCATTGCGACGGCCCGACAGGGTGATGGAGCTGCCTGAGGCAAAACTCAGCTTGCCAGCGTCGATCAGGTCGAAGGTCGAGTCCTGAAGCACTTCGGAGTACATGGTCAGGTCTTCGAACGGCGACTCGATCAAGCCACACATCACCGCGTTGGCGATGCTGCCGATGCCGGCCTGCAGTGGGCCGAGCCTGTTGGTCATGCGGCCTGCATCCACTTCGTTCTTGAGGAAGTTGATCAGGTGGTCGGCGATGGCCTGGGTTTCGTCGTCCGGCGGCAGCACCGTGGACGGCGAATCTGGCTGGTCGCTGATGACGATGCCGACGATCTTGGCGGGGTCGATCGGGATCGCGGTGCTGCCGATGCGATCATCCACTTTCACCAGCGGGATCGGCGTGCGGGTCGGGCGATAGGTCGGGATATAAATGTCGTGCAGGCCTTCGAGGTTGGCGTTGTGCGACAGGTTGATCTCGACAATCACCTGCTTGGCGAAGATCGCGAAGCTCGCCGAGTTGCCCACCGAGGTGGTCGGCACGATGTGGCCCTGTTCGGTGATGGCCACCGCTTCGATTACCGCGATGTCCGGCAATTTGAGCTGCTGATTGCGCAGCTGCTCTACGGTTTCCGACAGGTGCTGGTCGATGAACATCACCTGACCGTCGTTGATGGCTTTGCGCAGGGTGCTGTCGACCTGGAACGGCATGCGGCGCGCCAGCACGCCGGCCTCGGTCAACTGCTTGTCCAGGTCATTGCCCAGGCTGGCGCCGGTCATCAGGCTGATTTTCAGAGGCGACAGCTTGGCGCGTTCGGCCAAGGCATGCGGTACGGCCTTGGCTTCGCCGGCGCGGGTGAAACCGCTCATGCCGACGGTCATGCCGTCCTCGATCAGGCCAGCGGCATCAGCCGCACTCATTACCTTGCTGTGCAGGGAGGACAAGCGGATACGATCACGGTACATGGATTGTTATCTCGGGCTACTGAAGCTACTGCCGGGCAGTCTAGAGATTTACCCCGGCGCCGTCCCACGACCATGGTCGTATGAGGCGCCCGGGAATAGAGCCATTGATCTGGATCAGCAAAATGCAAAAGCCCCGGGAGGGGACTCGCCGGGGCTTCTTCACGTTCCACGTGTTGGTGGAAGCGGGTTACTCGACGGCTTTGACCATATCCTCGATGACCTTCTTCGCGTCACCGAATACCATCATGGTCTTGTCCAGGTAGAACAGTTCGTTGTCCAGGCCGGCGTAGCCGCTGGCCATGGAGCGTTTGTTGACGATGACGGTCTTGGCTTTGTACGCCTCCAGGATCGGCATGCCCGCGATCGGCGACTTTGGATCGTTCTTCGCCGCCGGGTTGACCACGTCGTTGGCGCCAAGCACCAACACGACGTCGGCCTGGCCGAACTCGGCGTTGATGTCTTCCATCTCGAACACCTGGTCGTAAGGCACTTCGGCCTCGGCCAGCAGTACGTTCATGTGCCCGGGCATGCGCCCTGCCACTGGGTGGATGGCGTACTTCACGGTCACGCCGTTGTGGGTCAGCTTCTCGGTCAGTTCCTTGAGCGCGTGCTGGGCACGGGCTACCGCCAGGCCGTAGCCGGGTACGATGATCACCGTGTCGGCGTTACTCAGCAGGAAGGTCGCGTCATCCGCCGAGCCAGACTTCACTGGGCGTTGCTCTTTCGAGCCTTGCGCCGCGCCGGCATCGACATCTCCGCCGAAGCCGCCAAGGATGACGTTGAAGAACGAGCGATTCATCGCTTTGCACATGATGTACGAGAGGATCGCACCGCTGGAGCCCACCAGGGAGCCGGCGATGATCAGCATCGAGTTGTTCAGCGAGAAGCCGATACCGGCTGCCGCCCAACCCGAATAGCTGTTGAGCATCGACACCACCACCGGCATGTCTGCACCGCCGATCGGGATAATGATCAGCACACCCATGATGAAGGCCAGGACCAGCATCAGGGTGAAGGCGCTGTAGTGGCCGGTGAAGGTGAACAGCAGGCCCAGGGCAATCGTGGTCAGGCCCAGAATCAGGTTCAGCTTGTGCTGGCCGGCGAACTGTACCGGTGCGCCTTGGAAAAGGCGGAACTTGTACTTGCCCGACAGCTTGCCGAACGCGATCACGGAGCCTGAGAAGGTGATTGCACCGATTGCAGCGCCAAGGAACAGCTCCAGGCGGTTACCGGTGGGGATCGGGTCGCTGATGCTAGCGACAATGCCCATCGATTGCGGTTCGAGTACTGCCGCGATGGCGATGAACACCGCCGCCAGGCCGATCATGCTGTGCATGAAGGCGACCAGCTCCGGCATCTTGGTCATCTCCACGCGCTTGGCCATGATCGAACCGGCAGTCCCGCCGACCAGCAGGCCGACGATGACGTAACCGATACCGGCAGTTGCCAGCTCTGCGCCAAGCTTATAGATGAGGCCAACCGTGGTGAGGATCGCGATCCCCATGCCGATCATGCCGAACAGGTTGCCGCGCCGCGACGTGGTCGGGTGCGACAGGCCCTTGAGTGCCTGAATGAAACAGACCGAGGCGACGAGATAGAGGAGCGTTACCAGATTCATGCTCATGCTTACTTCTGCGCCTCGTTCTTGGTTTTCTTCTTGAACATCTCAAGCATGCGACGGGTGACCAGGAAGCCACCGAACACGTTGACTGCAGCCAGAGCCACCGCGAGGGTGCCCATCAGTTTGCCGGCCGGGGTCACGGTCAGCGCGGCAGCCAGCATGGCGCCGACGATGACGATGGCCGAGATGGCGTTGGTGACCGCCATCAGGGGCGTGTGCAGTGCCGGGGTCACGTTCCAGACCACGTGATAGCCGATGTAGATGGCCAGCACGAAGATGATCAGGTTGTAGATGCCGTGGGAAATCAGCATGTCTTCCATTGTCGTGCTCCTTAGCCGTTCTTGCGCACGACCTGGCCGTCGCGGCACATGAGGCACGCGGCGACGATGTCGTCTTCGAGGTTGATGACCAGCGCACCGTCCTTGTCGAACAGCAGCTTCATGAAATCCAGCAGGTTGCGTGCATACAGTGCCGAGGCATCTGCCGCCACCTGGGCCGGCAGGTTGGTCGGGCCGACGATGGTCACGCCGTTTTCCATCACGACCTGGTCGGCGACGGTCAGCGGGCAGTTGCCGCCTTGGGCGGCGGCCAGGTCGATGACCACCGAGCCTGGCTTCATCTGCGCCACGGTTTCGGCGCTGAGCAGCGTCGGAGCCTTGCGGCCAGGGATGAGCGCCGTAGTGATGACGATGTCGGCCTGTTTGGCCCGCTCATGCACGGCCTGGGCCTGACGCTGCATCCAGCTGGCCGGCATCGGCCGGGCATAGCCGCCGACGCCTTCTGCGCACTCGCGTTCCTCATCGGTCTCGTAGGGCACGTCGATGAACTTGGCGCCCAGCGACTCGATCTGCTCCTTGACCGCCGGGCGTACGTCGGACGCCTCGATGACTGCGCCCAGGCGCTTGGCGGTGGCAATGGCTTGCAGGCCGGCGACGCCAGCACCCAGGATCAGCACGCGCGCGGCTTTCACAGTACCGGCGGCGGTCATCAGCATGGGCATGAAGCGCGGGTAGTGATGGGCAGCCAGTAGCACGGCCTTGTAACCGGCGATGTTGGCCTGGGACGACAGCACGTCCAGGCTCTGGGCCCGCGATGTGCGCGGCGCGGCTTCCAGGGCGAAGGCAGTGATACCGCGCTCTGCCATCTTGCCGATCAGCTCGTTGTTGAAGGGGTTGAGCATGCCCACCAGAAGGCTGCCGCTGTTGATCAGGGCCAGCTCTTGGTCGTTGGGGCCGACCACCTTGAGAACCAGTTGGGCGCCGTAGGCATCGGCTGCGCTTCCCAGGGAAGCACCCACAGCCTCATAGGCACTGTCCGGAATGCTGGCATTGAGCCCTGCCCCCCGTTGGACGGTGACCTGATGGCCCTGGCCAATCAGTTTCTTGATGGTTTCCGGGGTCGCAGCGACCCTTGTCTCACCGGTCTGCGTCTCGAGAGGAACACCAATGTGCACGACTATTTCTCCTGCGGTGACCTTTTTGTCTTTATGAAGCCTGCGCACTTCGGGTGGTGCGCGGGTTTGGCTATTGGGCGCCAGCCCGCCGAATCCAGGGCGGGCGGAGCATTTTGCAGACGAACCCAAGGCCCTTCAACCGGTTCTGGAGCGAAACGAAGTTAAAACTACAAGTCACCCTGTGACCGTATGTCGCAACGAGTGGGCCGCAGCCCGTCAAGCATGGGCTATTGGCAGATTAGGGGATTTTTTGAATTTTTTTGCATTGATTTCGCGGATGGACTCGCGAAGGTCGTAAAACCCTCTGAAAGCCTCGTGTTTAACGGTTTTATTGAGGTTTTTCGATTCACCTGAACAGTTTGCTTATATGCGACAAAAACATACATCTGTAGGTGTTCAAAATAATTGACTACAAAGGTAGGGAAGGGGCGGTGTAGTGCTGTGCCTGCGCCAGGAGCCAATCACGGAATGCCCGCAGCGATGCCGACTCGGCCTTGCGTTCGGGAATCATCAGATAATAGGCCTTGTCGCTGGACAGGGCGTATCTGTTAGCGACCACCAGCCTGCCTTCCTCCAGCTCCCGCTGAATCAAGAATGGTGGTATCAGCGCGATGCCCATCTGGTGGATTGCAGCCTGGGCCAGCATGGAGAACAGTTCATAGCGCGGACCTGTCATATCGCCGGAAACGTTCATGCCCAAACCGTTGAACCACTGGCGCCAGGCGTAAGGCCGGGTGGTCTGCTGCAGCAGCGGTAGGTTGGCGATACGCGTCGCGTCGAGCATGCCGTGGCCGTCCAGCAAGGCCGGGCTGCACACAGGTACCGGGTTTTCGCCCATCAGGCGGTGGGCGTGCGTGCCTGACCAGTCGCCATCGCCAAAATAGATAGCGGCATCGAACGCCGTGTCGGCAAACAGGAATGGCCGTGTGCGGTTGGTCAGGTTGACGGTAACGTCCGGGTGTCGCTGCTGGAAGTCCTTGAGCCGAGGCAGCAGCCATTGGGTGCCGAAGGTCGGCACCACGGCCAGTTCGATCACGTTGGCACCTTGCTGGCGCATTACCGACAAGGTGTCGCGCTCTACTGCATCCAGCTGTGCGGCAACCTGGCGGCTATAGGACAGTCCCGCCTCGGTCAGCTTGACGCCGCGCCGCGAACGCCGGAACAGCTCTACGTTGAGAAACGCTTCAAGGCCCCCGATCTGGCGACAGACGGCGCCCTGCGTCAGCGCAAGCTCCTGAGCAGCCTTGGTAAAGCTCTCGTGGCGCGCTGCCGCTTCGAAACAGACCAATGCGGTGGTACTGGGGATCTTGCGGCGCATGTACGGCAACCTCACTCATAGTGTTTGCGATACTGGGTTTTTAGCGTTTCGGAGTGACAAATTATCACTAATGCGTGCGCAATCCTCGTTTGTCCTCGTTGTAGATCAGGCCTAGGATCAAAGGCACAAGAATCTGCTCCCCTATTTCGAGGATTTCGTTCATGGCCGGTAAAGCAAGCTTCAACTGGATCGACCCGCTGCTGCTGGACCAGCAGCTCACTGAAGAAGAGCGCATGGTTCGCGACAGCGCCTATCAGTTCGCCCAGGACAAGCTGGCACCGCGGGTGCTGGAGGCGTTCCGCCATGAGCAGACCGATCCCGCTATCTTTCGCGAAATGGGTGAGGTCGGACTGCTGGGCGCAACCATTCCCGAGCAATATGGCGGGAGTGGCCTTAACTACGTGTGCTACGGGCTGATTGCCCGGGAAGTGGAACGTATCGACTCCGGCTATCGCTCGATGATGAGTGTGCAGTCTTCACTGGTGATGGTGCCGATCAACGAATTCGGTACCGAGGCGCAAAAACAGAAGTACCTGCCCAAGCTCGCCAGCGGCGAGTGGATCGGTTGCTTTGGCTTGACCGAGCCTAACCATGGCTCCGACCCGGGCTCGATGATCACTCGTGCCAGGACAGTGGACGGTGGCTATCGCCTGAGCGGCAGCAAGATGTGGATCACCAACAGCCCGATCGCCGATGTGTTCGTGGTCTGGGCCAAGGATGACGCGGGGGATATCCGAGGCTTCGTTCTTGAAAAGGGTTGGCAGGGCCTCAGTGCGCCGGCAATCCACGGCAAGGTCGGCCTGCGCGCGTCGATCACCGGCGAAATCGTGATGGACAATGTGTTCGTGCCAGAGGAGAACATCTTCCCGGAAGTGCGTGGCCTCAAAGGCCCGTTCACCTGCTTGAACTCTGCCCGTTATGGTATTTCCTGGGGTGCTCTGGGGGCGGCTGAAGCCTGCTGGCACACCGCTCGCCAGTACACCCTGGACCGTCAGCAGTTCGGCCGCCCGTTGGCTGCCAACCAGCTTATCCAGAAGAAATTGGCCGACATGCAGACCGAAATCACCTTGGCCCTGCAAGGCTGCCTGCGTTTGGGGCGGATGAAGGACGAGGGCACCGCTGCGGTGGAAATCACTTCGATCATGAAGCGCAACTCGTGCGGCAAGTCGCTGGAGATTGCGCGTATGGCCCGTGACATGTTGGGTGGTAATGGTATTTCCGACGAGTTCGGTGTTGCGCGTCATCTGGTCAATCTTGAGGTGGTCAACACCTACGAGGGAACCCATGACGTACACGCGCTGATTCTGGGGCGCGCGCAAACCGGCATCCAGGCCTTCTATTGATAAGGAGCCGGGTCATGGGCGCGCTATCTCATCTGCGGGTGCTGGATCTCTCCCGTGTGCTGGCTGGGCCTTGGTCCGGTCAGATTCTGGCTGACCTGGGCGCCGATGTGATCAAGGTCGAGCGCCCAGGCTGTGGCGACGATACCCGCGCCTGGGGGCCGCCCTTCCTCAAGGATGCACAAGGCGAGAACACCAGCGAGGCGGCTTATTACTTGTCGGCCAACCGCAACAAGCGTTCGGTGACCATCGACTTTACGCAGCCGGAGGGGCAGCGCCTGGTGCGTGAGCTGGCTGCGAAGTCGGACATCGTCATTGAAAACTTCAAGGTTGGTGGGTTGGCCGCCTATGGGCTGGATTACACGAGCCTGAAGTCGGTGAATCCCAAGCTTATCTATTGCTCGATCACTGGCTTCGGTCAGACCGGGCCCTACGCGAAGCGCGCCGGCTATGACTTCATGATCCAGGGGCTGGGCGGGCTGATGAGCCTGACCGGGCGCCCGGATGGTGAGGAAGGTGCCGGGCCTGTGAAGGTGGGGGTAGCGCTTACCGATATTCTGACTGGGCTGTATTCGACCGTGGCCATACTGGCGGCCCTTGCCCATCGCGACCAGACCGGGGTTGGGCAGCACATCGATATGGCCTTGCTGGATGTGCAGGTAGCATGCCTGGCCAACCAGGCGATGAACTACCTCACTACCGGCAACGCGCCTCGCCGGCTGGGCAATGCACATCCTAATATTGTGCCTTATCAGGATTTCCCGACCGCAGATGGCGACTTCATTCTCACCGTGGGCAACGATGGCCAGTTCCGCAAGTTCGCCGAGGTGGCTGGTCAGCCTCAATGGGCTGATGACCCACGTTTCGCAACCAACAAGCTGCGCGTGGCCAATCGGTCGCAGCTGATTCCCTTGATTCGCCAGGCCACAGTGTTCAAGACAACGGCGGAGTGGGTGAGCCAGTTGGAGGCTGCGGGCGTACCCTGTGGGCCGATCAATGATCTGGCGCAGATGTTCCAGGATCCGCAGGTGCTTGCTCGCGGCCTGGCAGTGAGCATGCCGCATGCCTTGGCTGGGAGTGTGCCGCAGGTGGCCAGCCCTATCAGGTTATCGGAAACGCCTGTTGAGTATCGTCGTGCGCCGCCGTTGTTGGGTGAGCATACGGAGGCGGTTCTTGGGGATGTGCTGGGGTTGGATGGCGATGCGCTGGGGCGTTTGCGCAGTGCCGGTGTGGTCTGAGGCTATATATAGGTGATGAAAAGCGGGGAGGCCGACAGGCCTCCCCGCTTGGCTTTTCAGCGAGGGTGAAGTTTATTGGATTTAAGCCTTGACGCGTTCTCGAATCCCCTTATAATGCGCCCCACTTCCAGCGTAGTCGGAACGAGAAACTCCTTGAAATTCAATGAGTTGCTTAATCCAGGTAGTGCTGGAGGTGCTTCGGTCATCTGATCGATAGCGGTTGAAATGGTGGTTGACAGCGCTTTTAAACGCTGTATTATTCGCCTCCCGCTACGAGAGATCGAAGCGAGCCAAGTGTTTGAAGCTAAACGAGTTTCTCGCAAAAAACTTCAAAATAAACGCTTGACAGGCTCTGAGGAAAGCGTAGAATGCGCGCCTCGGTTGAGGCGAAAAGCTCTTAACCAAACGCTCTTTAACAAATCGAATCAAGCAATTCGTGTGGGTGCTTGTGAGTATGGACTGATAGTCAAAAAGATTATCAGCATCACAAGTGACCATGCGAGAAATCACATAGTCATTTGAGATTGCTGAGCCAAGTTTAGGGTTTCTTAAAAACCCAAGCAGTATTGAACTGAAGAGTTTGATCATGGCTCAGATTGAACGCTGGCGGCAGGCCTAACACATGCAAGTCGAGCGGATGACGGGAGCTTGCTCCTTGATTCAGCGGCGGACGGGTGAGTAATGCCTAGGAATCTGCCTGGTAGTGGGGGACAACGTTTCGAAAGGAACGCTAATACCGCATACGTCCTACGGGAGAAAGCAGGGGACCTTCGGGCCTTGCGCTATCAGATGAGCCTAGGTCGGATTAGCTAGTTGGTGGGGTAATGGCTCACCAAGGCGACGATCCGTAACTGGTCTGAGAGGATGATCAGTCACACTGGAACTGAGACACGGTCCAGACTCCTACGGGAGGCAGCAGTGGGGAATATTGGACAATGGGCGAAAGCCTGATCCAGCCATGCCGCGTGTGTGAAGAAGGTCTTCGGATTGTAAAGCACTTTAAGTTGGGAGGAAGGGCATTAACCTAATACGTTAGTGTTTTGACGTTACCGACAGAATAAGCACCGGCTAACTCTGTGCCAGCAGCCGCGGTAATACAGAGGGTGCAAGCGTTAATCGGAATTACTGGGCGTAAAGCGCGCGTAGGTGGTTTGTTAAGTTGGATGTGAAAGCCCCGGGCTCAACCTGGGAACTGCATCCAAAACTGGCAAGCTAGAGTACGGTAGAGGGTGGTGGAATTTCCTGTGTAGCGGTGAAATGCGTAGATATAGGAAGGAACACCAGTGGCGAAGGCGACCACCTGGACTGATACTGACACTGAGGTGCGAAAGCGTGGGGAGCAAACAGGATTAGATACCCTGGTAGTCCACGCCGTAAACGATGTCAACTAGCCGTTGGAATCCTTGAGATTTTAGTGGCGCAGCTAACGCATTAAGTTGACCGCCTGGGGAGTACGGCCGCAAGGTTAAAACTCAAATGAATTGACGGGGGCCCGCACAAGCGGTGGAGCATGTGGTTTAATTCGAAGCAACGCGAAGAACCTTACCAGGCCTTGACATGCAGAGAACTTTCCAGAGATGGATTGGTGCCTTCGGGAACTCTGACACAGGTGCTGCATGGCTGTCGTCAGCTCGTGTCGTGAGATGTTGGGTTAAGTCCCGTAACGAGCGCAACCCTTGTCCTTAGTTACCAGCACGTTATGGTGGGCACTCTAAGGAGACTGCCGGTGACAAACCGGAGGAAGGTGGGGATGACGTCAAGTCATCATGGCCCTTACGGCCTGGGCTACACACGTGCTACAATGGTCGGTACAGAGGGTTGCCAAGCCGCGAGGTGGAGCTAATCTCACAAAACCGATCGTAGTCCGGATCGCAGTCTGCAACTCGACTGCGTGAAGTCGGAATCGCTAGTAATCGCGAATCAGAATGTCGCGGTGAATACGTTCCCGGGCCTTGTACACACCGCCCGTCACACCATGGGAGTGGGTTGCACCAGAAGTAGCTAGTCTAACCTTCGGGAGGACGGTTACCACGGTGTGATTCATGACTGGGGTGAAGTCGTAACAAGGTAGCCGTAGGGGAACCTGCGGCTGGATCACCTCCTTAATCGACGACATCAGCCTGCTGATGAGCTCCCACACGAATTGCTTGATTCTTTGTATAAAGACGATGCTGTAACGCGACCCTGTTATAGGTCTGTAGCTCAGTTGGTTAGAGCGCACCCCTGATAAGGGTGAGGTCGGCAGTTCAAATCTGCCCAGACCTACCAATTACTTGGTGCGGCCTAGAAAATACGGGGCCATAGCTCAGCTGGGAGAGCGCCTGCCTTGCACGCAGGAGGTCAGCGGTTCGATCCCGCTTGGCTCCACCACTCTTTCAGGTTGTACAGCTTTCAGAACTTAGAAATGAACATTCGGTGATGAATGTTGATTTCTGACTTTTGTCAGATCGTTCTTTAAAAATTCGGATATGTGATAGAAATAGACTGAACACCAGTTTCACTGCTGGTGGATCAGGCTAAGGTAAAATTTGTGAGTTCTGCTCGAAAGAGCAACATGCGAATTTTCGGCGAATGTCGTCTTCACAGTATAACCAGATTGCTTGGGGTTATATGGTCAAGTGAAGAAGCGCATACGGTGGATGCCTTGGCAGTCAGAGGCGATGAAAGACGTGGTAGCCTGCGATAAGCTTTGGGGAGTCGGCAAACAGACTGTGATCCAGAGATCTCTGAATGGGGGAACCCACTCAGCACAAGCTGAGTATCTTGTACTGAATACATAGGTGCAAGAGGCGAACCAGGGGAACTGAAACATCTAAGTACCCTGAGGAAAAGAAATCAACCGAGATTCCCTTAGTAGTGGCGAGCGAACGGGGACCAGCCCTTAAGTTGATTTGAGATTAGTGGAACGCTCTGGAAAGTGCGGCCATAGTGGGTGATAGCCCCGTACACGAAAATCTCTTATCAATGAAATCGAGTAGGACGGAGCACGAGAAACTTTGTCTGAACATGGGGGGACCATCCTCCAAGGCTAAATACTACTGACTGACCGATAGTGAACCAGTACCGTGAGGGAAAGGCGAAAAGAACCCCGGAGAGGGGAGTGAAATAGAACCTGAAACCGTATGCGTACAAGCAGTGGGAGCCTACTTTGTTAGGTGACTGCGTACCTTTTGTATAATGGGTCAGCGACTTATATTCAGTGGCGAGCTTAACCGAATAGGGGAGGCGTAGCGAAAGCGAGTCTTAATAGGGCGTTTAGTCGCTGGGTATAGACCCGAAACCGGGCGATCTATCCATGGGCAGGTTGAAGGTTAGGTAACACTGACTGGAGGACCGAACCGACTACCGTTGAAAAGTTAGCGGATGACCTGTGGATCGGAGTGAAAGGCTAATCAAGCTCGGAGATAGCTGGTTCTCCTCGAAAGCTATTTAGGTAGCGCCTCATGTATCACTGTAGGGGGTAGAGCACTGTTTCGGCTAGGGGGTCATCCCGACTTACCAAACCGATGCAAACTCCGAATACCTACAAGTGCCGAGCATGGGAGACACACGGCGGGTGCTAACGTCCGTCGTGAAAAGGGAAACAACCCAGACCGTCAGCTAAGGTCCCAAAGTCATGGTTAAGTGGGAAACGATGTGGGAAGGCTTAGACAGCTAGGAGGTTGGCTTAGAAGCAGCCACCCTTTAAAGAAAGCGTAATAGCTCACTAGTCGAGTCGGCCTGCGCGGAAGATGTAACGGGGCTCAAACCATGCACCGAAGCTACGGGTATCACCTCTGGTGATGCGGTAGAGGAGCGTTCTGTAAGCCTGTGAAGGTGAGTTGAGAAGCTTGCTGGAGGTATCAGAAGTGCGAATGCTGACATGAGTAACGACAATGCGAGTGAAAAACTCGCACGCCGAAAGACCAAGGTTTCCTGCGCAACGTTAATCGACGCAGGGTTAGTCGGTCCCTAAGGCGAGGCTGAAAAGCGTAGTCGATGGAAAACAGGTTAATATTCCTGTACTTCCAGTTATTGCGATGGAGGGACGGAGAAGGCTAGGCCAGCTTGGCGTTGGTTGTCCAAGTTTAAGGTGGTAGGCCGAGATCTTAGGCAAATCCGGGATCTCAAGGCCGAGAGCTGATGACGAGTTGCCTTTAGGCGACGAAGTGGTTGATGCCATGCTTCCAAGAAAAGCTCCTAAGCTTCAGATAACTGGGAACCGTACCCCAAACCGACACAGGTGGTTAGGTAGAGAATACCAAGGCGCTTGAGAGAACTCGGGTGAAGGAACTAGGCAAAATGGCACCGTAACTTCGGGAGAAGGTGCGCCGGTGAGGGTGAAGGACTTGCTCCGTAAGCTCATGCCGGTCGAAGATACCAGGCCGCTGCGACTGTTTATTAAAAACACAGCACTCTGCAAACACGAAAGTGGACGTATAGGGTGTGACGCCTGCCCGGTGCCGGAAGGTTAATTGATGGGGTTAGCGCAAGCGAAGCTCTTGATCGAAGCCCCGGTAAACGGCGGCCGTAACTATAACGGTCCTAAGGTAGCGAAATTCCTTGTCGGGTAAGTTCCGACCTGCACGAATGGCGTAACGATGGCGGCGCTGTCTCCACCCGAGACTCAGTGAAATTGAAATCGCTGTGAAGATGCAGTGTATCCGCGGCTAGACGGAAAGACCCCGTGAACCTTTACTATAGCTTTGCACTGGACTTTGAATTTGCTTGTGTAGGATAGGTGGGAGGCTTTGAAGTGGGGACGCCAGTTCTCATGGAGCCATCCTTGAAATACCACCCTGGCAACTTTGAGGTTCTAACTCAGGTCCGTTATCCGGATCGAGGACAGTGTATGGTGGGTAGTTTGACTGGGGCGGTCTCCTCCCAAAGAGTAACGGAGGAGTACGAAGGTGCGCTCAGACCGGTCGGAAATCGGTCGTAGAGTATAAAGGCAAAAGCGCGCTTGACTGCGAGACAAACACGTCGAGCAGGTACGAAAGTAGGTCTTAGTGATCCGGTGGTTCTGTATGGAAGGGCCATCGCTCAACGGATAAAAGGTACTCCGGGGATAACAGGCTGATACCGCCCAAGAGTTCATATCGACGGCGGTGTTTGGCACCTCGATGTCGGCTCATCACATCCTGGGGCTGAAGCCGGTCCCAAGGGTATGGCTGTTCGCCATTTAAAGTGGTACGCGAGCTGGGTTTAGAACGTCGTGAGACAGTTCGGTCCCTATCTGCCGTGGACGTTTGAGATTTGAGAGGGGCTGCTCCTAGTACGAGAGGACCGGAGTGGACGAACCTCTGGTGTTCCGGTTGTCACGCCAGTGGCATTGCCGGGTAGCTATGTTCGGAAGAGATAACCGCTGAAAGCATCTAAGCGGGAAACTTGCCTCAAGATGAGATCTCACTGGGATCTTGAATCCCCTAAAGGGCCGTCGAAGACTACGACGTTGATAGGTTGGGTGTGTAAGCGCTGTGAGGCGTTGAGCTAACCAATACTAATTGCCCGTGAGGCTTGACCATATAACACCCAAGCAATTTGCTTCTGCAGATTGCGGTGGTGAAGATGATACGAACCGAAAGTTCGCAACGAACCACAAATATCGCATATCCGAATTCGCTGGGCTGTCCATCTGGACATTCTGGCTACAGAATTTCTTGACGACCATAGAGCATTGGAACCACCTGATCCCATCCCGAACTCAGTAGTGAAACGATGCATCGCCGATGGTAGTGTGGGGTTTCCCCATGTGAGAGTAGGTCATCGTCAAGATTCATTTCGCAAAACCCCTATCTGCGTGAGCAGGTAGGGGTTTTGTCTTTAAGTAGAAGCTGAAGCTTCTTGCTGACCTGATCGAAAGACAGATTGGCAGCGTAAAAAAGGTGGTTGACAGTGTTTTCGAATGCTGTATTATTCACCTCCCGCTACGAGAGATCGAAGCGAGCCAAGTGTTTGAAGCTAAACGAGTTTCTCGCAAAAAACTTCAAAATAAACGCTTGACAGGCTCTGAGGAAAGCGTAGAATGCGCGCCTCGGTTGAGACGAAAAGCTCTTAACCAAACGCTCTTTAACAAATCGAATCAAGCAATTCGTGTGGGTGCTTGTGAGTACGGACTGATAGTCAAAAAGATTATCAGCATCACAAGTGACCATGCGAGAAATCACATAGTCATTTGAGATTGCTGAGCCAAGTTTAGGGTTTCTTAAAAACCCAAGCAGTATTGAACTGAAGAGTTTGATCATGGCTCAGATTGAACGCTGGCGGCAGGCCTAACACATGCAAGTCGAGCGGATGACGGGAGCTTGCTCCTTGATTCAGCGGCGGACGGGTGAGTAATGCCTAGGAATCTGCCTGGTAGTGGGGGACAACGTTTCGAAAGGAACGCTAATACCGCATACGTCCTACGGGAGAAAGCAGGGGACCTTCGGGCCTTGCGCTATCAGATGAGCCTAGGTCGGATTAGCTAGTTGGTGGGGTAATGGCTCACCAAGGCGACGATCCGTAACTGGTCTGAGAGGATGATCAGTCACACTGGAACTGAGACACGGTCCAGACTCCTACGGGAGGCAGCAGTGGGGAATATTGGACAATGGGCGAAAGCCTGATCCAGCCATGCCGCGTGTGTGAAGAAGGTCTTCGGATTGTAAAGCACTTTAAGTTGGGAGGAAGGGCATTAACCTAATACGTTAGTGTTTTGACGTTACCGACAGAATAAGCACCGGCTAACTCTGTGCCAGCAGCCGCGGTAATACAGAGGGTGCAAGCGTTAATCGGAATTACTGGGCGTAAAGCGCGCGTAGGTGGTTTGTTAAGTTGGATGTGAAAGCCCCGGGCTCAACCTGGGAACTGCATCCAAAACTGGCAAGCTAGAGTACGGTAGAGGGTGGTGGAATTTCCTGTGTAGCGGTGAAATGCGTAGATATAGGAAGGAACACCAGTGGCGAAGGCGACCACCTGGACTGATACTGACACTGAGGTGCGAAAGCGTGGGGAGCAAACAGGATTAGATACCCTGGTAGTCCACGCCGTAAACGATGTCAACTAGCCGTTGGAATCCTTGAGATTTTAGTGGCGCAGCTAACGCATTAAGTTGACCGCCTGGGGAGTACGGCCGCAAGGTTAAAACTCAAATGAATTGACGGGGGCCCGCACAAGCGGTGGAGCATGTGGTTTAATTCGAAGCAACGCGAAGAACCTTACCAGGCCTTGACATGCAGAGAACTTTCCAGAGATGGATTGGTGCCTTCGGGAACTCTGACACAGGTGCTGCATGGCTGTCGTCAGCTCGTGTCGTGAGATGTTGGGTTAAGTCCCGTAACGAGCGCAACCCTTGTCCTTAGTTACCAGCACGTTATGGTGGGCACTCTAAGGAGACTGCCGGTGACAAACCGGAGGAAGGTGGGGATGACGTCAAGTCATCATGGCCCTTACGGCCTGGGCTACACACGTGCTACAATGGTCGGTACAGAGGGTTGCCAAGCCGCGAGGTGGAGCTAATCTCACAAAACCGATCGTAGTCCGGATCGCAGTCTGCAACTCGACTGCGTGAAGTCGGAATCGCTAGTAATCGCGAATCAGAATGTCGCGGTGAATACGTTCCCGGGCCTTGTACACACCGCCCGTCACACCATGGGAGTGGGTTGCACCAGAAGTAGCTAGTCTAACCTTCGGGAGGACGGTTACCACGGTGTGATTCATGACTGGGGTGAAGTCGTAACAAGGTAGCCGTAGGGGAACCTGCGGCTGGATCACCTCCTTAATCGACGACATCAGCCTGCTGATGAGCTCCCACACGAATTGCTTGATTCATTGTCGAAGACGATCAAGACCCTATATAGGTCTGTAGCTCAGTTGGTTAGAGCGCACCCCTGATAAGGGTGAGGTCGGCAGTTCAAATCTGCCCAGACCTACCAATATGCGGGGCCATAGCTCAGCTGGGAGAGCGCCTGCCTTGCACGCAGGAGGTCAGCGGTTCGATCCCGCTTGGCTCCACCACTCTTTCAGGTTGTACAGCTTTCAGAACTTAGAAATGAACATTCGGTGATGAATGTTGATTTCTGACTTTTGTCAGATCGTTCTTTAAAAATTCGGATATGTGATAGAAATAGACTGAACACCAGTTTCACTGCTGGTGGATCAGGCTAAGGTAAAATTTGTGAGTTCTGCTCGAAAGAGCAACATGCGAATTTTCGGCGAATGTCGTCTTCACAGTATAACCAGATTGCTTGGGGTTATATGGTCAAGTGAAGAAGCGCATACGGTGGATGCCTTGGCAGTCAGAGGCGATGAAAGACGTGGTAGCCTGCGATAAGCTTTGGGGAGTCGGCAAACAGACTGTGATCCAGAGATCTCTGAATGGGGGAACCCACTCAGCACAAGCTGAGTATCTTGTACTGAATACATAGGTGCAAGAGGCGAACCAGGGGAACTGAAACATCTAAGTACCCTGAGGAAAAGAAATCAACCGAGATTCCCTTAGTAGTGGCGAGCGAACGGGGACCAGCCCTTAAGTTGATTTGAGATTAGTGGAACGCTCTGGAAAGTGCGGCCATAGTGGGTGATAGCCCCGTACACGAAAATCTCTTATCAATGAAATCGAGTAGGACGGAGCACGAGAAACTTTGTCTGAACATGGGGGGACCATCCTCCAAGGCTAAATACTACTGACTGACCGATAGTGAACCAGTACCGTGAGGGAAAGGCGAAAAGAACCCCGGAGAGGGGAGTGAAATAGAACCTGAAACCGTATGCGTACAAGCAGTGGGAGCCTACTTTGTTAGGTGACTGCGTACCTTTTGTATAATGGGTCAGCGACTTATATTCAGTGGCGAGCTTAACCGAATAGGGGAGGCGTAGCGAAAGCGAGTCTTAATAGGGCGTTTAGTCGCTGGGTATAGACCCGAAACCGGGCGATCTATCCATGGGCAGGTTGAAGGTTAGGTAACACTGACTGGAGGACCGAACCGACTACCGTTGAAAAGTTAGCGGATGACCTGTGGATCGGAGTGAAAGGCTAATCAAGCTCGGAGATAGCTGGTTCTCCTCGAAAGCTATTTAGGTAGCGCCTCATGTATCACTGTAGGGGGTAGAGCACTGTTTCGGCTAGGGGGTCATCCCGACTTACCAAACCGATGCAAACTCCGAATACCTACAAGTGCCGAGCATGGGAGACACACGGCGGGTGCTAACGTCCGTCGTGAAAAGGGAAACAACCCAGACCGTCAGCTAAGGTCCCAAAGTCATGGTTAAGTGGGAAACGATGTGGGAAGGCTTAGACAGCTAGGAGGTTGGCTTAGAAGCAGCCACCCTTTAAAGAAAGCGTAATAGCTCACTAGTCGAGTCGGCCTGCGCGGAAGATGTAACGGGGCTCAAACCATGCACCGAAGCTACGGGTATCACCTCTGGTGATGCGGTAGAGGAGCGTTCTGTAAGCCTGTGAAGGTGAGTTGAGAAGCTTGCTGGAGGTATCAGAAGTGCGAATGCTGACATGAGTAACGACAATGCGAGTGAAAAACTCGCACGCCGAAAGACCAAGGTTTCCTGCGCAACGTTAATCGACGCAGGGTTAGTCGGTCCCTAAGGCGAGGCTGAAAAGCGTAGTCGATGGAAAACAGGTTAATATTCCTGTACTTCCAGTTATTGCGATGGAGGGACGGAGAAGGCTAGGCCAGCTTGGCGTTGGTTGTCCAAGTTTAAGGTGGTAGGCCGAGATCTTAGGCAAATCCGGGATCTCAAGGCCGAGAGCTGATGACGAGTTGCCTTTAGGCGACGAAGTGGTTGATGCCATGCTTCCAAGAAAAGCTCCTAAGCTTCAGATAACTGGGAACCGTACCCCAAACCGACACAGGTGGTTAGGTAGAGAATACCAAGGCGCTTGAGAGAACTCGGGTGAAGGAACTAGGCAAAATGGCACCGTAACTTCGGGAGAAGGTGCGCCGGTGAGGGTGAAGGACTTGCTCCGTAAGCTCATGCCGGTCGAAGATACCAGGCCGCTGCGACTGTTTATTAAAAACACAGCACTCTGCAAACACGAAAGTGGACGTATAGGGTGTGACGCCTGCCCGGTGCCGGAAGGTTAATTGATGGGGTTAGCGCAAGCGAAGCTCTTGATCGAAGCCCCGGTAAACGGCGGCCGTAACTATAACGGTCCTAAGGTAGCGAAATTCCTTGTCGGGTAAGTTCCGACCTGCACGAATGGCGTAACGATGGCGGCGCTGTCTCCACCCGAGACTCAGTGAAATTGAAATCGCTGTGAAGATGCAGTGTATCCGCGGCTAGACGGAAAGACCCCGTGAACCTTTACTATAGCTTTGCACTGGACTTTGAATTTGCTTGTGTAGGATAGGTGGGAGGCTTTGAAGTGGGGACGCCAGTTCTCATGGAGCCATCCTTGAAATACCACCCTGGCAACTTTGAGGTTCTAACTCAGGTCCGTTATCCGGATCGAGGACAGTGTATGGTGGGTAGTTTGACTGGGGCGGTCTCCTCCCAAAGAGTAACGGAGGAGTACGAAGGTGCGCTCAGACCGGTCGGAAATCGGTCGTAGAGTATAAAGGCAAAAGCGCGCTTGACTGCGAGACAAACACGTCGAGCAGGTACGAAAGTAGGTCTTAGTGATCCGGTGGTTCTGTATGGAAGGGCCATCGCTCAACGGATAAAAGGTACTCCGGGGATAACAGGCTGATACCGCCCAAGAGTTCATATCGACGGCGGTGTTTGGCACCTCGATGTCGGCTCATCACATCCTGGGGCTGAAGCCGGTCCCAAGGGTATGGCTGTTCGCCATTTAAAGTGGTACGCGAGCTGGGTTTAGAACGTCGTGAGACAGTTCGGTCCCTATCTGCCGTGGACGTTTGAGATTTGAGAGGGGCTGCTCCTAGTACGAGAGGACCGGAGTGGACGAACCTCTGGTGTTCCGGTTGTCACGCCAGTGGCATTGCCGGGTAGCTATGTTCGGAAGAGATAACCGCTGAAAGCATCTAAGCGGGAAACTTGCCTCAAGATGAGATCTCACTGGGATCTTGAATCCCCTAAAGGGCCGTCGAAGACTACGACGTTGATAGGTTGGGTGTGTAAGCGCTGTGAGGCGTTGAGCTAACCAATACTAATTGCCCGTGAGGCTTGACCATATAACACCCAAGCAATTTGCTTCTGCAGATTGCGGTGGTGAAGATGATACGAACCGAAAGTTCGCAACGAACCACAAATATCGCATATCCGAATTTGCTGGGCTGTCCATCTGGACATTCTGGCTACAGAATTTCTTGACGACCATAGAGCATTGGAACCACCTGATCCCATCCCGAACTCAGTAGTGAAACGATGCATCGCCGATGGTAGTGTGGGGTTTCCCCATGTGAGAGTAGGTCATCGTCAAGATTCATTTCGCAAAACCCCTATCTGCGCGAGCAGGTAGGGGTTTTGTCTTTAAGTAGGAACCATAGAGATTCGCGGGTACGTCCACAGGACGGACCGGCACACAGAATTTCTTGACGACCATAGAGCATTGGAACCACCTGATCCCATCCCGAACTCAGCAGTGAAACGATGCATCGCCGATGGTAGTGTGGGGTTTCCCCATGTGAGAGTAGGTCATCGTCAAGATTCAAATCCAAAGCCCCTGTCTGCGCTGCAGACAGGGGCTTTGTCTTTTCCGGGTATGCGCGTAGCTCCGCCATGCGTCGTGCCTGCAACCGCTGGGCAGCCAGATAACCAGCCTGCTGCGGTATTCGCTAAAGCGTGTTGGCAAACGTCATGTGCAAGCCCTGCTTACTGAGCGGCCTGCTTGTCCAGGTAATTCCTGATAACCCGCGCGCCATTGTTCAGATGCTGCTCCAACACCCTCACGGCCTCATCGACCAGCTTGTCGCTGGCGGCATCCGCCAGTGCGTTGTGATCGTCCTGGGTCAGCTTGCCCAGCCCCATCGACGACAGATGAAAACGCAAGAAGCGCTCCTCTTCGTTGAGCTCGTTCTCGATCAGGTGCAGGAGTTTCTGGTTCTGAGCCTTGCAGTACAAGGCCATGTGGAATAGCCGGTTGAGGCGGCCGATTTCGGCGTGGCGAGTCTCACTTTCCAATTGCCGGATGTAACCACGTGCGCGGGCGATATCATCGGCATCTAGCAGGGGAATGGATTGGCGCAGCGCTTCGGACTCCAGCAGAACCCGCAATGCATAACTGTCGACCGCATCTTCGCCAATCAAGGGTGCCACAACCGCGCCCTTGTGCATCTCCA
Organism: Pseudomonas putida; assembly: GCF_026625125.1. NCBI lineage: Bacteria > Pseudomonadati > Pseudomonadota > Gammaproteobacteria > Pseudomonadales > Pseudomonadaceae > Pseudomonas > Pseudomonas putida. Next base: position 5,708,202 of record NZ_CP113097.1, on the reverse strand, counting down.
CCTTGAGCAATGACTGCGCTTCCAGCTGGCGCAGCGCCTCACGCACAGGCATGCGGCTGACGCCATACAGGGTAGCCAGTTCTTGTTGACGCACGGCGGTACCAGGCGGCAGGCGGCCATCGAGTATGGCGCTGCGTAAGCGTTCTTCGATCACGCCACGAGCCAGGTTTGCCGGTAGCTGTTCGCTCGCCAGCACATTGCTGAGTTTGATTTTCTCGGCCACGCGAAGTCTGCCTCGACGACTAAAGTTGGATCCAATGACACTAGTAACTGGCAAGGGCCTTTGTCAAACCAGCGCCCTCAGTGGGGCGAGCGAAAACAAGGCCATAAGATATGGTGGAGGAAGAAGCCTGGCAAAGGAAGCGACATATACAAAGCATTAGCTGGAAAGTTTTGCGCGCCCGACCACCGGAGGGATGATTGCAGGATGCCATTGTTTTTTATGCTGACAGGCCGCACCATCGCTGCTTTCGACTGGTCTGAGCAGGTCTTCGCAGTGGCGATACCCTCGGTAATCAAAACCGCCGCGCGACGTATCGGCCTTGCCGTTTTGCTGGGCAGCTTGCTGCTGGGCGGTTTGCGTGCGGATTGGGATTTTTCCGAGATCAGTCGCAAGTCGCAGACCCTGTATGGCCCACTGGGCGCTGGCAAAGGTCGCATCGATGCCTGGCAGAGGATGATGGCCACTCAAAACCAAGGCTCCGAGCTACAACGCTTGCAGGCAGCCAACCAGTTTTTCAACCAGCAGTTGCGCTATGTCGAAGACATCGACCTATGGCATGAAGTCGATTATTGGGCCACGCCTATTCAGGCCTTGATCAAGGGCGCTGGCGATTGTGAAGACTATGCTATCGCCAAATATTTCAGCCTGCGACGCATGGGCATTCCAAGTGAAAAGCTGCGCATCACCTACGTCAAGGCCTTGCGCCAGAATCGCGCGCACATGGTGCTGACCTATTATTCAAGCCCACAAGCCCAGCCGCTGGTACTCGATAGCTTGATGGACGCGATCAAGCCGGCTAGCCAGCGTACTGACCTCTTGCCGGTCTACGCCTTCAATGGTGAAGGCCTCTGGTTGACCGGGGCTGCGGGTAACAAGAAAGTCGGTGACACCAAGCGTTTGTCCCGCTGGCAGGACTTGCTAAAGAAAATGCAGGCCGAAGGGTTCCCGGCCGAACCGGTTTACTGAAGGAGCACAGATGTCACTGTTCAAACAATTGCTGTTGGCCATTTGCCTGTTCCTGGTGGTCGCGTTCAGCGGTAGCTTCATGGTCAGCCTGGAGAGTTCACGCAGCCAGTACGTCAACCAGCTGCGCTCCCACGCCCAGGATGCTGCCACGGCGCTGGCGCTTTCGTTGACGCCGAACATTGATGACCCGGCGATGGTAGAGCTGATGGTCAGCTCGATCTTTGACAGTGGCTATTATTCGAGCATCAAGGTCGTCGACCTGGGCTCGAATGCGGTGCTGGTGGAGCGTCACGCCGAGCCGGACCCTGGTGGTGTTCCTGCGTGGTTCATCCACTTGATCGGCCTCGAAGCCGCCGGCGGTGATGCCATCGTCAGCCGGGGCTGGCAACAGGCTGCGCGTGTCGAAGTTATCAGCCACCCGATGTTCGCCATCTCCAAACTCTGGCAGAGCGCTTTGGGCAGCCTGGGCTGGCTGCTGCTCTGCGGCGCAGCCAGCGCGGTACTCGGAGCCTTGCTGTTACGTCGCCAATTGCGGCCGCTGGACTACATGGTCGAGCAGTCCCACGCCATCGCCCGCCGCGAGTTCCTCAGCCTGCCTGAGCTGCCGCGCACGCCCGAGTTGCGTCGTGTGGTGCAAGCCATGAACCAGATGGTCGAGAAGCTCAAGGCCTTGTTCAACGAGCAGGCTGAGCGCAGCGAGCGGCTACGTACCGAGTCGTATCAGGACAGCCTGACCGGGCTTTCCAACCGCCGGTACTTTGAAATGCAGCTCAATACCCGAGTCAGCAACCTTGAAGAGGCGAGGGCTGGTTACCTGCTGTTGTTGCGTGTTCAGGACCTCACAGGCCTCAACGCCCGCTTGGGTGGCCAACGAACCGACCAGCTGTTGCAGGCGGTCGGCGTACAGCTGCAGCGTACCTGTGCCAAGTTCCCGGAGACCAACGACCTGATTTCCCGCAGCCGTGGCGGTGAGTTCGCTGTGCTTGCCCCAGGCATGGTGCACGAAGAGGCAGTACAGCTTGCCCAGGCCCTGGAGGCTACGCTACAGAGCCTGCACGAGACGGGCGCCACCGATGTCGACCCGGTAGCTTGTATCGGCCTTGCGCCATTCAGCCCCGGCGATGCGCCGCAAGCGCTGTTGAAACTTGCCGATGAGGCCCTGGCCCGGGCTGAAAACCAGCCGACACCCGGCTGGGTTTGCCTTGAGCAAGGTGCCGCGGCTATTGCTGGCGATAGCCATCACGACTGGCACACGCGGCTTGAGCAAGCCTTCGTCAACGGCCAGTTCGAACTGTTCTTTCAACCGGTTGTGGATTGCAAGGAAGTGCAGCGCGTACTGCATTACAAAGTCATTTCCCGGCTGCACGATGATGACGGCGAGGCAGTCCCGGCCGGCCGCTTTCTGCCGTGGCTGGAGCGCTTTGGCTGGATGCCGCGGCTGGATGTTCTGGTGCTTGAAAAAGTGCTGGCGCACCTGCGTAGCCATGATCAGGTGCTTGCGCTCAACCTGTCGGCTGCGACCTTGGCCGACCCCAACGCTCTGCAGCGGGTATACGATCTGCTTGGGCAGTACACTGCACTGGGGTCGCGCCTGGTCCTGGAAATCGGTGAGGAGCAATTGCCTGCGCAAGCCGTGCTCGAGCAGTTGACTCGACGCTTGCACGGGCTTGGTTTCGGGCTGGCGCTGCAGCGTTTTGGTGGCCGCTTCAGCATGATCGGCAACCTGGCGCACTTGGGCCTGGCGTACCTGAAGATCGACGGAAGCTACATCCGCAATATCGACCATGAGCAACACAAGCGTTTGTTCATCGAAGCCATTCAGCGGGCAGCGCACAGTATTGATCTGCCGCTGATTGCCGAACGGGTCGAGACCGAAGGAGAGCGACAGGTACTACTGGAAATGGAGGTTCAAGGTATTCAGGGGCAGTTGGTGGGTGAGCCCGCCCCGTGGCGCTGACTGCGCCAGAGAGAGCACGTGCAGCACCCACCTCAGGTGCTGCACGTGTGACAGTCAGCGTTCGCGCAGGGCTTCAGAGCGGGCCTTCATGATCGGTTTTAGCAGGTAGCTCATGATGGTCTTCTTGCCGGTCATGATATCCACCGTCGCTACCATTCCCGGGATGATCAGCAAAGGTTTCTCGTCGGTGCCCAAGTGGCTTTTTTCCGTGCGCAGCTTGATCAGATAGTACGTGGTCTTCTTGTCTTCATCGGTGATGGTGTCGGCACCGATCTGCTCCAGCGTGGCCTTCAAACCGCCGTATATGGTGTAGTCGTAGGCTGTGAACTTGACCGTCGCTTCTTGGCCGGGGTGCAAGAATGCGATGTCCTTGGGCAGGATCTTCGCCTCGACTACGAGGCTGTCATCCAGCGGCACGATCTCGACGATATCGCTGCCCGGCTGGATCACGCCACCGACAGTGTTCACCAGCAGCTGCTTGACGATGCCGCGTACCGGTGAGCTGACCATTGTGCGGTTGACCCGGTCATCCAGCGCCTTGCCCGTGGCGGTGGCCTTGTTCAACTCGGTACGTGCCTCGTTGAGCTGGGTCAGCGCCTCGCTGCGAAACTTGCCGCGGGTTTCTTCAATCTTGCTCTGCACTTCCTTGATAGCCGCTTCGGCGCGTGGAATCGCCAGTGCGGTGGAGTCCATCTGCCCGCGGTTTTCAACTTCTGCGCGGCGCAAACGTAGCACTTCCACCTGGGAGATAGCGCCTTGGGCTACCAGGGGCTCGGACATGGCAATTTCCTGGCGCAGCAACTGCAGGCTGTTGGCGTACTGTGCCCGCTTGGAGGTGAACTCGCGCAGTTCCTGCTGTTTCTGCACCAGTTGCTGTTCCAGGCCGCTGATCTCATCATGCAGTTGCTGACGTCGGCTCTGATACAGCGACTGCTCGCTGGCGGCCTGGTTCGGTGCGGCCTTACGCAGCTCTTCATCGATCTGCAGCGGCTTGTCGTCCACTTCTGCACTCAGGCGCTGCACCCGCAGGGCCATCGCCAGACGATCGGCTTCGGTTTCACCGACGTTGGACGCGAAGCGTGTTTCGTCCAGCCGCAGCAATGGCTCACCGACTTCGACGATCTGCCCCTCCTTGGCATAGATCTGCGCGACGATGCCCCCTTCCAGGTTCTGAATTTTCTGCACTTTGGAGGATGGAATGGCCTTGCCTTCACCGCGGGTAACTTCATCGATGGGGGCCACGCTGGCCCAGACGATCATGACCAGGAAGAAGGCGATGATGCCCCAGATGGTCAGGCGCACGATGCGCGGTGCGTCTTCGATCAGCGCTTTGTTGACCTCGGGCAGCGGTTGCCCGGCAAGGGATTCCGAGCCTTTGAAGTAACGGCGCAGGCTGTCCTTGAAACGCCCTATATCCAGCTTATGCAACACTGATCTGCCCCTTTTTCAGCGCATCCATGACGGCGGCTTTCGGGCCATCCGCAACAATCTGTCCTCGGTCGATGACGATCAACCGGTCCACCAGCGACAGCAAGGACGCCCGGTGGGTGACCAGCAAAACGGTCTTGCCTTCGATGACGGCAGCCAGGCGCTGCTTGAGGCGTTCTTCACCGGTGTTGTCCATGGCACTGGTGGGCTCGTCCAACAGCAGGATCTGCGGGTTGAGCAGCAGCGCCCGGGCCAGGGCGACGTTCTGCCGCTGCCCACCGGAAAGGTTCTGGCCGCGTTCGCCAACCTGCAGTTCGTAGCCGTCGGGGTGCAGGCGAGCGAATTCATGCACGCCGGCCAGCTCGGCAGCTTGCAGGATCAGTTCGTCTTCAATGTAGCGGGCACCGCTGACAAGATTGTCGCGCAAGGTGCCTGCCAGCAATTGAATGTCTTGCGGGACATAGCCGACGTTATGGCGCAACTCACTGACGTCGATCTGGCGGATGTCTACGCCATCGACCAGCAAGGAGCCATTGTCTGCCTCGTACAGGCCGACGATCAGCTTTGCCAGCGAGCTTTTGCCCGAGCCGCTGCGCCCGATGATGCCGACCTTCTCCCCCGGGCGGATGTTCAGGTTGATACCTTTGAGCGCCATGTTCTGCTGATTGGGGTAGGTGAAATCTACCCCCCGGAATTCGACCGCGCCCTGCAGCACCTGACGGCTCAGCGGACGCTCTTCGAAATTGCGCTCCTGCGGTAGCTCCATCATCTGGTCGGTGGCCACCATGGTCACCTTGGCCTGCTGGTAGCGGGCCAGCAACCCGTTGAGCGAGCTCAGCGGGCCGAGGGCGCGCCCGCTGAGCATGTAGCAGGCGACCAGGCCGCCCATGCTCAGGTTGCCGTCGATGATCAGGTAAACCCCAACGCAGATCATCGCCACGCCCGCCAGCTGCTGGATGAGCAAGGTGATGTTCATGGCCAGGCTCGACAGCACCTTGACGCGCAGTTCGAGGCGGCTGAGGGTGCCAAGTGTCTGCTCCCACATGTACTGGCGTTCGCTCTCGGCGTTGTTGACCTTGACTGCGTCCAGGCCGGCCAGCGTTTCGATCAGGCTGGACTGGCGCTCCGATGCCAGCGCCATGGTGCGCTCCATGGTCGCCATCAGCGGCTTCTGCAGTGCATAGCCGATGCCCAATGCAAGCGGGAAGGCCAGGATCGGGATCCATACCAGATGCCCGCCGATGATGGCGATGACAAGCAGGATCAGCAGGGTGAACGGCAGATCGATCAGGGTGGTCAATGTGAGCGAAGCGAGGAAGTCGCGCAGGCCTTGGAATTCATGGATGTTCTGGGCAAAGCTGCCGACTCGCGCAGGGCGATACTTCATCGACATGCCGACGATCCGCTCGAACAGCGTCGCTGAAATGATCAGATCGGTCTTCTTGCCTGCAAGATCCAGACAGAGGCCGCGCAAGCCTTTGAGAATCAGATCGAATATGTAGGCAAAGCCAATGCCTACCGCCAGCACCCATAGCGTCGACGTGGCCTGGTTGGGAACCACCCGGTCGTACACATTCATCACGAACAAAGGCGCAGCCAGCGCAATCAGGTTGATCACCAGGCTGGCAGCGATGGCGTCGATGTACAGCCACTTGCTGCGCATCAGCGTGTCGCGGAACCACGAGCGGGCGCGCGGGATGAGATTGCCGTGGTTCACATCGAACTTGTGCTGCGGCTGGGCGAAGAACACTTTGCCGCTGTAGTCGCCCTGCAGCGCCTCGCGGCTCACCAGCATCTCACCGCCGTCGCTTTCACTGAGCAGCAAGCGGGCGGTGTCTTCGTTTTCCCAGCCCACCAGCACAGCGCTGCGGCCCTCTTTGAGCAGCAACATGGCCGGCATGGCGATGCTCGGGATCTGCTCCAGCTTGCGCTGAAGTAACCGCCCTTGCAGCCCGGCACGGGCAGCGGCGCGAGGCAGCAGATCGGGGCTCAGGCGCTGGGCCGGCAAGGGCAGGCCGGTAGTCAGCATGGCCCTGCTTGCAGGCTTCTGATGCAGAACACACAGGGTCAGCAGACTATCCAGCAACGGATCATCGTGCTGACTGCGTGGATCGTGGCTGAGGTTCACTCGACTGACTTCGGATTCCACGCGGCGCTCTCTTCATCCTTGCGGGTAGATGATGCGAGTGCGGCTCAGTTCATGCCTGGCAGGTTCACTCGCGGTTTCACGTCATTCTGCACAACGGTGGCCATCGGTGCTACGACACCCTGGCTCTTGAGCAGTTGGCCAATGGTCGCCTTGATTCGGTATTGAGTAAACAATTGTATGTTCTTCACCTCAACCAGACGGCGCTGAGCAGTGAAGGTTTCATTTTCACTGTCGAGCAAGTCGAGCAGCGTGCGTTCGCCAAGGCTGAACTGCTGCTGGTAAGCGCTGCGCACCCGGTTGCTGTGATCGACGTATTGCTGGGCGATTGGCAGCTGGGCGTTGGCGTTCTCTTGCGCATTCCATGCCAGGCCCAGTTCTTCGTTGAGCTGGCGCAGGGCGTTATTGCGAATATCCAGCGCCTGGTTGGCCAAGTATGACTTGGACTCCAGGTCAGCCTTGTTGCTGCCGCCGGCGTACAGGTTGAAGTTCATGCGCAGCATGGCCTGCCACTCATTGTTATGGCCGACAGTGCCATCAATGTTGTTATCGGCCGTTCGTCCGAGTTCTGCATCGAAGCGCGGATAGAAGCTCGACTTCGCTGCGTCGTACTGTTTTTCTGCCGCGGCGATGTCCGACTCTGCCGAGCGCAGTACTGGGCTGCTTTCTACCATCTGCGCGCGCGCTTCTTCCAGAGTCGCCGGCAGCAGGTCGATGAAAGGCGCCGGGGCGCTCAGCTCATCCGGCATCTGGCCTACCACGCTGAGGAAGTTGGTGTTGGCATCGGCAAGGTTGGTCTGCTCGGTGATCAAGTTGTTGCGCGCTTGAGCCAAACGGGCTTCGGCCTGATCAAGGTCTGCCAGACGGCCAACACCACGGCTGGTACGTAGCTTGATCTGGTCTAGGATGCGTTCGTGGTTGCGCAGGTTTTCCTCAGCAAGGCGGACCATCTCGCGGCGCGACAGCACGTCCAGATAAACTTGAGCCACGTCGAGCGCGGTGCGCTCCGAGGTGTCCATCAGCGAGTAGGCGCGTGCATTAACGGTGGCTTGTTGACGGCCTACTTCACTGGAAGTGGCAAAACCGTCAAAAACCATTTGGCGAAGACGGATTGCTGACTCACCGCGATTGAGGGTTTCCCAACGGTTGCCGGTACTAGGGCTGTCAGTCCCCTCACGTCCGTAACCAGCGGTTACGTCTACCCGCGGCAAATAGCCGCCCTGGGCTGCACGCAACTGGTAATCGGCTGCCACCCGGGCGTTGACACCCGCCTGGATCTCCGGATGAACCTCGAGGGCTTTCTGCATGGCTTCGGGCAAGGTTTGTGCTTGTACGAAAGTGGCGGCAAAGGCGAATGGAAGAGCGGTAAACAGTGACGCACGCATTTTTACTGATCCCCGAGGGCGCTGTTGTCCTGAATCACGGTCGAAGCGGTTCAGGTCTGGAAAATGACAACCTGATTTGACCGATGAGCAACTTCCGGCGGGGCACTGGTATTAGTACTAAAGGAAGGGATAGCAACCGTTCAAATATCAATGTGACATTACATTGCCAATTGTTTAGGATGACGACCAGAAGGTCAATACTTTGGCATAAAGTTAATAGCCGGCAGTTATAGACGATATTTTGACGTCAAGCATGCCGGAAACAGTTATCGACACACTTGCGTCTGCAGTGGCACGTATACGCTGCTCGGAGCATGGAACCAGATCACATCGGGTAACCCGGAGAGTCCAATGAGCAGCGTTGTAGCCATCGTAAAAAGTATTGTTGGCCAAGTCATCGCAGTATCCCCAGAAGGCATCCGGCGTGTACTCATTGAAGGTGATCGCCTGTTGGCCGGTGAAGAAGTGCTCACCGGCCCGGGCGGTGCCGTCACCCTCGAACTGGCCGATGGTCGCTTGCTCGATCTGGGGCGTGATACCCAGTGGAGCGCTGATGCACCCGACAGCAGCACCGACTTGGGTCAGGCCACCGCGCAGGCCGCGCCGTCGGTGGAAGAGCTGCAACAAGCGATCGCTGCGGGCGTGGACCCTACCACCGAACTGGAAGCGCCGGCAGCAGGGCCTGCAGCGGCAGGTGGCGGTTCGGTTGGCGGAGGGCACAGTTTTGTGCTGTTGGAAGAAACAGCAGGCTCGGTGGACCCGACCATCGGTTTCCCGACGGACCCTCTGAGCTTCGCCGCCGACCTTGATGACGAGGAGGTCGGCGCGCTGGATACCGATGCCAACGACACCACCGCCGATACTCCGGCAACGGTCGCCACTGGCCTGACCCTCACCGCCACCCCTTCGATCTCCGAAGCGGGTGGCGTTATCGTTTATACCGCGACGGTCGGCCAGGCACCTACTTCCAACCTGACCGTAACACTGTCCAATGGGGCAGTGATCGTCATTCAGGCGGGCCAGACCAGCGGCACCGTGAACGTGACGATCCCGGCTAACGATACCCCATACGTCGATGGCGGCCAGATCTCCGCCACCGTGACGGGAACCAGTGGCGGTACTGGCATCACCGTGACCTTGCCGCAGACGCCTGCGGTGACTCAGGTTACCGATACAGTAGACAACACGACTGCGACCCTTACCGCTTCGCCAAGCGTCACCGAAGGTGGCGTGATCACTTACACCGTAACCCTGAGCAACCCCGCCCAGACCCCGGTGACCGTGACGCTGTCGAACGGCCAGACCATTACCGTTGGCGCGGGCAATACCACGGGCAGCGTGGACTTCCAGACGCCGGCCAATGATGTTTACAACAATGGCTCGACGGTCACCGCCACCATCACCGGCGCCACCGGTGGCAATTTTGAGCAGTTGTCGATCAATCCCCAGCGCGCTGTAACCACTATCAGCGACAGCATTGACACGTCGACGGTCACCCTGACTGCAACCCCAAGCGTGGTCGAGGGCGGCACCGTGGTGTACACCGCCTCGGTGTCGGCGCCTGTCACTGGATCACCGCTGGTCGTAACCCTGGCCAATGGTCAGAGCATCACCATCGGTGTCGGTGAGTCGTCCGGTTCGGTCAACTTTGTTGCGCCGAACAACATTTACAACACCAATGCACCGCTGACCAACAGCATTACCAAAGTCGAGGGCGGGAATTACGAGAAGTTGGATACCGCAGGTACTCCAACCACCACGGTTACTGACAGCCCGGCTACCCAGGCGACCACCAACCTGGTGCTGAGCGCCACTGGCGATGTCGCCGAGGGCGGTCAGATCGTTTACACCGCCACGCTGAGCAACCCAGCGGGTACGGCGATGACCGTGACCTTGAGCAACGGCGCGACCATCAATATCGCGGCCGGCCAAACCTCCGGCACGGTCTCTGTTCCAGCCCCGGCGGATGACGTCTACAAAGACGCCGGTCAGGTCAAAGTCAGCGTTACTGGCACCACCGGTGGTGACTTCGAGAACCTCGCAGTCAACCCGGCTGAGGCCGTAACCAACGTCAGCGACACGCTCGATACCAGCACGGTGACCCTGACCGCCACTCCAAGCGTGGTCGAGGGCGGCACCGTCGTGTATACCGCCTCGGTGTCGGCGCCGGTCACCGGCAGCCCACTAGTGGTGACCCTGGCCAACGGCCAAACCATCACCATCGGCGTTGGCGAGTCGTCCGGTTCGGTCAACTTTGTTGCGCCGAATAACGTCTACAACACCAACACCCCGCTGACCAACAGCATCACCAAGGTCGACGGCGGTAATTACGAGAAGCTGGATACCGCAGGTACTCCAAACACCACGGTTACCGACAGTCCGGCTACTCAGGCAACCACCAACCTGGTGCTAAGCGCCACTGGCGATGTCGCTGAAGGCGGTCAGATCGTCTACACCGCGACCTTGAGCAACCCAGCGGGCACGGCGATGACCGTGACCCTGAGCAACGGCGCGACCATCAATATCGCGGCAGGCCAGACCACTGGCACGGTCTCTGTTCCAGCCCCGGCGGATGACGTTTACAAAGACGCCGGTCAGGTCAAAGTCAGCGTTACCGGCACCACCGGTGGTGACTTTGAAAATCTTGCGGTCAATCCGGCTGAAGCCGTGACCAATGTCAGCGACACGCTCGATACGTCGACCGTGACCCTGACGGCGAATGCTTCGGTAATCGAAGGTGGCGTGGTCACCTACACGGCGTCGGTTAGCGCTCCGGTCACCGGTTCGCCGTTGGTCGTGACATTGGCTAACGGCCAAACCATCACCATTGGTGTCGGTGAATCGTCCGGCTCGGTCAACTTCACCGCACCGAACAACGTCTACAACACCAATGCACCGCTGACTAACAGCATCACCAAGGTTGAAGGCGGCAATTACGAACAGCTCGACACCGCTGGCACCCCGACCACCACAGTCACCGATAGCCCGGCTACCCAGGCGACCACGAACCTGGTGCTAAGCGCGACTGGCGATGTCGCTGAAGGCGGTCAGATCGTTTACACCGCGACCTTGAGCAACCCAGCGGGTACGGCAATGACCGTCACGCTGAGCAATGGCGCGACCATCAATATCGCTGCAGGCCAGACCACTGGCCAAGTGACCGTCGCAGCACCGGCCGATGACGTCTACAAAGACGCCGGCCAGATCAAAGCCACCATCACTGGCACTACCGGTGGCGACTTCGAGAACCTCGCAGTCAATCCGGCTGAAGCCGTGACCAATGTCAGCGACACGCTCGATACGTCGACCGTGACCCTGACGGCGAATGCTTCGGTAATCGAAGGTGGAGTGGTCACCTACACGGCGTCGGTTAGCGCTCCGGTCACCGGTTCGCCGCTGGTCGTGACCCTGGCCAATGGTCAGAGCATCACCATCGGTGTCGGTGAATCGTCCGGTTCGGTCAACTTCACCGCACCGAACAACGTCTACAACACCAATGCACCGCTGACTAACAGCATCACCAAGGTTGACGGCGGTAACTACGAGAAGCTGGATACCGCGGGTACTCCAACTACGACGGTCACCGACAGCCCGGCTACGCAGGCGACTACCAACCTGGTGCTGAGCGCCACCGGCGATGTCGCCGAAGGCGGCCAGATCGTTTACACCGCGACCTTGAGCAACCCAGCCGGCACGGCGATGACCGTGACCCTGAGCAATGGTGCGACCATCAATATCGCGGCCGGCCAGACCTCTGGCCAAGTGACCGTCGCTGCCCCGGCTGATGACGTGTACAAAGACGCCGGCCAGGTCAAAGCGACCGTCACTGGTACCACCGGTGGCGACTTCGAGAACCTCGCAGTCAATCCGGCTGAAGCCGTGACCAATGTCAGCGACACGCTCGATACCAGCACGGTGACCCTGACCGCCACTCCAAGCGTGGTCGAGGGCGGTACCGTGGTGTACACCGCGTCCGTGTCGGCCCCAGTCACCGGCAGCCCACTGGTGGTCACCCTGGCCAACGGCCAGAGCATCACCATCGGTGTCGGTGAGTCGTCCGGCTCGGTCGACTTCACCGCGCCGAACAACGTCTACAACACCAATGCACCGTTGACCAACAGCATTACCAAGGTCGACGGTGGTAATTACGAGAAGCTGGATACCGCGGGCACCCCGACCACGACGGTCACCGACAGTCCGGCTACCCAGGCGACTACCAACCTGGTGCTGAGCGCCACTGGCGATGTCGCCGAAGGCGGTCAGATCGTCTACACCGCCACGCTGAGCAACCCAGCGGGTTCGGCGATGACCGTGACGCTGAGCAATGGCGCGACCATCAATATTGCGGCCGGCCAGACCTCTGGCCAAGTGACCGTCGCCGCACCAGCCGATGACGTCTACAAAGACGCGGGCCAGGTCAAAGTCAGCGTTACTGGCACCACCGGTGGTGACTTCGAGAACCTCGCAGTGAATCCGGCGGAGGCCGTGACAAACGTCAGCGATACGCTCGACACGTCGACCGTCACGTTGACCGCCACTCCAAGCGTGGTCGAGGGCGGCACCGTGGTGTACACCGCGTCGGTGTCGGCGCCTGTTACTGGTTCGCCGCTGGTCGTGACCCTGGCCAACGGTCAAAGCATCACCATCGGTGTCGGAGAGTCGTCCGGCTCGGTCGACTTCACCGCGCCGAACAACGTCTACAACACCAATGCACCGCTGACCAACAGCATCACCAAGGTTGAAGGCGGTAATTACGAACAGCTCGACACCGCCGGCACCCCGACCACCACAGTCACCGACAGCCCAGCTACCCAGGCGACCACCAACCTGGTGCTGAGTGCCACCGGCGATGTCGCTGAAGGCGGTCAGATCGTCTACACCGCGACCTTGAGCAATCCAGCCGGCACGGCGATGACCGTCACCCTGAGCAACGGCGCGACCATCAATATCGCGGCCGGCCAGACCTCTGGCACGGTCTCTGTTCCAGCCCCGGCGGATGACGTTTACAAAGACGCCGGCCAGGTCAAAGCCACCATCACCGACACCACCGGTGGTGACTTCGAGAACCTCGCAGTCAATCCGGCTGAAGCCATAACTAACGTCAGCGATACGCTCGACACGTCGACCGTCACGTTGACCGCCACTCCAAGCGTGGTCGAGGGCGGCACCGTGGTGTACACCGCGTCGGTGTCGGCCCCAGTCACCGGCAGCCCACTGGTGGTCACCCTGGCTAACGGCCAAACCATCACCATCGGTGTCGGCGAATCGTCCGGCTCGGTCGACTTCACCGCGCCAAACAACGTCTACAACACCAATGCGCCGCTGACCAACAGCATTACCAAGGTCGACGGCGGTAATTACGAACAGCTCGAAACCGCGGGCACCCCGACCACCACGGTCACCGACAGCCCGGCTACCCAGGCGACTACCAGCCTGGTGCTGAGCGCCACCGGCGATGTCGCCGAAGGCGGTCAGATCGTTTACACCGCCACGCTGAGCAACCCGGCAGGCACGGCGATGACCGTGACCCTGAGCAACGGCGCGACCATCAGTATCGCGGCTGGCCAAACCACCGGCACGGTCTCTGTTCCAGCCCCGGCTGACGATGTTTACAAAGACGCCGGTCAGGTCAAAGCCACCGTCACCGGTACCACCGGTGGCGACTTTGAGAACCTCGCAGTCAATCCGGCTGAAGCCGTGACCAATGTCAGCGACACCCTTGATACCAGCACGGTGACCCTGACGGCTAATGCCTCGGTTGTCGAAGGCGGGGTGGTCACCTACACGGCGTCGGTTAGCGCTCCGGTCACCGGTTCGCCGCTGGTCGTGACATTGGCTAACGGCCAAACCATCACCATTGGCGTCGGCGAATCGTCCGGCTCGGTCGACTTCGTTGCGCCGAATAACGTCTACAACACCAATGCACCGCTGACTAACAGCATCACCAAGGTTGAAGGCGGCAATTACGAACAGCTCGACACCGCCGGTACTCCAACTACGACGGTCACCGACAGTCCCGCTACTCAGGCCACCACTAACCTGGTGCTGAGTGCGACTGGCGATGTCGCCGAGGGCGGTCAAATCGTCTACACCGCCACGCTGAGCAATCCCGCCGGCACGGCGATGACCGTCACGCTGAGCAACGGCGCGACCATCAATATCGCGGCCGGCCAAACCTCCGGCACGGTCTCTGTTCCGGCCCCGGCCGATGACGTCTACAAAGACGCCGAGCAGGTCAAAGCCACCATCACCGACACCACCGGTGGTGACTTCGAGAATCTCGCAGTCAATCCGGCTGAGGCCGTGACCAACGTCAGCGATACGCTCGATGTGTCGACCGTGACCCTGACGGCCAATGCTTCGGTTGTCGAAGGTGGCGTGGTTACCTACACCGCCTCGGTGTCGGCGCCTGTTACCGGTTCGCCGCTGGTCGTGACATTGGCTAACGGCCAAACCATCACCATCGGTGTCGGCGAATCGTCCGGCTCAGTCAACTTCACCGCACCGAACAACGTCTACAACACCAATGCACCGCTGACCAACAGCATCACCAAGGTTGAAGGCGGGAATTACGAACAGCTCGAAACCGCGGGCACCCCGACCACGACGGTCACAGACAGTCCGGCTACCCAGGCGACTACCAGTTTGGTGCTGAGTGCCACCGGCGATGTCGCCGAAGGCGGCCAGATCGTCTACACCGCGACCTTGAGCAACCCCGCGGGCACGGCGATGACCGTCACGCTGAGCAACGGCGCGACCATCAATATCGCGGCAGGCCAGACCTCCGGCACGGTCTCTGTTCCAGCCCCGGCTGACGATGTTTACAAAGACGCCGGTCAGGTCAAAGCCACCGTCACCGGTACCACCGGTGGCGACTTTGAGAACCTCGCAGTCAATCCGGCTGAAGCCGTGACCAATGTCAGCGATACGCTCGATACGTCGACCGTGACCCTGACGGCGAATGCTTCGGTAATCGAAGGTGGCGTGGTGACCTACACCGCCTCGGTGTCGGCGCCGGTCACCGGCAGCCCACTAGTGGTGACCCTGGCCAACGGCCAAACCATCACCATCGGCGTTGGCGAGTCGTCCGGTTCGGTCAACTTTGTTGCGCCGAATAACGTCTACAACACCAACACCCCGCTGACCAACAGCATCACCAAGGTCGACGGCGGTAATTACGAGAAGCTGGATACCGCAGGTACTCCAAACACCACGGTTACCGACAGCCCGGCTACGCAGGCGACTACCAACCTGGTGCTGAGCGCCACCGGCGATGTCGCCGAGGGCGGCCAGATCGTCTACACCGCGACCTTGAGCAACCCAGCCGGCACGGCGATGACCGTGACGCTGAGCAACGGCGCGACCATCAATATCGCGGCAGGCCAGACCTCTGGCACGGTCTCTGTTCCAGCCCCGGCGGATGACGTTTACAAAGACGCCGGCCAGGTCAAAGCGACCGTCACTGGTACCACCGGTGGTGACTTCGAGAACCTCGCGATCAATCCGGCTGAGGCCGTGACCAATGTCAGCGATACGCTCGATACGTCGACCGTGACCCTGACGGCGAATGCTTCGGTAATCGAAGGTGGCGTGGTGACCTACACCGCCTCGGTGTCGGCGCCTGTTACTGGTTCGCCACTGGTCGTAACCCTGGCCAATGGTCAAACCATCACCATCGGCGTTGGCGAGTCGTCCGGTTCGGTCGACTTTGTTGCGCCGAATAACGTCTACAACACCAATGCACCGCTGACCAACAGCATCACCAAGGTTGAAGGCGGCAATTACGAACAGCTCGACACCGCTGGCACCCCGACCACCACAGTCACCGATAGCCCGGCTACCCAGGCGACCACCAACCTGGTGTTGAGTGCCACCGGCGATGTCGCTGAAGGCGGTCAGATCGTTTACACCGCCACGCTGAGCAACCCAGCGGGTACGGCAATGACCGTCACGCTGAGCAATGGCGCGACCATCAATATCGCTGCAGGCCAGACCACTGGCCAAGTGACCGTCGCAGCACCGGCCGATGACGTCTACAAAGACGCCGGCCAGATCAAAGCCACCATCACTGGCACTACCGGTGGCGACTTCGAGAACCTCGCAGTCAATCCGGCTGAGGTCGTGACCAACGTCAGCGACACCCTCGATACCAGCACGGTGACCCTGACCGCCACTCCAAGCGTGGTCGAGGGCGGTACTGTGGTGTACACCGCCTCGGTGTCGGCCCCAGTCACCGGTAGCCCGCTGGTCGTGACCCTGGCCAACGGCCAGAGCATTACCATCGGCGTCGGTGAGTCGTCCGGTTCGGTCAATTTCACCGCGCCGAATAACGTCTACAACACCAATGCACCGCTGACTAACAGCATTACCAAGGTTGAAGGCGGGAATTACGAACAGCTCGACACCGCGGGCACCCCGACCACCACGGTCACCGACAGCCCGGCTACCCAGGCGACCACCAACCTGGTGCTGAGCGCCACCGGCGATGTCGCCGAAGGCGGCCAGATCGTCTACACCGCCACGCTGAGCAACCCAGCGGGTACGGCGATGACCGTGACGCTGAGCAACGGCGCGACCATCAATATTGCGGCCGGCCAAACCTCTGGCCAAGTGACCGTCGCCGCACCGGCCGATGACGTTTATAAAGACGCTGGTCAGGTCAAAGTCAGCGTTACTGGTACCACTGGTGGCGACTTCGAGAACCTCGCAGTCAATCCGGCTGAAGCCGTGACTAACGTCAGCGATACGCTCGATACCAGCACGGTGACCCTGACCGCCAATGCTTCAGTAGTCGAAGGTGGCGTGGTCACCTACACGGCGTCGGTTAGCGCTCCGGTCACCGGTTCGCCGCTGGTCCTAACCCTGGCTAACGGCCAAACCATCACCATCGGCGTCGGCGAATCGTCCGGCTCGGTCAACTTCACCGCGCCAAACAACGTCTACAACACCAATGCGCCGCTGACCAACAGCATCACCAAGGTCGACGGCGGTAATTACGAGAAGCTGGATACTGCCGGTACTCCAATCACCACAGTCACCGACAGTCCTGCTACCCAGGCGACCACCAACCTGGTGCTGAGCGCCACTGGCGATGTCGCCGAGGGCGGTCAGATCGTTTACACCGCCACGCTGAGCAACCCAGCGGGTACGGCGATGACCGTGACCTTGAGCAACGGCGCGACCATCAATATCGCGGCTGGCCAAACCACCGGCACGGTCTCTGTTCCAGCCCCGGCGGATGACGTCTACAAAGACGCCGGTCAGGTCAAAGCCACCGTCACCGGTACCACCGGTGGCGACTTCGAGAACCTCGCAGTGAATCCGGCTGAGGCCGTGACCAATGTCAGCGATACGCTCGACACGTCGACCGTGACCCTGACGGCCAATGCCTCGGTTGTCGAAGGCGGGGTGGTCACCTATACGGCGTCAGTTAGCGCTCCGGTCACCGGCAGCCCACTTGTGGTCACCCTGGCCAACGGCCAAACCATCACCATCGGTGTTGGCGAGTCGTCCGGTTCGGTCAACTTCACCGCACCGAACAACGTCTACAACACCAATGCGCCGCTGGCCAACAGCATCACCAAGGTTGAAGGCGGCAATTACGAACAGCTGGATACCGCGGGCACCCCGACCACGACGGTCACCGACAGTCCGGCTACCCAAGCGACTACCAGTTTGGTGCTGAGCGCCACCGGCGATGTCGCTGAAGGCGGTCAGATCGTTTACACCGCCACGCTGAGCAACCCAGCGGGCACGGCGATGACCGTGACGCTGAGCAACGGTGCGACCATCAATATCGCGGCAGGCCAGACCACTGGCACGGTCTCTGTTCCAGCCCCGGCGGATGACGTTTACAAAGACGCCGGTCAGGTCAAAGTCAGCGTTACCGGCACCACCGGTGGTGACTTCGAGAACCTCGCAGTCAATCCGGCTGAAGCCGTAACCAATGTCAGCGATACGCTCGACACGTCGACCGTGACCCTGACTGCCAATGCCTCGGTTGTCGAAGGCGGGGTGGTCACCTATACGGCGTCGGTTAGCGCTCCGGTCACCGGCAGCCCACTCGTGATCACCCTGGCCAACGGTCAGAGCATCACCATTGGCGTCGGTGAGTCCTCCGGCTCGGTCGACTTTGTTGCGCCGAATAACGTCTACAACACCAATGCACCGTTGACCAACAGCATCACTAAGGTCGACGGTGGTAATTACGAGAAGCTGGATACCGCCGGTACTCCAACCACCACGGTTACCGACAGTCCTGCTACCCAAGCGACTACCAGCCTGGTGCTGAGCGCCACCGGCGATGTCGCTGAAGGCGGCCAGATCGTTTACACCGCCACGCTGAGCAACCCAGCGGGTACGGCGATGACCGTGACCCTGAGCAACGGCGCGACCATCAACATCGCTGCAGGCCAGACCTCTGGCCAAGTGACCGTCGCCGCACCGGCTGATGACGTCTACAAAGACGCCGGCCAGGTCAAAGCCACCGTCACCGGTACCACTGGCGGTGACTTCGAGAAGCTGGCGGTGAGTCCGGCTGAGGCCGTAACCAACGTCAGCGATACCCTCGACACGTCGACCGTCACTTTGACCGCCACTCCAAGCGTGGTCGAGGGCGGTACCGTGGTGTACACCGCGTCCGTGTCGGCCCCAGTCACCGGCAGCCCACTTGTGGTCACCCTGGCCAACGGCCAGAGCATTACCATCGGCCTCGGTGAGTCGTCCGGCTCGGTCAACTTCACCGCGCCAAACAACGTCTACAACACCAACACCCCGCTGACCAACAGCATTACCAAGGTCGACGGCGGTAATTACGAGAAGCTGGATACCGCAGGTACTCCAAACACCACGGTTACCGACAGTCCTGCTACTCAGGCGACCACCAATCTGGTGCTGAGCGCGACTGGCGATGTCGCTGAAGGCGGTCAGATCGTTTACACCGCGACCTTGAGCAACCCAGCGGGCACGGCGATGACCGTGACTCTGAGCAACGGCGCGACCATCAATATCGCCGCCGGCCAGACCTCCGGTACGGTCTCTGTTCCGGCCCCGGCCGATGACGTCTACAAAGACGCCGGCCAGGTCAAAGCCACCATCACTGGCACTACCGGTGGCGACTTCGAGAACCTCGCAGTCAATCCGGCTGAAGCCGTGACCAATGTCAGCGACACGCTCGATACGTCGACCGTGACCCTGACGGCGAATGCTTCGGTAATCGAAGGTGGAGTGGTCACCTACACGGCGTCGGTTAGCGCTCCGGTCACCGGTTCGCCGCTGGTCGTGACCCTGGCCAATGGTCAGAGTATCACCATCGGTGTCGGTGAATCGTCCGGTTCGGTCAACTTCACCGCACCGAACAACGTCTACAACACCAATGCACCGCTGACCAACAGCATCACCAAGGTCGACGGCGGTAATTACGAACAGCTCGACACCGCTGGCAACCCGACCACCACAGTCACCGACAGCCCGGCTACCCAGGCGACCACCAACCTGGTGCTGAGCGCCACTGGCGATGTCGCTGAAGGCGGTCAGATCGTTTACACCGCGACCTTGAGCAACCCAGCGGGTACGGCAATGACCGTCACGCTGAGCAATGGCGCGACCATCAATATCGCTGCAGGCCAGACCACTGGCCAAGTGACCGTCGCAGCACCGGCCGATGACGTCTACAAAGACGCCGGCCAGGTCAAAGCCACCATCACTGGCACTACCGGTGGCGACTTCGAGAACCTCGCAGTCAATCCGGCTGAAGCCGTGACCAATGTCAGCGACACGCTCGATACGTCGACCGTGACCCTGACGGCGAATGCTTCGGTAATCGAAGGTGGAGTGGTCACCTACACGGCGTCGGTTAGCGCTCCGGTCACCGGTTCGCCGCTGGTCGTGACCCTGGCCAATGGTCAGAGCATCACCATCGGTGTCGGTGAATCGTCCGGTTCGGTCAACTTCACCGCACCGAACAACGTCTACAACACCAATGCACCGCTGACCAACAGCATCACCAAGGTCGACGGCGGGAATTACGAGAAGTTGGATGCTGTGGGCACTCCAACCACTACGGTCACTGACAGCCCTGCTACCCAGGCGACCACCAATCTGGTGCTGAGCGCGACTGGCGATGTCGCTGAAGGCGGTCAGATCATTTACACCGCGACCTTGAGCAACCCCGCGGGCACGGCGATGACCGTCACGCTGAGCAACGGTGCGACCATCAATATCGCGGCCGGCCAGACCTCCGGTACGGTCTCTGTTCCAGCCCCGGCGGATGACGTTTACAAAGACGCCGGCCAGGTCAAAGCGACCGTCACTGGTACCACCGGTGGTGACTTTGAAAATCTTGCGGTCAATCCGGCTGAAGCCGTGACCAATGTCAGCGACACGCTCGATACCAGCACGGTGACCCTGACCGCCACTCCAAGCGTGGTCGAGGGCGGTACTGTGGTGTACACCGCGTCCGTGTCGGCCCCAGTCACCGGCAGCCCACTGGTGGTCACCCTGGCCAACGGCCAGAGCATCACCATCGGTGTCGGCGAGTCGTCCGGCTCGGTCAACTTCACCGCGCCGAACAACGTCTACAACACCAATGCACCGTTGACCAACAGCATCACCAAGGTTGAAGGCGGCAATTACGAACAGCTGGATACCGCGGGCACCCCGACCACCACAGTCACCGATAGCCCGGCTACCCAGGCGACCACCAACCTGGTGCTGAGCGCCACCGGCGATGTCGCTGAAGGCGGTCAGATCGTCTACACCGCGACCTTGAGCAACCCAGCCGGCACGGCGATGACCGTCACCCTGAGCAACGGCGCGACCATCAACATTGCAGCCGGCCAAACCTCTGGCCAAGTGACCGTCGCCGCACCAGCTGATGACGTTTACAAAGACGCTGGCCAGGTCAAAGTCAGCGTTACTGGTACCACCGGTGGTGACTTCGAGAACCTCGCAGTCAATCCTGCTGAAGCCGTAACCAATGTCAGCGATACGCTCGATACGTCGACCGTCACTTTGACCGCCACTCCAAGCGTGGTCGAGGGCGGCACCGTGGTGTACACCGCGTCCGTGTCGGCCCCAGTCACCGGCAGCCCACTGGTGGTCACCCTGGCCAACGGCCAGAGCATCACCATCGGTGTCGGCGAATCGTCCGGCTCGGTCGACTTCACCGCACCGAACAACGTCTACAACACCAATGCGCCGCTGACTAACAGCATCACCAAGGTTGAAGGCGGTAACTACGAGAAGCTGGATACCGCGGGTACTCCAACTACGACGGTCACCGACAGCCCGGCTACGCAGGCGACTACCAACCTGGTGCTGAGCGCCACCGGCGATGTCGCCGAAGGCGGCCAGATCGTTTACACCGCGACCTTGAGCAACCCAGCCGGCACGGCGATGACCGTGACCCTGAGCAATGGTGCGACCATCAATATCGCGGCCGGCCAGACCTCTGGCCAAGTGACCGTCGCTGCCCCGGCTGATGACGTGTACAAAGACGCCGGCCAGGTCAAAGCGACCGTCACTGGTACCACCGGTGGCGACTTCGAGAACCTCGCAGTCAATCCGGCTGAAGCCGTGACCAATGTCAGCGACACGCTCGATACCAGCACGGTGACCCTGACCGCCACTCCAAGCGTGGTCGAGGGCGGTACCGTGGTGTACACCGCGTCCGTGTCGGCCCCAGTCACCGGCAGCCCACTGGTGGTCACCCTGGCCAACGGCCAGAGCATCACCATCGGTGTCGGTGAGTCGTCCGGCTCGGTCGACTTCACCGCGCCGAACAACGTCTACAACACCAATGCACCGTTGACCAACAGCATTACCAAGGTCGACGGTGGTAATTACGAGAAGCTGGATACCGCGGGCACCCCGACCACGACGGTCACCGACAGTCCGGCTACCCAGGCGACTACCAACCTGGTGCTGAGCGCCACTGGCGATGTCGCCGAAGGCGGTCAGATCGTCTACACCGCCACGCTGAGCAACCCAGCGGGTTCGGCGATGACCGTGACGCTGAGCAATGGCGCGACCATCAATATTGCGGCCGGCCAGACCTCTGGCCAAGTGACCGTCGCCGCACCAGCCGATGACGTCTACAAAGACGCGGGCCAGGTCAAAGTCACCGTCACCGGCACCACCGGTGGTGACTTTGAAAATCTTGCGGTCAATCCGGCTGAAGCCGTGACCAATGTCAGCGATACCCTCGATACCAGCACGGTGACCCTGACCGCCAATGCTTCAGTAGTCGAAGGTGGCGTGGTCACCTACACCGCGTCGGTTAGCGCTCCGGTCACCGGTTCGCCGCTGGTCGTAACCCTGGCTAACGGCCAAACCATCACCATCAGCGTTGGCGAGTCGTCCGGTTCGGTCAACTTTGTTGCGCCGAATAACGTCTACAACACCAACACCCCGCTGACCAACAGTATTACCAAGGTTGAAGGCGGCAATTACGAACAGCTGGACACTGCCGGTACTCCAACCACCACAGTCACCGACAGCCCGGCTACCCAGGCGACTACCAACCTGGTGCTGAGCGCCACCGGCGATGTCGCTGAAGGCGGTCAGATCGTCTACACCGCCACGCTGAGCAACCCAGCGGGTACGGCAATGACCGTCACCCTGAGCAACGGCGCGACCATCAATATCGCTGCAGGCGAGACCTCCGGTACGGTCTCTGTTCCGGCACCGGCCGATGACGTCTACAAAGACGCCGGTCAGGTCAAAGTCACCGTCACGGGTACCACCGGTGGTGACTTCGAAAATCTTGCGGTCAATCCGGCTGAGGCAGTGACCAACGTCAGCGATACGCTCGACACGTCGACCGTCACGTTGACCGCCACTCCAAGCGTGGTCGAGGGCGGTACTGTGGTGTACACCGCCTCGGTGTCGGCCCCGGTTACCGGTAGCCCGCTGGTCGTGACCCTGGCCAACGGCCAGAGCATCACCATCGGCGTCGGCGAGTCGTCCGGTTCGGTCGATTTTGTTGCGCCGAATAACGTCTACAACACCAACACCCCGCTGACCAACAGTATTATCAAGGTTGAAGGCGGCAATTACGAACAGCTGGACACCGCCGGTACTCCCACCACCACGGTCACCGACAGCCCGGCTACCCAGGCGACTACCAACCTGGTGCTGAGCGCCACCGGCGATGTCGCCGAGGGCGGTCAGATCGTCTACACCGCCACGCTGAGCAACCCTGCCGGCACGGCGATGACCGTCACCCTGAGCAACGGCGCGACCATCAATATCGCTGCAGGCCAGACCTCCGGTACGGTCTCTGTTCCGGCACCGGCCGATGACGTCTACAAAGACGCCGGTCAGGTCAAAGTCAGCGTTACTGGCACCACCGGTGGTGACTTCGAGAAGCTGGCGGTGAGTCCGGCTGAGGCCGTAACCAACGTCAGCGATACGCTCGATACCAGCACGGTGACCCTGACCGCCACTCCAAGCGTGGTCGAGGGCGGTACTGTGGTGTACACCGCCTCGGTGTCGGCCCCAGTCACCGGTAGCCCACTCGTGGTGACCCTGGCCAACGGCCAAACCATCACCATCGGCGTTGGCGAATCGTCCGGTTCGGTCAACTTCACCGCACCGAACAACGTCTACAACACCAATGCGCCGCTGACCAACAGTATTATCAAGGTTGAAGGCGGCAATTACGAACAGCTGGACACCGCCGGTACTCCCACCACCACGGTCACCGACAGCCCGGCTACCCAGGCGACTACCAACCTGGTGCTGAGCGCCACCGGCGATGTCGCCGAGGGCGGTCAGATCGTCTACACCGCCACGCTGAGCAACCCTGCCGGCACGGCGATGACCGTCACCCTGAGCAACGGCGCGACCATCAATATCGCTGCAGGCCAGACCTCCGGTACGGTCTCTGTTCCGGCACCGGCCGATGACGTCTACAAAGACGCTGGCCAGGTCAAAGTCAGCGTTACTGGCACCACCGGTGGTGACTTCGAGAAGCTGGCGGTGAGTCCGGCTGAGGCCGTAACCAACGTCAGCGATACGCTCGATACCAGCACGGTGACCCTGACCGCCACTCCAAGCGTGGTCGAGGGCGGTACTGTGGTGTACACCGCCTCGGTGTCGGCCCCAGTCACCGGTAGCCCACTCGTGGTGACCCTGGCCAACGGCCAAACCATCACCATCGGCGTTGGCGAGTCGTCCGGTTCGGTCAACTTTGTTGCGCCGAATAACGTCTACAACACCAACACCCCGCTGACCAACAGCATCACCAAGGTCGACGGCGGTAATTACGAGAAGCTGGATACTGCCGGTACTCCAACCACCACAGTCACCGACAGCTCCGCTACCCAGGCGACCACCAACCTGGTGCTGAGTGCTACCGGTGATGTCGCCGAAGGCGGTCAGATCGTCTACACCGCGACCTTGAGCAACCCAGCGGGCACGGCGATGACCGTGACGCTGAGCAACGGCGCGACCATCAATATCGCGGCCGGCCAAACCACCGGCACGGTCTCTGTTCCAGCCCCGGCTGACGATGTTTACAAAGACGCCGGCCAGGTCAAAGCCACCGTCACCGGTACCACTGGCGGTGACTTCGAGAAGCTGGCGGTGAGTCCGGCTGAGGCCGTAACCAACGTCAGCGATACCCTCGACACGTCGACCGTCACTTTGACCGCCACTCCAAGCGTGGTCGAGGGCGGTACCGTGGTGTACACCGCGTCCGTGTCGGCCCCGGTTACCGGTAGCCCGCTGGTCGTGACCCTGGCCAACGGCCAGAGCATCACCATCGGCGTCGGCGAATCGTCCGGTTCGGTCAATTTCACCGCGCCGAACAACGTCTACAACACTAATGCACCGCTGACCAACAGCATCACCAAGGTCGACGGCGGTAATTACGAGAAGCTGGATACCGCTGGTACTCCAGCTACGACGGTCACCGACAGCCCGGCTACGCAGGCGACTACCAACCTGGTGCTGAGCGCCACTGGCGATGTCGCTGAAGGCGGTCAGATCGTTTACACCGCGACCTTGAGCAACCCCGCGGGCACGGCGATGACCGTGACGCTGAGCAACGGTGCGACCATCAATATCGCGGCCGGCCAGACCTCCGGTACGGTCTCTGTTCCGGCACCGGCCGATGACGTGTACAAAGACGCCGGTCAGGTCAAAGTCACCGTCACCGGCACCACCGGTGGCGACTTCGAGAACCTCGCAGTGAATCCGGCTGAGGCCGTGACCAATGTCAGCGACACGCTCGACACGTCGACCGTCACGTTGACCGCCACTCCAAGCGTGGTCGAGGGCGGTACCGTGGTGTACACCGCCTCGGTGTCGGCCCCGGTTACCGGTGGCCCGCTGATAGTGACCCTGGCCAACGGCCAGAGCATTACCATCGGCGTCGGTGAGTCGTCCGGTTCGGTCAATTTCACCGCGCCGAACAACGTCTACAACACCAATGCGCCGCTGACCAACAGCATCACCAAGGTCGACGGCGGTAATTACGAGAAGCTGGATACCGCCGGTACTCCAACCACTACGGTCACTGACAGTCCGGCTACCCAGGCGACCACCAACCTGGTGCTGAGCGCCACCGGCAATGTCGCTGAAGGTGGTCAGATCGTCTACACCGCCACGCTGAGCAACCCAGCGGGCACGGCAATGACCGTGACGCTGAGCAACGGCGCGACCATCAATATCGCGGCTGGCCAAACCACCGGCACGGTCTCTGTTCCAGCCCCGGCGGATGACGTCTACAAAGACGCTGGCCAGGTTAAAGTCAGCGTTACTGGTGCCACCGGTGGTGACTTCGAGAAGCTGGCAGTGAATCCAGCTGAAGCCGTAACCAACGTCAGCGATACGCTCGATACCAGCACGGTGACCCTGACCGCCACTCCAAGCGTGGTCGAGGGCGGCACCGTGGTGTACACCGCCTCGGTGTCGGCCCCGGTTACCGGTAGCCCGCTGGTCGTGACCCTGGCCAACGGCCAGAGCATTACCATCGGCGTCGGTGAGTCGTCCGGTTCGGTCAATTTCACCGCGCCAAACAACGTCTACAACACCAATGCACCGTTGACCAACAGCATCACCAAGGTTGACGGCGGTAACTACGAGAAGCTGGATACCGCGGGTACCCCGACCACCACGGTCACCGACAGCCCGGCTACTCAGGCCACCACCAACCTGGTGCTGAGCGCAACTGGCGATGTCGCCGAGGGCGGTCAGATCGTTTACACCGCCACGCTGAGCAACCCAGCCGGCACGGCGATGACCGTGACCTTGAGCAACGGCGCAACTATCAACATCGCGGCAGGCCAGACCTCTGGCCAAGTGACCGTCGCTGCACCGGCTGATGACGTCTACAAAGACGCCGGTCAGGTCAAAGCCACCATCACTGGCACCACCGGTGGCGACTTCGAGAAGCTGGCGGTCAACCCGGCGCAAGCCGTGACCAACGTCAGCGATACCCTCGACACGTCGACCGTCACGTTGACCGCCACTCCAAGCGTGGTCGAGGGCGGTACCGTGGTGTACACCGCGTCCGTGTCGGCCCCAGTCACCGGCAGCCCACTGGTGGTCACCCTGGCCAACGGCCAGAGCATTACCATCGGCGTCGGTGAGTCGTCCGGCTCGGTCAACTTCACCGCGCCAAACAACGTCTACAACACCAATGCACCGCTGACCAACAGCATCACCAAGGTCGACGGCGGTAACTACGAGAAGCTGGATACCGCGGGTACCCCGACCACCACGGTCACCGACAGCCCGGCTACTCAGGCCACCACCAACCTGGTGCTGAGCGCCACTGGCGAAGTTGCCGAGGGCGGTCAGATCGTCTACACCGCTACGCTGAGCAACCCCGCCAGCACGGCAATGACCGTGACGCTGAGCAACGGCGCGACCATCAACATCGCGGCCGGGCAGACCACTGGCCAAGTGACCGTCGCTGCACCGGCTGATGACGTCTACAAAGACGCCGGCCAGGTCAAAGCCACCATCACCGGTACCACCGGTGGCGACTTCGAGAAGCTGGCGGTCAACCCGGCGCAAGCCGTGACCAACGTCAGCGATACGCTCGACACGTCGACCGTCACGTTGACCGCCACTCCAAGCGTGGTCGAGGGCGGTACTGTGGTGTACACCGCCTCGGTGTCGGCCCCGGTTACCGGTAGCCCGCTGGTCGTGACCCTGGCCAACGGCCAGAGCATTACCATCGGCGTCGGCGAATCGTCCGGCTCGGTCAACTTCACCGCGCCGAACAACGTCTACAACACCAACACCGCGCTGACCAACAGCATCACCAAGGTCGACGGCGGCAATTACGAGAAGTTGGTCACCGCTGGCTCCCCGTCAACGACGGTAACGGATGTGGCAGGCACCAAGGACACCACGAGCCTTGTCCTGAGCGCGACGCCAACGGTCGCCGAAGGCGGCAAGATCACCTACACCGCAACCTTGTCCAACAAGGCCGGTTCTGACATGACCATCAAATTGAGCAATGGCGAGACCATCTCAATCGCCAAAGGTCAGACCGAGGGCAGCATCACCCTCAACGCGCCAGGCGATGACCCCTACATCGATGCTGGCTCGGTACAGGTCAAGATCGACGGCAGCACCGGCGGCGATTTCGAATTGCTGGCCGTTGACGGCGCTTACGCGGTCACCAAGGTCTCCGACACCATCGACAATACCAGCCTGACCCTCAGCGCCACGCCCACGGTCGCCGAAGGTGGCCAGATCACCTATACCGCCACGTTGAGCAACCCGGCGGGCACGGCGATGACGGTCACCCTGAGCAATGGCCAGACCATCAACATTGCAGCAGGCAAAACGTCAGGCTCGGTGATTGTCGCCGCGCCCGCCGAGGATGTGTACATCGATGCAGCGGACGTGTCGGCGAAAATTACCGGCACTTCAGGGGGCAACTTCGAAAACCTCGTCGTCAGTAACACGCCAGCGGTCACCGCCGTGACCGACACCATCCAGACGACCACCCTGAGCATCAGTGGTACAACCGCTGTTGCCGAAGGCGGCAACGCTACTTACACGCTGAACCTCAGCAACAATGCGCAAACCGATGTGACGGTGAAGCTTTCGTATACCGGCACCGCCGCCAATGGCGCCGACTACACCGGTGTGGCCATCGTCACGATCAAAGCGGGCAGCAACTCAGCCACCTTCACCATCCCGACCATCAAGGACAACGTCACCGAAGGTACCGAGCAGTTCACCGTCAAGATCGACTCGGCCACTGGCGGCAACTTCGAAAACCTGGCGGTCAGCGGCAGCGCTGGTAGCGTCACCACCCAGATCTTCGAGCCGGCGCCCGTTCTGGACCTGGACGCCAACAACTCTAGCGGCAAGACCGGCGCCGACTACCAGACCACGTTCACCGAGAACCAGCCAGGAAGCGGTGTTTCGATCGGCGATATCGACGTGTCGATCACCGACTTCGACAGCTCGATGCTGACCGGCGCGACGGTGACCCTGACCAACCGCCAGCCAGGCGATGCCCTGAACCTGGGCAACAGCGTCAATGGCATTTCGATCAACGCCAACAGCACCGATGGCAAGGTGGTCCTGACCCTGAGCGGCACCGCTTCGCTGGCTGACTACATCCAGGCGATCAAGAACATCACCTTCATCAACACCAGTGAAGACCCGAGCACCGTCCCTCGGATCATCACGGTCACGGTGACTGACGGTGTGAACACCTCGAACACGGCCACCACCACGGTCAACGTCGTGGCGGTCAATGACCTGCCTACCACTACCGGCGGAGCGGTCACCGGCACCGAGGACACCGACCTGGTGCTGGGTTGGAGCGACTTCAACATCAGCGATGTCGACTCCTCGCTTAGCAGCCTAGGGGTGACCATCACCCAGCTGCCAGGGGCCGGTACCTTGAAGCTGTACAACGGCACCAACTGGGTCGATGTGAAGGCAGGCCAGACCATCAGCCAGGCCGACATCGCCGCCGGCAAGCTCAAGTTCGTTCCCGTGGCTAACCAGTCGGGTGTCGACGGTTACGGTGGTACCGGTGTGGGCAACAAGCAGGCGGACTACGCGCAGATCAAGTACGCGCCTACCGATGGCAAGGGCACGGGCAGCGAAGCCACGCTCAAGGTCGATATCACGCCGATGGCCGACAAGCCGGACCTGAGCATTGGCAGCAACAACGTCAACTCGCTGGGCCTGACCAAGGAAACCTGGACCAGCCTCAACGGCCTGGGCACCAACGGCAATGGCATCACCGGTGACGCGCTGAAGAACGTGTTCGCCAACTCCGGCAGCGCCGGCAAGAGCGAGCAGGTGACCACGGTCGACACCACGGCCACCGTCACCCCGGGGTCGGGCTCGAAGACCTCAGGCCTGATCTACCTGGAGGCCGGCAAGACCTACACCTTCAGTGGCACCGCTGACGACAGCCTGCAAATCGTCATCGGCGGCAAGAACGTCGCCGGCGGCACCTGGGGCTCGGCCAGCGGCAGCATTTCCGGCAGCTACACCCCGACCACCAGCGGCTATTACACCCTGGAGATCTACAACGCCAACCAGGCCGGGCCAGGCAGCCTTGACGTCAACATCAAGGTGGGTAATGGCGCAGTCACAGACCTTAGCAGCGCCAACATCCCGATGTACCCGAACGTCGCCGCGCTGGCCAACGCCGGTGTCACGGTGTCCGACCTGCATGGCAGCAACGGCGTGGGTTACTACGACGGCTACAAGCTCAACGAAGGCGGCGAGAATGGTGCGCCGGTCAAGTTGGTAGGCATCAGTACCGCGCTGACCGACACCGATGGTTCCGAGAGCCTGAGCGTCAAGCTCAGCGGCATCCCGACAGGCTCGGTAGTGGCCGACAATGCAGGCCATACCTTCACCGTTGGTGCCAGTGCGGTGGATGTCACGGGTTGGAATCTGGGCAGCCTGACCATCAAGCCGCCGGCCTACTACTCCGGCCAGTTCGACGTGAAAGTCACTTCGACGTCCACCGAAAGCGTTGGCGGCAGCACTGCCACCAGCGAAGGCAGCATCAAGGTCACGGTCTACCCGCAGTCGTACACCACCAGCAACCTGTCGTCCGACAGCGATACCATCACCGGCACCGATGGCAATGACATCGTGGTCGCGGATGTCAGCGGCCTGCACGTGGTACCAGGCAAGGACTACAACATCGCCTTCATCGTCGACACCTCGGGCAGTATGGGCTCTGCGGGCGTCGATGCCGCGAAGCAATCGCTGGAGTCAGTGTTCAAGACCTTGGCTGCAAGCGTCAAGGGCGCACAGTCCGGGACGGTGAATATTCTGTTGGTCGACTTTGCCACCCAGGTAAAGAGCAGCGTATCGGTGACCCTCAACGATGCGGGCCTGAAAACCCTGCTGAGTGCGCTGGGCACGTTGAACTCCAATGGCGGCACCAACTATGAGGATGCCTTCAAAACGACAGCCAACTGGTTCGCCAACCTCAAGGCTGCAGGTAGCACCGGTAGTAACCAGACATTCTTCATCACTGACGGTGAGCCGACCTACTACCAGACCAGTGAACAGGGCAACCCGAACCTGGGCAACACCAACGTCAAGCTCGATACGTTCCTGTCGTCGATCAACTACAAGATGGGCGATACCGTTACCAACTATCAGTTGGATACCAACAACCGTCTCTCGATCGACAGCAGCGGCAAGTTGACCATGCAGGTTCGCGAGTTGGACTGGAGCTGGAACTCGGGTTACTACTACAAATGGTCCACCCAGAGCACAGCCACTATACGTGCCGAGGGTAATGGGGGTTATGAGCTGTCGACCCGCGACGGCACGGGCAACTCGACTGACCGGGCAACCACCAACAACTCGACTGACAGCTTCAAGATCCTCGCTGGTTTGTCCGACGTCGAGGCGATTGGCCTCAACAGCGGCGTGAACAAGGATGACCTGAAGCCCTATGACTCCGATGGCAAGCCACAGGCCAACATCGACCCGAGCAAACTGGCAGATGCCATCCTCGGCCACACCGAAGTCACCCAGCCGGGCAACGACACGGTCAACGGTGGTGATGGCAACGACATCATCTTCGGCGACCTGCTGACCTTCCCGACGGTCGCCGGCACGGGTGTAGAGGCGATCCAGGGTTACGTGGCGAACAAGCTCGGTGTGGATGCGGGCGATGTCGACGCGCGGGCAATGCACAAGTACATCTCCGAGCATTACACCGAGTTCGATATTGCGGGCAGCAATGATGGCGCCGACACCCTGATGGGGGGCGCAGGCAATGACATCCTCTTCGGCCAGGGGGGTAATGACACCCTCGATGGCGGCAAAGGTAATGACATCCTGCTGGGCGGCACTGGCAACGACACCCTGATCGGCGGCCAAGGCAATGACATGCTGATCGGTGGCAGCGGTGCCGACACCTTCGTGTGGAAGTCCGGTGACATTGGCAGTGACGTGATCAAGGACTTCAAAGTCAGCGAGGGTGACCGCCTGGACTTGCGCGACCTGCTGCAAGGTGAGAAGGCCAGCACTATCGACAACTTCCTGAAGATCACCACCGTCGATGGGTCCTCGACCTTGCAGGTCAGCACCGAAGGCAAGCTCAACGCAGCCGGTGGCCTGGCCAATGCCGATGTGTCTATCAAGCTGGAAGGGGTCAACTGGTCCAACACCACGGTCAACTCGTTGATCAGCGGTGCCGACCCCACCATCAAGATCGATAACGCCTGATCCCGTCTGCGCGGTGGCCACCCCGGCCACCGCGCAGCGCGGTCTTTTCTGTCATCTTCGTGCAGCGCATACTTCTGCGCCGGGCTGTCATGCCCGATGAACTTTGCCTATGCTGCTGACTACCAACAAGGAACCATCGTGACGAGGGATGACGCCATGTTCTACGTGCAACGCGACGCCGAGGGCCAGTTGCTGCGGGTAGAAGCTGCACCTTATGCCGAACACACGGAGATCCTCCCAGCAGATCATGCCGAGATTCAGGAGTGGTTTGCTGACGATGTCGTCGAAAATAGCCTCAAGCAGCTGAAACAGAGCGACTTGGACATGATTCGGGTGCTTGAGGACTTGATCGAGGTGCTCACTGCCAAAGGTGTCTTCAGCATCACCGACCTGCCGCCTGGCGCCCAAGCCAAGCTGCTCAGTCGCTCCACCGCGCGAAAGGCGCTCGGCAGCTTGAACAACCTGATCGAGGAAGAGGAGGAGGGCGGGCTGATTTAATCCTCCGCGCTTGTCTGCTTGGCAGGCAGACAACTGCCCTCTCATATCGTTATTCATTAAAGGTATTTAAATTATTATTTTAATTACCTTATAGTCACTCCACTGCGTACCCGTCGACCAATCGATGCGCCGCACGACTTGAACCCACACGGGTAAACCCCCGTGCGTTTCTGATCGTTGCGCGTCATTGAAGTCGCGCACTGCGTGGGAGTGAAAAATGTCCGCCGCCTCGAACGCCTTGCCGTCCAACCACAGCGCTCAGCCGCAAACCTTTGAAATCCGCCCGTTCTCGGGTGCCGTTGGCGCCGAGATCATCGGCCTGGACCTGGCTAAACCGGTCAACGCCGAGGACTTCAGCCTCATTCATCGCGCCCACCTCGACCACCACGTACTGGTGCTGCGCGACCAGCGCATCAGCCCTGAACAGCAGATCGCTTTCAGCCGCCGTTTCGGCCAACTGCAGATCCATGTGCTGAAGCAGTTTCTGCTCACAGGCCACCCCGAGATACTGATCGTCTCCAACATCATCGAGAACGGCCAAAACGTCGGCCTGGGCGATGCCGGCAAGTTCTGGCATTCAGACCTCTCATACAAAGCGCTCCCCAGCCTGGGGTCCATGCTGCATGCCCAAGAGTTGCCCAGCGAAGGTGGCGACACCCTGTTCGCCGACATGCACAAAGCCTGGGACGCGGTACCTCAAGCACTGCGCAAGCAGGTCGAGGGCCGCAGCGCCGCTCACTCCTACACCGCCCGTTATGCCGAGACCAAGTTCGCAGGCAACTGGCGCCCGACCCTTAGCGCCGAGCAGCTTGCACAGGTGCAGGAAGTGATCCATCCGGTGGTGCGTACCCACCCGGAAAACGGCCGCAAGGCCCTGTTCGTCAGCGAAGGGTTCACTACCCGGATCATCGGCCTGCCGGATGATGAAAGCCGCGATGTGTTGCAGCAGCTTTATGCCCTGAGCGTGCTCGAACAGAACATCTACCGCCACCAGTGGCAGCCACACGACCTGGTGTTCTGGGACAACCGCTCGCTGATCCACCTTGCCACAGGCTGCCCGGCCCACCTGCGGCGCAAGCTTTTCCGCACCACCATCCAGGGCGATGCCCCGTTCTGACGACTGAGGAAACCATCATGCGCAAATCCATCAGCCGCCTGGCGGCAAGTATCAGCCTGGGCGCAAGCCTGGTCGTGGGCAGCCTTGCGGCCCCCACCCTGGCCCATGCCGAAGGCAAGATCCGCATCGCCGAGCAGTTCGGCATCGTCTATCTGCTGCTCAATGTGGTGCGTGACCAACAACTGATTGAAAAGCACGGCAAGGAGCAGGGCATCGACATCGATGTCGACTGGGCCCAGCTATCCGGGGGGGCTGCGATCAACGACGCGCTGTTGTCCGGCTCGGTGGACATCGCCGGTGCCGGCGTTGGGCCATTGCTGACCGTATGGGATCGCACCAAAGGCCGGCAGAACGTCAAAGCAGTGGCCTCGCTGGGCAATTTCCCGTACTACTTGGTCAGCAGCAACCCGAACGTGAAGACCATCGCCGACATTTCCGATAAGGACCGCATTGCCGTGCCGGCCGTGGGCGTGTCGGTACAATCACGCTTGCTGCAGTACGCCGCTGCCCAGCAGTGGGGCGACACGCAATACAACCGCCTCGACAAGTACACCCTGGCCGTACCGCACCCAGATGCCACCGCCGCGTTGCTCGCTGGCGGCACCGAGCTCAATGGGCACTTCTCCAACCCGCCGTTCCAGGACCAGGTGTTGGCCAACAAGGACGTGCACGTGGTGCTCAACAGCTATGACCTGCTCGGCCCCAACTCGCCGACCTTGCTGTTTGCCACCGAGAAATTCCGCAACGACAACCCCAAGACTTACAAGGCGTTCGTCGATGCCCTGGCCGAGGCTGCGGACTTTGCCCAGAAGGACAAGGCGGCGGCTGCCGATACCTATATCCGCGTCACCAAGGCCAAGATTGACCGCGATGTGCTGATCAAGCTGATCGACAACCCCCAGTACGAGTTCACGGTAACCCCGAAGAACACCTACAAGCTGGCCGAGTTTCTCTACCGGGTAGGCGCCATCAAGCACAAGCCAGAGTCGTGGAAGGACTATTTCTTCCAGGATGAACGCCCACTGCAGGGGAGCTGATCGACCATGACTGCCCCATTGCCAGGCCACACGGCCAGCAACCTTAGCCGTGTGGCCACACCGCCCTTGCTCAAGGTGGATAACCTGAGCCTCGAATACCGTACTGCGCAGCGCGTGGTGCGGGCCACCCATCAGGTCAGCTTCGAAGTCGACCGTGCCGACCGCTTTGTCTTGCTGGGCCCCTCGGGGTGTGGCAAGTCCACGTTGCTCAAGGCCGTGGCCGGGTTCATCAGCCCGCAACAAGGGCAGATCCTGCTGCAGGGCCAGCCGGTCAACGGCCCTGGCCCCGATCGCATCGTGGTGTTCCAAGAGTTCGACCAGCTGCCGCCGTGGAAGACGGTGAAGCAGAACGTCATGTTCCCGCTGCTCGTTTCCGGCCAGCTCAAGCGAGCCGAGGCCGAAGAGCGCGCGTTGCATTACCTCGACAAGGTTGGCCTGGCGGCGTTTGCCGACGCTTATCCGCATACCCTGTCGGGCGGCATGAAAGCACGCGTGGCAATTGCCCGTGCACTGGCCACGCAACCGAAGGTCCTGTTGATGGACGAACCGTTCGCCGCGCTCGATGCGCTGACCCGGCGCAAGATGCAGGAAGAGCTGCTGCTGCTGTGGGAGGAAGTGCGCTTCACCCTGTTGTTCGTCACCCATTCCATCGAAGAGGCGCTGGTAGTGGGCAACCGCATTCTGTTGCTGTCACCTCATCCGGGGCGGGTGCGGGCCGAGGTGCACAGCCATCAGTATGATCTCGGCAGCCTCGGCGCCAGTGACTTCCAGGCCAGCGCCCGGCGCATCCATCGGCTGTTGTTCGACGAGGCCGATGCCCCCGGGCCGGCCGAAGAGCTGGGTTTCAACGACATCCGCATCGCCTACTGACAGGAGCTTGAGCCATGACCACTACACCTGTACGACAGGAATACGAGGTGCAGCTCGAGCCGCTGCTCAGTGTGCCTCTGGAACGCAACCTGCCGCTGGCGCAACGCTTGTGGCAGCACGGCTGGTTACGCAAGGCGGTGATCCTGGTGGTGATCGCAGCATTGTGGGAGGCCATTGCCCGCTACCAAGGCAACGACCTGCTGCTGCCGAGCTTCTTGCAGACTACCGCAGCGCTGTGGGACGGCCTGCTCAGCGGTGAGCTGCCGGCCAAAGTCGGCGTGTCGCTGGTGATCCTGCTCAAGGGGTACGTGATGGGTATCGTGCTGGCGTTCGGTCTTACCAGCCTGGCGGTATCCACCCAGTTGGGGCGTGACTTGCTCGGTACCTTGACCTCAATGTTCAACCCGCTGCCGGCGATTGCCCTGCTGCCTCTGGCTTTGTTGTGGTTCGGCCTGGGCGACAACAGCCTGATCTTCGTGCTGGTGCATTCAGTGCTCTGGGCGCTGGCGCTCAATACCTACGCAGGCTTTCTGGGGGTGTCGGAGACGTTGCGCATGGCGGGGCGCAACTATGGCCTAAAGGGGCTACGGTTGGTGCTGCACATCCTGGTGCCCGCGGCACTGCCGTCGATCCTGTCGGGGCTGAAGATCGGCTGGGCCTTTGCCTGGCGCACGTTGATCGCCGCCGAGCTGGTGTTCGGTGCCAGCAGCGGCAAGGGCGGGCTGGGCTGGTACATCTTCCAGAACCGCAACGAGCTGTATACCGACAAGGTTTTTGCCGGGTTGGCGGTGGTGATCCTGATCGGGCTGCTGGTCGAAGGGCTGGTATTCAATACTCTGGAACGGGCGACCGTGCGGCGCTGGGGGATGCAGCGCTGATCTGCAGTGGCCCCTAATTCTGGTACTGCGCAGCCGCCTTGCTCAGGGTCTGGGCAATCTCACTGCGCAGTTCATCCGGCTGTTCGACCTTCACGGCGTCCCCTTGGCTCAACACCCACCAGCGTAGCGCCCAGCCATCTTCCATCGTCGCCTGCAGCCGATGCCCATGCTCCAGGGCAGTCAGCTGCATGTCTGCACTCAACGGCTGATCGCGCAACTGCCGCGCCACCCTGTCGTTGACCCAGGCTTGCAGCACCAGCCCATCACCTTGCGCCGGTTGTAGCGCCTCACCGCGCAAGTAGCCCTGCAGGTCGAAATTCCCGCGCAGCTCCCCCGCAGCGTTGACCGACCAGTGCCAGCCGAACGGAATGCTCTTGTCATTGCGCTCCAGCGGAAAGATCAACGACAGCTCATTGAGGTCGCGTTCAACCGTGCGTTTACTGACGCTGAAACCCACATCGCGCAGGCGCCACACCAGTTCTGCGCTGGTAATGCCCGGGGAACGGCTGGGTAGCTGGCGCAACAGCGCCCACTGACGGCTGAGGGTGGCGCGGGTGGTGGCGAACGGCAAAAGGTAACGTCCTTGTCTAGGCTTGCCGCATCAGGATGGCGGCATTAGCGGGTCATGGCAATTAGCCACGATCCGATCAGATCAAGCAGCCGCCAATTGGTTGCCTGGCGTCGAATCGTTCGCGACAGGTTTTGACGTGACGTCGCGCAGAATCACGCCTCATCACAGCCGCAGTAAGGCCTGTGGGTCGTTCAATGAGGATGAACATGTCAGCTGTCAGCAATATCCACTCGCTGCTCGCCCGTCTTCTGCCTGAGCAGGTCATTCCCGCGCCGACCCCCGCTGGCAGGCGACAGCGGCTGTTCGCCGGGGTGGGGTTGCCCAGCCAGCGGGCGCTGCTGGTCAACCGCCTGGACGAAGCCGCGGACCTGCAAGCGGTGTATGCCGACCTGCGCCATCAAGCGCTGGCTGGCCATGTGGCGGCGCTCAATGACCTGGGTTGGGTCTGGCTCAACGGCAAGTACTGGCGTGCCGACACCGTGTTGGCTGGGCACCTGCTGCGCATGGCGGCCATGCAGGGCAATGCCGCCGCCTGGTTCAACCTGGGGCAGCAACACTACTTCGGCAAGGGCGTGGAGGTTTCCTACGCCCAGGCCGCAGAGTGTTATCGCCATGCTTTTGACCGCGGCCTGCTGCATGCCGCAGCCGCACTCGGCGATTTGTACGAAGAAGAAGTCTGCGATGCGCAACTGGGCTGGCAGGTCGATCTTGCGCAGGCTTACCAATGGTTTCTTCGTGGTGCCGAACTGGGCGAGGTGCGTTGCCGCTTCGAGGTGGGCTACCGCTTGTTGCATGGCTTGAGTGTGCAGGCCGATATCAAGGCCGGGCTGTATTGGCTGGAGCTGGCGGCGGCGACCGGGGTCATGCAGGCGGCCGAGGAGCTGGCCGTGCATTTCAGCCGTAGCGATGCGGCGCGCTATCTGGATTGGCGGGATCGGGCCGTGCAGATGGGCAGTACGCTGGCATTGGCGATGAAGTTGGAGGACCAGGTACAGCCTCGATGAACAACAATTCATGTACACCCCCCGTCGCCCGCGGTTGACGACAGGGGGAGGGCCAGGCGTATATTGATAGTTAGCAAACTATGAATATCCCTGGTTCTTTACATGACGCTTGATTCACTGCGCCTGCAAGTCAGCACTGGCATGATCGTTTCCGCTCGCCATTGGCGGCGCATCTGCCATACGGCGCTGACCAGTTACGGCATTTCCGAAGCCTGCGCCGCACCCTTGCTGATGATCGTGCGCCTGGGCGATGGAGTGCACCAGGTAGCCGTGGCTCAGGCCGCGGGCCTGGAAAGCCCGTCGCTCGTGCGCCTGCTTGACCAGCTGTGCAAGGCCGGCCTGGTATGCCGTAGCGAGGATCCGCTGGACCGCCGTGCCAAGGCCCTGAGCCTGACGGGCGAGGGCCGGGCTTTGGCCGAAGCCATCGAAGCTGAGCTGGTGCGAGTCCGCCACGAAGTCCTGCAGGGCATCGATGAAGCTGACCTGCATGCTACCTTGCGCGTGCTTCGTGCCTTCGAGGCGGCAGGCCTTGGCAGCACTGGCGGGGTGGCATGAACGGTTTCTTCAGTTCCCTACCGCCGGCCCGCGACTGGTTCTATGGTGTGCGTACCTTTGCCGCGTCGATGATCGCGTTGTACATCGCACTGCTCATGCAGCTGCCACGCCCGTACTGGGCGATGGCGACGGTCTATATCGTTTCCAGCCCGTTCGTTGGGCCTACCAGCTCCAAGGCCCTGTACCGCGCACTTGGCACGCTGCTCGGCGCTGGCGGGGCAATCTTCCTGGTACCGCCGCTGGTGCAGTCGCCATTGTTGCTGACCGTCGCGATCGCCCTGTGGACCGGCACATTGCTGTACCTCTCGCTGAACCTGCGCACCGCGAACAACTACATGCTGATGCTGGCAGGCTATACGTTGCCGATGATCGCCCTGGCGGTGGTCGACAACCCGCTGGCAGTGTTCGACGTTGCGTCTTCACGTGCTCAGGAAATCTGCCTGGGGATCGTCTGCGCCGCTGTGGTCGGCGCCATTTTTTGGCCGCGACGCCTGGCGCCTGTCGTGGTCGGCTCGACCGGCACCTGGTTCACCGAGGCGATTCGTTACAGCGATACCTACCTCGCCCGAGATATGGCTGCCGACAAAGTAGGGGGTATGCGCGGTGCCATGGTCACCACCTTCAACTCGCTGGAGTTGATGATTGGCCAGCTGGGCCATGAGGGGGCAGGCCCGCATATGGTAAAGAACGCACGCGAACTGCGTGGGCGGATGATCCACCTGTTGCCGGTCATAGACGCCCTCGACGACGCCCTGGTGGCCCTCGAAGGCCGCGCTCCTGCGCAGTTCGCCCAATTGCAGCCTGTGTTGGCCGCCGCTCGCGAATGGCTCAAGGGCACCGCCGACAGTGCCTCGGTAGCACGCTGGACCGCCTTGCATGAACAGATCGACCGCCTGCAGCCCGGAGCCGCCGCCCTCGACCAGCGTGCTGAGTTGCTGTTGTCCAATGCACTGTATCGCCTGACCGAGTGGGCCGACCTCTGGCAGGACTGCTGCACCTTGCAGCATGCCCTGCGCATGGATGACCCCAAGCCTTGGCGCGCAGTTTACCGCCACTGGCGCCTGGGCCGCCTGACGCCCTTCTTCGACCGTGGCTTGATGCTGTATTCGGTAGTATCCACCGTGCTGGCGATCATTGTCGCCTGCGGCCTGTGGATTGGCCTGGGCTGGAACGACGGCGCCAGTGCGGTGATTCTCGCCGCCGTGTCATGCAGCTTCTTCGCCGCCATGGACGACCCCGCACCGCAGATCTACCGGTTCTTCTTCTGGACCCTGATGTCGGTCATCTTCTCCAGCCTGTACTTGTTCCTGGTGCTGCCCAACCTGCACGATTTCCCGATGCTGGTGCTGGCATTCGCCGTGCCGTTCATATGCGTCGGCACCCTGACCGTGCAGCCCCGCTTCTACCTTGGCACCTTGCTGACCATCGTCAACACCTCCACCTTCATCAGCATCCAGGGCGCCTACGACGCTGATTTCTTCACCTTCCTCAACTCCAACCTGGCAGGCCCGGCAGGGCTTCTGTTCGCGTTCATCTGGACCCTGGTGATGCGCCCCTTCGGGGTGGAACTGGCCGCCAAGCGCATGACTCGCTTCGCCTGGCGGGACATCGTCGAGATGACTGCGCCGGCGACCCTGGCCGAACGTCGCCAGCTCGGCGTGCAGATGCTCGACCGCCTGATGCAGCACCTGCCGCGCCTGTCGCAGACCGGCCAGGACACTGGCGCAGCCCTGCGCGACCTGCGCGTGGGGCTGAACCTGCTCGACCTGCTGGCCTACCTGCCGCGCGCAGGCACCCAGGCCCGCGAACGCCTGCAAACGGTGATCGAGGAAGTGGGCGGGCACTACCAGGCCTGCCTGCGCGCCAGTCAGCGCCTGCATGCCCCTGCGGCGCTGCTGCGCAACATGGAGCGGGCGCGCCTGGTGCTGAACCTGGATGAACTGTACGAACGCGGCGATGCCCGCACGCACCTGCTGCATGCCCTGAGTGGCCTGCGCCTGGCATTGCTGCCGGGTGTCGAGGTGATGCTCGAGCCTGCCGAACAACCGCAACTGCCCCCCGGCCTCGACGGAGCGCCCCTGTGATCGGTGAACTGGATATCAGCGGGGTGTTCCTGCCCACGCTGCTGGTGATGATGGTCTGCACTTACGTGCTGTTTCTCGGGGTGCACGCGGTGCTGGTGCGCCTGCACTTCTACCGCCTGGTCTGGCACCGGGCGTTGTTCAACGTTGCTCTGTATGCCGTGCTGCTTGGCGCGGTGGACCATTTTTGCCGAAGCCTGATGCTGCCATGAAAAAACCTTTGCTGACCCTGGGCCGTGTGGTCCTGACCTTGCTGGTAGTGACCTTCGCCGCTGTGCTCGTGTGGCAGATGGTGGTGTACTACATGTTCGCCCCCTGGACCCGCGACGGCCATATCCGCGCCGACGTGATCCAGATCGCCCCGGATGTTTCCGGGTTGATCCAAAAGGTCGAAGTGCATGACAACCAGACCGTCAAGCGCGGCGACGTGCTGTTCACCATCGATCAGGACCGCTTCACCCTGGCGCTGCGCCAGGCCAAGGCGACCCTTGGCGAACGCCAGGAAACCCTGGCCCAGGCCTCTCGCGAAGCGCAGCGCAACCGTAAGCTGGGCAACCTGGTGGCAGCCGAGCAACTGGAAGAAAGCCAGTCCCGCGAGGCCCGTGCCCGTTCGGCGGTGAGCGAGGCCCAAGTGGCGGTCGACACCGCCCAGCTCAACCTTGACCGTTCGGTGGTGCGCAGCCCGGTGGACGGCTACCTCAACGATCGCGCGCCACGTAACCACGAATTTGTCACGGCTGGCCGCCCAGTGCTTTCGGTCGTCGACAGTGCTTCGTATCACGTCGATGGCTATTTCGAAGAGACCAAATTGGGCGGCATCCACATTGGCGATGCCGTGGACATCCGTGTGATGGGCGACAACACTCGCCTGCGTGGCCATGTGCAGAGCTTTGCCGCCGGCATCGAAGACCGCGACCGCAGCAGCGGCAGCAACCTGCTGCCCAACGTCAACCCGGCGTTCAGCTGGGTGCGCCTGGCCCAGCGGATCCCAGTACGCATCGCCTTCGATGAAGTGCCGCAAGACTTCCGCATGATCGCCGGGCGTACCGCCACGGTCTCGATCATCGAGGGCCCGCGCCCATGAAACAGCTGATCCTGGCTGGCGTTTGCCTGTCGCTTGGGGCCTGCATGATGGTCGGCCCGGACTATGAAGTGCCCAAGGATGCGGCAGTGCAGCGCAGCGACCTCAGTGGGCCACTGCGCCAGGATGCTGCCAGCGTGGTGTCGGCGCCGGTACCTGAGGACTGGTGGCAGCTGTATCAGGATCAACGCCTCAATGAGCTGGTGCGCCAGGCATTGAGTGCCAACACCCAACTGCGCGTGGCGGCGGCCAACATTGCCAAGGCCCGTGCGCAGGTCGAGGTCGCGCAGTCGCAGGGTGGCTTCAATGGCGGCATCAAGGCCGGCGCCCAGCGCTTGCAGGAGTCTGGCGAGGCGTTCCTGCTGACCGAGAAGGTGCCAGTGGCCAACATCGGCGAGGCGATCATCAGTGCCTCCTACCAGTTTGACCTCTGGGGCACCTTCAAGCGCGGCACCGAAGCCGCCAAAGCCAATGCCGACGCTGTGCAGGCCGCCGCCGATACTGCCCGCATCACGCTGGTGGCCGATGTGGTCAAGGCTTACACCCAGGTGTGTTCGGCCAACGAGGAATACCACATCGCCCGTGAGTCGCTCGATCTGCAGCAGCAGAGCGTGCAGCTCAACCAGCGCCTGCGTGATGCTGGCCGGGGTGACGAAACCCAGGTCACCCGCTCGCAGACCCAGTTCAAATCGCTGCGCGCAGAGTTGCCGCGCTTCAAGGCCGAGCGGGAAACTGGCTTGTATACGTTGGCTGCGCTGCTGGCCAAGCCTGTGGAGCAACTGCCGGCCGGCACTGCCGATTGTGCCGAGCTGCCACATCTGAACCAGCTGTTGCCGGTCGGTGATGGCGCCGCGCTGCTCAAGCGCCGCCCCGACGTGCGCCAGGCCGAACGCCAGTTGGCGGCGTCTACAGCGAATATCGGCGTGGCCACGGGCGCGCTGTATCCCGACATCAGCATCGGCGCCCAGGTCGGTACCATCGGTATTCTCGAAAACCTGGGGGAGCCTGCAACCAACCGTTGGGGCTTCGGCCCGCAGATCAGCTGGAGCATCCCCACCAACGGTACCCGTGCGCGCATTCGCATGGCCGAGGCCTCGACCCAGGCGGCGCTGGCGCATTTCGACGGCGTGGTGCTCAACGCCATTCGCGAAACTCAGACCCGCCTGGCCCAGTACAGCGCCTTGCTCGACCGGCGTGATGCGCTGGCCGAGGCGGAAAAATCGGCGAAAGAAGCGGCGGACCAGACGCACCGGTATTACCAGGCGGGGCGTGAGTCATTCCTGGCGGACTTGCAGGCGACACGGACGTATACCGATATGCGTGCGCAGCTGGCTGCGGCCAACAGCCAGGTAGCCATGGGGCAGATCGGGGTGTTCCTGGCGTTGGGCGGTGGGTGGAAGGATACCGCCAAGCCTTGAGGCCCCATCGCCGGCAAGCCGGCCACAGGAATTGCACTGAACCTGAGGGCAGCGCTTTACCTGTTGGAGCCAGGTGGCGATGTGGCCATGGCCGTCAAACCCAGATCGCGTCCCAATGCGGATAATCCCCCACCCGCTCAACCAGACCTGCGCGCTTAGGATTCATGACGATATACCGCGCCACAGCCTGCAAATCCTCTTCTCGCCGCAACGCCCTGTCATGAAAGCTCTTCTGCCAAAGCCGCCCATATCGCCCGAGATGGCGGTTGATGGCACAGGTGCTGCGCGACTTCACTCGGCGCATCAACGTTTTCAGGCTCACCGGCCCCAGCTCGATCAACCAGTGGAAATGATCAGGCATTACAACCCAGGCTAAAGACCGCGCCGCACCTTCTGCCTCGGCCTCGCGCAGCTGGCTGACCAACAAGCGGGCCGAGTGAAACTCACCCAGTACAGGGGCCCTGTGCAATGTGGTGCTGGTGAGAAGGTACAACCGATTCCTTTCTGAGAACCTGCCAACCCTTAGCTGATTTGAATGGGGACGATCCATGTTCCCTGCCTCCTGATGGTTTGCTCATGAGGCTAGTAGCGACGGTTCCACA
The DNA here is from genome assembly GCF_026625125.1 of Pseudomonas putida. Classification (NCBI taxonomy): domain Bacteria; kingdom Pseudomonadati; phylum Pseudomonadota; class Gammaproteobacteria; order Pseudomonadales; family Pseudomonadaceae; genus Pseudomonas; species Pseudomonas putida. The sequence continues at coordinate 5,664,691 of NZ_CP113097.1, read as the reverse complement.
AGGTTGGGCTCAATTGGTTACCTGCTGTTTCTGCAGGGCCATCGCCGACAAACCGGCCAATGGGCTTCGGCAGTTCTTGAGGCTTGCACCGTATTTGTGGGAGCCGGCTTGCCGGCGATCGAGGGCGAAGCCCTCGCAGCCGCCGCAAAGCCGTAAGACATTTCCGAACCTGAAACCAAATGCTTCAGTTCTTTCACTCTGGCGACTTATCCTACGACGCCTATCGGAAGGTGCCGTCTTGGCTGGCAAGCGCTCCGGGAATAATGTCCTCGGGTCGCCGCACAAGGCGATCGGGCGTGAGACACCCGGTTCACATTCGGTAGCGCCGCTCCATGGCGGTCGTGCGCGGGCAGACTTCGGTCTGGCCGGGGTTACCGTATGTCCCGGGTCTCACCCCGTGCACGACTGCCACCCAAATCCGTGAGACGAGGAGGAAGGCAGGTCAGTCCAACATACGGAGATCCGCCATGAAAAAGCTCGTCCCAGACCCACCTCCATCTGCCCTGCTTCTTCTCGACCCTCCCGCCATCTCGCTCCCCGAACCGCCCAACACCCAAGAGTGCACCGCACTCATCTGCGCTTTGACCCTGACCATAAAACAGACCTCCAGCGTGCTGCTCGACAGCCCTCAAGGCCCTGTGCGTGACGCCATGGGCATGAGCATCCGCCTGCTGTGCCGGATGATCAATGCGCTGAACGAGCACGCCGGTGCGCAAGGAGCGTCACAATGAGCGAGGGCCTCAACCAAGCATCAACGGCAGGCGTAGAAACCTTCGACCTGTTCAGCCTCAGGCCTGATGTCCCGTTCGATCATGCGTTCTCGCAGCTTTCCATACTGCTAGGCTGCATCCGCCACCTCACCACCGAAGCGGAAATGGAAAACGACCGCATCGCTGGCAGCGCCGCGCGGATCCTCAGCGAGATGGCCAAGGCATTGATCGATGATCTGGAGCGGGGGATGAACAAGGCTCACTGAGGCCTTGCAGTCATGGCAGGCAGCGAGCGGCGTTAGTGCTGCTTGCTCTGCGCACTCCACGTGGCCATTGAAATAGATGTGCCATTGCGTGTTTCTTTCGCCGGGACGAGTAACATGACCCTAGTCGCGAAAGGAGAGCGCAGGCTTGATGCCAGTCGTTAGGGTTTCGGGGCTGCTCTGCAGCCCATCGCCGGCAAGCCAGCTCCACCGGTACCTCGCCGTTCCTAAGCTGTGCGTCCATACCTGTGGGAGCCGGCTTGCCGGCGATGGGCCGCAAAGCGGCCCCAAATCGCGCAACCGAACGGCATCGGGCACTGCCCCACCTGCTTCAAGAGGAAAAATGCAATGCGCATATGGATCGACGCCGACGCCTGCCCCAAGGCAGCCAAGGACCTGATCGTCAAATTCGCCCTCAAGCGCAAGCTCGAGGTGGTAATGGTGGCCGGGCAGGCCGTGGCCAAACCGGCCTTCGCCGTGGTGCGGCTGATCGTGGTACCCAGCGGCATGGATGCCGCCGATGATTACCTGGTCGAGCACGCCGTGCCAGGTGAGCTGGTCATCTGCAGCGATGTGCCGCTGGCCGACCGCCTGATCAAGAAGGGTGTAGCGGCACTGGACCCACGTGGCCGTGAGTTCGACGAACGCAACATGGGCGACCGCCTGGCAGTGCGCAACCTGTTTACCGAGTTGCGCGAGCAGGGCCAGGTCGGCGGCGGGCAGGCGCCTTATGGCGAACGCGAGAAGCAGGCGTTCGCCAATGCGCTGGACCGTATTCTGGCCCGCTTGGCCAAGGGCTGATCAGTCAGCCTCGTGGGTCATTTCCAGCACACGATCCACCAACTTGTAAATGCCGCCAGCCGCCTCGCTGATCGACTGGGCCAGCATGTACGCCGGCGTAGTCACCAGCTTGCGCTGGGTGTCTTCGACAATGTCATGCACATCGCACTCTTCATGGGTGCCACCCATCTTGACCACCGCAGCGGCAGTATCGGCATCGTTACCGATGGTGCAGACCACGCCAGGGCCGTAGATCTTCGCCGCCAGTGCCGGTGAAATGCACATCAGGCCAACCGGCTTGCAGGCTTCGGCAAAGGCTTCGGCCAAGGCCAGTACCTGAGGGTTGACCGTGCATTCGCTACCTTGGGTGGCAAAGTCGGACAAGTTCTTCGCCGCGCCGAAACCACCTGGCACGATCAGCGCGTCGAAGTCCTCGGCCCTGGCCTCGCTGATGTCCTTGACCTCGCCGCGGGCGATGCGCGCCGATTCCACCAGCACATTGCGCGACTCAGGCACCTGCTCACCGGTGAGGTGGTTGATCACATGCATCTGCGCGATGTTCGGCGCGAAGCACTGCACCTGTGCGCCGCGCTGGTCGAGGCGCAGCAGGGTGATCACGCTTTCATGGATTTCGGCGCCATCGTAGACGCCACAGCCGGAAAGAATCACCGCTACTTTTTTCGTCATGCTCATTACTCCAGTGTCGAGGCGCTAAATGTCCTCTAGTTTGGCAGATGTGGCCATAGGGGTTGCCATGGGAGCATCCTAATCTCTCTGGGTACCCTTGGAGGCAGCTGTCCATGGACCTGATTCTGCTGGCCGTACCGTTCTTTTTCGTGCTGATCGCGGTTGAACTGGTCGCCGACCGTGTGCGCGGCCAGCGTAATTTCACCGTGGCCGATTCGATCAACAGCCTGAGCACTGGCGTGCTTTCCACCAGCACCGGCCTGCTGACCAAGGGGGTAGGGGTGGTGACCTATGCACTGGCGTGGGAGCATCTGGCGCTGCTGCACTTGCCGGACCACGCCCTCTGGGTCTGGTTGCTGGCGTTCGTGCTGTACGACTTCTGCTATTACTGGCTGCACCGCTTGGGCCATGAGCGCAATGTGCTGTGGGCAGCCCATTCGGTGCATCACCAGAGCGAGGAGTACAACCTCACCACCGCGTTGCGCCAGACCAGCAGCGGTTTCCTCTTTTCGTGGATCTTCTACCTGCCGCTGGCGCTGCTCGGCGTGTCGCCCTGGGTGTTCATAACGGTGGCGTCGCTCAACCTGCTGTACCAGTTCTGGGTGCATACCCGGCACATTCCCAAGTTGGGCTGGCTCGAATGGATACTGATCACTCCGTCCAACCATCGCGTCCACCATGCGCAAAATCCTGTTTATTTGGATCGCAATTACGGCGGTGTGTTCATTCTTTGGGACCGTCTGTTTGGCACAGTCAAGGAGGAAGATCCGGCCGAGCCCGTGGTGTTTGGCGTGACCACGCCGCTGGCCAGCTGGAACCCGTTATGGGCCAACCTGCAGTTCTATGCCCAGCTCTGGGACGATGCCCGGCGCACCGAAAGCCTGTGGGACAAACTGCGTATCTGGTTCATGCCCACGGGCTGGCGGCCGGCGGATGTAGCCGCGCGTTATCCACAGGCCAAGCAGAACCTGGCGCTGTTCCGTAAGTTCGCGGTGGCACTGGGGCGGGCGCAGCAGGTCTACGTGGTGCTGCAGTTCGCTGTTTACGTGGCATTGGGCAGCTACTTGATGAGCGTTGCCGAGCAGGTGCCGACAGCGGCCCTGGTGCTGGGCTGGGCAGTGATGGCGTTGGGCCTGTTTGCCTTGGGCGCGGCCTTGGAGAACCGGCCGTGGGCAGGGCGCCTGGAGCTGGTGCGCCTGCTATTGAATGCGCCCGCACTGTATCTGGCTGGCGCTCTGGGCTTAGGGGTTGTCACGCCCTTGGTCTGGGCCATGCTCGCGCTTTACAGTTTGCTCAGCCTCGTCGGCCTGGGCTTGTGCGGCGGCCTTGCGCTCGGCGCGCAAGGTGCGAAAACGCCGGCGCAGCCACAGCAGGGCACCGAGCAGCAGCAGGCCACCGAGCACCCATAGCTCGTACTTCTTCACGTTGCCCAGCATGCCTTCCAGAATGGCGCCGAAGTGGTACGCGGCAGCGCCCAGGGCCAAGGCCCATACGGCTGCACCGATGCCGTTGAGCAGCAGGTAACGCCGGGGTGGGTAGCCAGACAGGCCGATAGCCACGGGCATCACCGTGCGCAGGCCATAGACGAAGCGGAAGCTCAGTACCCAGATGTCGGGGTGGCGGCGGATATGCTCCAGCGCCCGGTCGCCCATCGCCTGCCAGCGCGGCTTGCGCGCAAGGATCTTGCGCCCGTGCCGGCGGCCCATGAAGTACCACAGCTGGTCGCCGGCATAGCTGCCGAAGAATGCCACGATCACCACCAGGCTGATGTCCATGTACCCGCGGAACGCAAGGAATCCTGCAAGCACCAGGATGGTCTCGCCTTCAAAGAAGGTGCCTAGAAAAAGGGCAAAATAGCCGAAATCCTGCAGGAATTGTTGAAGCATTTTCTGAGGTGCTGGCGAAATGAACGCGCAGCCTACCCCTTCACGCGCGTTCGTGAAAGTGCCCAGGCGCGTCTCGACGTGAACAATTCGTAGAAGGACAATGGCTTGAGCCACAAGTCGCGGGCTTGCCTATAGATGTAACACAGACGTCATAATGGCCGCTTATCGTCCCGCTCAATTGATGATAGGGCGTTAACGTCCTCCAGGAACGCCAGATGAATAATGAAGTGCTAACCCCTGTCGCGATCAAGGATGCTCAGGCAGTCCCTGAAGAGATGGTGCAGACCCCGCCAGATCTCCCAGAGGCCCCGGAGCCTGCAGCAGAGGCCGCCGCCCCCGCGCCCGTGCATGCTGCCCCCGCGCCGGCCATCGCCATCCCAAGCCTGGACGACAGCAGCCTGTACATTCATCGCGAGCTGTCGCAACTGCAGTTCAACATCCGCGTGCTGGAGCAGGCGCTGGATGAGTCCTACCCGCTGCTCGAGCGCCTGAAATTCCTGCTGATCTTCTCCAGCAACCTCGATGAGTTCTTCGAGATCCGCGTCGCGGGCCTGAAGAAGCAGATCAACTTCGCCCGTGAACAGGCCGGTGCCGACGGCCTGCAGCCGCATCAGGCGCTGGCGCGCATCAGCGAGCTGGTGCACACCGAAGTGGAGCGCCAGTACGCCATCCTCAATGACGTGCTGCTGCCGGAGCTGGAAAAGCACGCGATTCGCTTCATCCGCCGCCGTTATTGGACGCCCAAACTCAAGACCTGGGTGCGCCGCTACTTCCGTGACGAAATTGCGCCGATCATCACCCCGATCGGTCTGGACCCGACGCACCCGTTCCCGTTGCTGGTGAACAAGAGCCTGAACTTCATCGTCGAACTCGAAGGGGTCGATGCCTTCGGTCGTGATTCGGGCCTGGCGATCATCCCGGCGCCGCGCCTGCTGCCGCGGGTCATCCGTGTGCCGGAAGACGTCGGTGGCCCTGGGGACAACTACGTGTTCCTGTCCTCGATGATCCACGCCCATGCCGATGATTTGTTCCAAGGCATGAAGGTCAAGGGTTGCTACCAGTTCCGCCTGACCCGTAACGCCGACCTGGCACTGGATTCGGAAGAAGTCGACGACCTGGCGCGCGCCCTGCGCGGTGAGCTGTTCTCGCGCCGCTACGGTGATGCCGTGCGCCTGGAAGTGGCTGACACTTGCCCCAAGCACCTGTCCGACTACCTGCTCAAGCAGTTCAGCCTCGGCGAGAGCGAGCTGTACCAGGTCAACGGCCCGGTCAACCTGACCCGCCTGTTCAGCATCACCGGGCTGGACAGCCACCCGGAGCTGCAGTACACGCCGTTCACCCCGGCGATCCCCAAGCTGCTGGCCAACGCCGACAACATCTTCAGTGTCATCAGCAAGCAGGACATCCTGCTGATGCACCCGTTCGAGTCCTTCACCCCCGTGGTCGACCTGCTGCGCCAGGCCGCCAAGGACCCGCACGTGCTCGCTGTGCGCCAGACGCTGTACCGTTCAGGGGCCAACTCGGAAATTGTCGATGCGCTGGTGGATGCGGCACGTAACGGCAAAGAGGTCACTGCGGTGATCGAGCTGCGTGCGCGTTTCGACGAAGAGTCCAACCTGCAGATGGCCAGCCGCCTGCAGGCCGCCGGTGCCGTGGTCATCTATGGCGTGGTGGGCTTCAAGACCCACGCCAAGATGATGCTGATCCTGCGCCGCGAGCAGGGCGAGATCGTCCGCTACGCCCACCTGGGCACCGGTAACTACCACGCCGGTAATGCCCGCCTGTACACCGACTACAGCTTGCTGACCTCCGACGACGCCCTCACCGAGGATGTGGGCAAGCTGTTCAGCCAGTTGATCGGCATGGGCAAGACCTTGCGCATGAAAAAGCTGCTGCACGCGCCGTTCACCCTGAAAAAGGGCATGCTCGATATGATTGCCCGGGAAACCCAGTTCGCCCTGGAAGGTAAACCCGCGCATATCATCGCCAAGTTCAACTCGCTGACCGATGCCAAGGTCATCAAGGCCCTGTACAAGGCCAGCCAGTCGGGTGTGAAGATCGACCTGGTGGTCCGTGGCATGTGCTGCTTACGCCCAGGCATTCCGGGGGTTTCGCATAATATCCAGGTGCGTTCGATCATCGGCCGCTTCCTGGAGCATACCCGTGTGTTCTACTTCCTCAACGGCGGCGACGAGCAGATCTACCTGTCCAGCGCCGACTGGATGGAGCGTAACCTCGACAAGCGTGTGGAGACCTGCTTCCCGGTGGAGGGCAAGAAGCTGCTGCTGCGGGTGAAAAAGGAACTGGAAGGCTACCTGACCGACAACACCCACGCCTGGACGCTGCAGCCGGACGGGCGCTATGTGCGCAGCACGCCGACCGGCAACCAGAACCCGCGCAGCGCCCAGGCGACCCTGTTGGAGCGCCTGAGCAACCCGGTACTTAACGTACGCTGAGGACGAAGTTGACCCGGGCCAGCCACTCCGCCTCGTTGGCGAAGTCGGCCTGGGTCAGCTGGTTCTGCTCCAGCCAGCCGGCCGGGAAGGCCACGTCGAGGCTATTGTCTGCGGCATGCAGTTGCACCTTCGGCATCTGTTGGGTGCCGCGGATGTGATGGAACAAAATGGCGAAGCGCAGCAGTACGCAAAGACGCAGCAGTTTCACCCCTTCATCGCCCAGTTCGGCGAACTTTTCCTTAGGGATGTTGCGCCGATGGCCACGCACCAGCAGCGCCATCATCTGCTGGTCTTCGCGCGAGAAGCCCGACAGGTCGGAGTGTTCGATCAGGTAGGCGCCATGCTTGTGGTAGTGATAGTGTGCGATGTCCAGGCCGATTTCGTGAATTTTGGCAGCCCAGCCCAGTAGATCGCGCCAGTTACCCTCTTCAAGGTCCCAGGCCTTGGCCACCTGGTCAAAAGCGTGCAGCGCCTTGCGCTCGACGCGCGCAGCCTGGCCCTGATCGACGTGGTAGCGTTCCATCAGCGAGTTCAGGGTGCGTTCGCGCACGTCTTCGTGGTGGTGGCGGCCAAGCAGGTCGAACAGCACGCCTTCACGCAGCGCGCCATCGCAATGGTCCATGCGTTGCAGTTCCAGCGCGTCGAAGATCGCTTCGAGAATCGCCATGCCGGCTGGGAAGATGGCGCGGCGGTCGGGTTTGACCCCGTCGAAGTCGATCTTGTCGGTGTCGCCCAGCTTGAACAGCCTGCGTTTGACCCATGCCAGCCCCTCGGCGTTGACTTCGCCATTGCCCAGGCCTGCAGCCTTGATCGCGGCGCCGATGGCGCGGATGGTACCGGACGAGCCAATCGCTTCATCCCAGGTCAGGCGGTGCAGGGCGTTCTCGATGCTCATCAGCTCCAGGCGCGCTGCCGTGTAGGCCTGGGCGTAGCGGGCCGGGGTGATCTTGCCATCGCGGAAATAGCGCTGGGTGAAGCTGACGCAGCCCATCTGCAGGCTTTCACGCAGCAGCGGCTCAAAGCGCTGGCCGATGATGAACTCGGTGCTACCGCCGCCGATGTCAGCGACCAGGCGTTTACCGGGGGTGTCGGCCAGGGTATGGGACACGCCCAGGTAGATCAGGCGCGCTTCTTCGCGGCCGGAGATCACTTCCACAGGGTGGCCGAGGATCACTTCGGCACGCTGGATGAATTCGTTGCGGTTGCGCGCCTCGCGCAGGGCGTTGGTGCCAACGATGCGCACGGCGCCTGCAGGCATGCCGTTGATCAGTTGGGCAAAGCGTTTCAGGCATTCCAGGCCCCGGACCATGGCTTCTTCACTGAGCATGCGTGCTTCGTCGATGCCAGCGGCGAGCTGAACCTTCTCCCCAAGCCGTTCCAGAATGCGGATTTCGGTATGGTGAGCCTTGGCCACGACCATGTGAAAACTGTTGGAGCCCAGGTCGATGGCGGCAATCAGGGACAGGTTCTTCGCTAAGGTATGCGGCATGATCTGAGTAGTCTCGGTCGGTAACCCGGCAATCGTGCCACGTTAGCAGGCTGCCGCCAACGCGCGACTCGCCAGGGCTTGATGCAAGGCAATGTGCCAGTCGATGCTATGACACTTCTGTGACAGTTTCGATTCGTGGCGTCTTGCACAACTATAGTGACACTCAATCGTCCGTGACTTCCTGTAGCGCGTGGGTGCGGCTATGATGGGCCACGATTTTTGCTTACGACCCTGGAGATATCCATGAGCAGCGACCTTATCAAACACGTCACCGACGCCACCTTTGAGGCCGAAGTCCTGCAAGCCCAAGGCCCGGTGCTGGTCGACTACTGGGCTGAATGGTGCGGCCCATGCAAGATGATCGCTCCAGTTCTGGACGACATCGCCAGCACCTACGAGGGTAAACTGACCGTCGCCAAGCTGAACATCGACGACAACCAGGAAACCCCGGCCAAGCACGGCGTGCGTGGCATCCCGACGCTGATGCTGTTCAAGAACGGTAACGTCGAGGCCACCAAGGTCGGCGCCCTGTCCAAATCCCAGCTGGCTGCGTTCCTCGACGCCCACCTGTGATGTGAAAAAGCCCCGGAAATTCCGGGGCTTTTCTTTTCCAACCCACTAGACGTCTAAAAAAGCAAGTGTTACATTCGGCCTCGCACTGTTTCTCCAGTGCCCCCTGCACGCCGTCGCCGACGCACTCCTAATTAGAATCTGTGCGCGATCCTATCGCCTTCTAGCGGCGCGGCTTCATTAAGCCAGAAGCTTAATCCTCCCTTCATACATGATTACGTCATTCCCCTTATGAACCTGACTGAACTCAAGCAAAAGCCGATTACCGATCTGCTGGAAATGGCCGAACAGATGGGCATCGAAAACATGGCCCGTTCGCGCAAACAGGACGTGATTTTCGCCCTGCTGAAGAAGCACGCGAAAAGCGGCGAAGAGATCTCAGGTGACGGCGTGCTGGAGATTCTCCAGGATGGTTTCGGTTTCCTGCGTTCGGCTGATGCGTCCTATCTGGCCGGCCCCGACGACATCTACGTCTCGCCTAGCCAGATCCGCCGCTTTAACCTGCGTACCGGCGATACCATCGTCGGCAAGATCCGCCCGCCGAAGGAAGGGGAGCGTTACTTCGCGCTGCTCAAGGTCGACACGATCAACTTCGATCGCCCGGAAAACGCAAAGAACAAGATCCTCTTCGAAAACCTGACGCCGCTGTTCCCGAACAAGCGCCTGAAGATGGAAGCCGGCAACGGTTCCACCGAAGACCTGACCGGCCGCGTCATCGATCTGTGCGCACCGATCGGCAAGGGCCAGCGTGGCCTGATCGTCGCCCCGCCGAAAGCCGGTAAAACGATCATGCTGCAGAACATCGCGGCCAACATCACCCGTAACAACCCCGAGTGCCACCTGATCGTTCTGCTGATCGACGAGCGCCCGGAAGAAGTGACCGAAATGCAGCGCACCGTGCGCGGTGAAGTGGTTGCTTCGACCTTCGATGAGCCGCCGACCCGCCACGTGCAGGTTGCCGAAATGGTCATCGAGAAGGCCAAGCGCCTGGTCGAGCACAAGAAAGATGTGGTCATTCTGCTCGACTCCATCACCCGTCTGGCGCGTGCCTACAACACCGTGATCCCGAGCTCCGGCAAGGTACTGACCGGTGGTGTCGATGCCCACGCCCTGGAGAAGCCAAAGCGCTTCTTCGGTGCTGCGCGTAACATCGAGGAAGGCGGTTCGCTGACCATCATCGCCACCGCGCTGGTAGAAACCGGTTCGAAGATGGATGAAGTGATCTACGAAGAGTTCAAGGGTACCGGCAACATGGAGCTGCCCCTGGACCGTCGTATCGCCGAGAAGCGTGTGTTCCCGGCCATCAACATCAACCGCTCGGGCACCCGCCGTGAAGAGCTGCTGACCGCCGACGACGAACTCCAGCGCATGTGGATCCTGCGCAAGCTGCTGCACCCGATGGACGAAATCGCCGCCATCGAGTTCTTGGTCGACAAGCTCAAGCAGACCAAGACCAACGACGAGTTCTTCCTGTCGATGAAGCGCAAGTAAGCGCTGAGATCGTTCAAGCAATGATTGGGGCTGCTTCGCACCCCATCGCCGGCAAGCCGGCTTCCACAGGTCCTCTGCGACCCTTGTGGCGGCCGGCCTGCCGGCGATGGGGCGCGAAGCGGCCCCAAGTCATTTTTGGCCATTGAGCACTGAACGGCGCTACACTCTGCACCCCGACCGATACGGCCAACACGAGGCTCATGCATGCAGTATCGCGACTTGCGCGACTTCATCCGTGGCCTGGAACAGCGCGGTGAACTCAAGCGCATCCAGGTTCCGATCTCCCCCGTCCTGGAAATGACCGAGGTGTGTGACCGCACCCTGCGTGCGAAGGGGCCGGCGTTGTTGTTCGAAAAGCCCACGGGCTTCGATATCCCGGTGCTCGGCAACCTGTTCGGCACCCCGGAGCGGGTGGCCATGGGCATGGGCGCCGAATCGGTCGAGGAGCTGCGCGAGATCGGCAAGCTGCTGGCCTTCCTCAAGGAGCCGGAGCCGCCTAAAGGCCTCAAGGATGCCTGGTCGAAACTGCCGATCTTCAAGAAGGTCGTGTCCATGGCACCGAAGGTGGTCAAGGATGCCGTTTGCCAGGAGGTGGTGGTCGAGGGCGATGACGTCGACCTTGGCCAACTGCCGATCCAGCACTGCTGGCCGGGCGACGTGGCGCCGCTGATCACCTGGGGCCTGACCGTGACTCGCGGGCCGAACAAGGACCGCCAGAACCTGGGCATTTATCGCCAGCAGGTCATCGGCCGCAACAAGGTCATCATGCGCTGGTTGAGCCACCGCGGTGGTGCGCTGGATTATCGCGAGTGGTGCGAGAAGAACCCCGGCCAGCCGTTCCCGGTCGCCGTTGCCCTGGGCGCTGACCCGGCAACCATCCTCGGCGCCGTCACGCCGGTGCCCGATACGCTTTCCGAGTACGCCTTCGCTGGCCTGCTGCGCGGCAACCGCACCGAGCTGGTCAAATGCCGAGGCAGCAACCTGCAGGTGCCGGCCACCGCCGAGATCATCCTTGAAGGTGTGATCCACCCGGGCGAGATGGCCCCGGAGGGCCCCTATGGTGACCACACCGGCTACTACAACGAAGTGGACAGCTTCCCGGTGTTCACCGTCGAACGCATCACTCACCGGCAGAAACCGATCTACCACAGCACCTATACCGGTCGGCCGCCAGATGAGCCAGCCATCCTTGGCGTGGCGCTCAATGAAGTGTTCGTGCCAATCCTGCAAAAGCAGTTCCCGGAGATCGTCGACTTCTACCTGCCGCCGGAAGGGTGCTCGTACCGCATGGCGGTGGTGACGATGAAGAAGCAGTACCCGGGCCACGCCAAGCGCGTGATGCTGGGTGTGTGGTCGTTCCTGAGACAGTTCATGTACACCAAGTTCGTTATCGTCACCGATGACGACATCAACGCCCGTGACTGGAATGACGTGATCTGGGCCATCACCACGCGCATGGACCCCAAGCGTGATACGGTGATGATCGACAACACGCCGATCGACTACCTGGACTTTGCGTCGCCGGTATCGGGCCTGGGGTCGAAGATGGGCCTGGATGCCACCCACAAGTGGCCGGGCGAGACTACACGCGAATGGGGCCGGGTCATCGTCAAGGACGAGGCCGTCACCCGCCGCATCGATGAGTTGTGGGACCAGTTGGGAATAGATTGATGCAGGTAACGTTGCAGCCGTCCGGGGCGGTGCTGGCGCTCGAACCCGGGGAACGGATCCTGGATGGAGCGCGGCGGCTGGGCTATGACTGCCCGAACAGCTGTCGCAATGGCAATTGCCATGTGTGCGCCGCATTGTTGGTCGAGGGTCGCGTTCGCCAGAATGGTGAGGTGCGAGACCATGGTGAGCTGTTCACCTGCATCGCCGAACCACTGGAGGACTGCGTGCTGCTCTGGGATGGTGTGCTGGCCCTGGGCGAGCTGCCAGTGCGCAAGCTGGCATGCAGCGTCACTGAATGCGTCGAGGTAGGTGGCGACGTCTGGCGCGTGCGCTTGCGTGCGCCGGCGGGCAAGCCACTGCGCTATCACGCCGGGCAGTACCTGATGATCGAGCGCGAGGGCGGCAAGCCGGCGGCCTTCTCGCTGGCGTCTGCCCCCCACAGTGGGCGCGACCTTGAGCTTCACGTGCTGGTCCGCGAAGACAGTGCCAGGCAGCTGTTGGCGCAGTTGCAGCGCGACCCTGTCGCGCGCATCGAGATGCCATTCGGGGACACCCACCTGGCCGAGCTGCCCGATGGGCCCCTGGTGCTCATCGCTGCGGGGACCGGCATGGGGCAGATGCACAGCCTGGTCGAGCATTGCCGCGCCCAGGGCTTCAAGCACCCGGTGCACCTCTACTGGGGGGTGCGACGCCCTGAAGATTTCTACGCCATCGAGCACTGGGCCGAGTGGGAGCGCCTGCCCAACCTGTTCCTGCACAAGGTGGTGAGCGACTTGTGTGGCTGGGAAGGCCGTTGCGGCATGTTGCACGAGGCGGTATGCGAGGACGTGCAAGACCTCAATACGGTTCACGTTTATGCCAGTGGCTCGCCCAATATGGTTTATGCCACGCTCGATGCCCTGGTCGAGGCCGGTATGGATGCGCATCGCATGCGCGCTGATGTGTTTGCCTACGCCCCGCGTGGTTAATAACCGAAGTTCAAAGTAGTGGGTATAAGGCGGTAATTCCTACCGCCTTGACTAATAACTTTCACTATACTTTGCAGCAAGGCTCTCCAGTCGTCGGAAGTTAGCGTGAAACTCAGGCTCCAGGGCTTGAGTGTTGGCGCGCTTCTTCTTAAGGTGATTGCAGGCTCCAAGGGCATCGGCGCAAGCCCCGCCCTACAGGGCTTTTCGCGCTATCAGTAGTTCACAGGGAATAATGGCGGCAGCTTATGTCGGCACTTGAAAGTTTATCCTGGAAAAGCACTTATCCTCCGGCACTCGACTTCGGTCAGCAACTGACCCGCGAGCAATTGATCAACTCGGTGCATACCACCATGTCGCGCCATCACGGCGGCCCGGTCTGGTTATTTGCCTATGGTTCGTTGATATGGCGCCCGGAGTGCAGTTCGGTCGAGCGCCAGCGTGCACGGGTGCATGGCTATCACCGTGGCCTTTATCTGTGGTCGCACGAGCATCGGGGCACGCCGGAAACGCCAGGCCTGGTATTCGGCCTCGACCGCGGCGGTTCGTGCAGCGGTTTTGCCTACCGCCTCGATGAAAGCAACCTCGACGACTCCCTGATGGCCTTGTGGCAAAGAGAGATGCCGTACCCGGCGTACCGGCCACACTGGCTCAGCTGCCGGCTGGGTGATGGCAACAAGGTGCAGGCCTTGGGCTTCGTGCTTGAGCGACACCTGCCGTGCTACGCCGGCAATTTGCCCGATACGCTGCTTAGCCAGATTCTTGCCAGTGCCAAAGGGCGCTATGGCACCACGCGTGAGTATGTCGAGCAGACGTTGAACGCACTGCGCAGCCACCAGATGCCCGACCGCAACCTCGAAGCGCGCTTCAGGCGCTGCCACAACCTGCGTGAGGTCTGATCGGGCGGTGCAGCGCTCTTCGCGGGCTCATCCGCGAAGAGCGCTGCGGGGTCAGCCTTTTCTCAAATGATCATCTGGCCTGTACCACCAACTTACCTACCGCTTTCCTTTGGCCCAGCTGCTCGATCGCCGCGCCCGCCTCGGCCAGCGGGTAAGTCTTCGATACCAGGGGCTTCAGCTTGCCCTCGGCATGCCAGGCAAACAGCTGGCTGAAGTTGGCCGCATTGTCCTGCGGCTGGCGCTGGGCAAAGGCCCCCCAGAATACCCCCAGCACCGCGGCGCCCTTGAGCAGTACCAGGTTCGCCGCCATCTGTGGAATCGTCCCGCTGGCGAAGCCGACCACCAGCAACCGCCCGTTCCACGCCAGCCCGCGCACGGCCTGGTCGAACAGTTCACCGCCGACCGGGTCGTAGATCACATCTACCCCTTGGCCGCCGGTCAGACGCTTGATTTCCTCCTTGAGGCTGGCTTGGCTGTAGTCGATCAGCTCGTCCGCACCTGCAGACTTGGCCACAGCCAGTTTCTCTGCGCTGCTGGCAGCTGCGATCACCTTGGCGCCCATCGCCTTGCCGATCTCCACGGCCGCCAGGCCGACGCCACCGGACGCACCTAGTACCAACAGGGTTTCCCCTGGCTGCAATTGGCCGCGCTGCTTGAGCGCGTGCATCGAGGTGCCGTAGGTCATGCCGAAGGCGGCAGCGGTGGTGAAGTCCATGCTTTCGGGGATGGGCAGCACGTTGTAGAACGGCACGGCCACCTGTTCGGCGAACGCCCCCCAGCCGGTGAGGGCCATCACTCTGTCCCCGACCTGGAAGGCACCGGCGCGCTCGCCCACAGCGGCGACCACACCCGCCGCCTCGCCACCTGGAGAGAACGGTAGCGGTGGCTGGAACTGGTATTTGCCTTCGATGATCAGGGTATCTGGGAAGTTGACCCCGGCCGCATGCACCTCGAGCAGAATCTCGTTTTTCTTCGGTACCGGGCTGGCCACCTCTTCCAGAACCAGGTTGCGTGCGGGCCCCAAGGTTTTACACAACACAGCTTTCATCGGGCTATTCCTTTGCGGGTAGTGGCCGATAAGTGTAGGAGGGCGACCTGCCGGGTCAACGAGCATGGCTCGCCCTGATGGGGTGGCATAAGCCCGGGCTTGGGTTTGGGTCGCATGCTGGGTAAGCTGGCGCCAATTGTTTTGAGGAGCGAATTCGTGAAAGCGTGGATCTTGATGGTGCTGGCCCTGATGCTGCCAGCGGCGGCTCTGGCCGAAGAAGCCAAGGAAGGAGCCCCCAAGGTCTCCTATATCAGCCTGAGCCCGCCCTTTGTAGGCAACTATGCCCTCGATGGTGGCCCCAGGTTGCGCGTGTACAAGGCTGACGTGGCCCTGCGCGTGACTGGCGACGAGGCAGCCAAGGCGGTCAAGCACCACGAGCCGTTGATTCGCAACCAGCTGGTGGCGCTGTTCACCCAGCAGGGTGTGGATAACTTGAGCAACGTCGAAGCGAAGGAAAAACTGCGCCAAGAGGCACTCAAGCAAGTGCAGCAGGTGATGGAAGCAGAAGAGGGCAAGCCGATTGTCGAGGACCTGCTGTTCAATAACCTGATCGTGCAGTGAGCGAGAACCAGGCTGGCCCCTTCGCGGGGCCGGTCATTTGTTTAGCGCAATGATCGCCGCCCACTGCTCTGCGGTCACCGGCATCACCGACAGCCGAGTGCCTTTCTGGACCAGCGGCAATTCCTCCAGCGCGCTTTGCTGCTTGAGTAAGCCCAGCCCCAGTACCTGCCTGAATGTCTTCACGTGCGCCACATCCACGGCGCTCCAAGGATTCTTTTCGGCAGTGGCCTTGGCGTCGTAGTAATGGCTCTGAGGGTCCAGCGCAGTCGGGTCCGGGTAGGCCGCTGCAGTGATTCGGGCGATCCCGGCAATGCCAGGTTGAGGGCAGCTGGAGTGGTAGAAGAAAAACTCATCGCCTACCTTCATGGCGCGCAGAAAGTTGCGCGCCTGGTAGTTGCGCACGCCGTCCCAGCGAGCTTCTCCCAAGCGGCCCAGGCCTTCGATCGAAAGCTCATCGGGCTCGGATTTCATCAGCCAGTAGGCCATGGATACTGCTCCTGAAAAGGTTTGAAATAACCTGTTGCACGAAACCGACAGCCGGTTGGCGTCAACGTTTGCGTGTCGACTCAGGTTGTCGGAAAATGCGCCGATTTTAACGTCATATGCTCCGGCGGCACCAAGAAGGTCGCCGAGCCAGTAAGTATGCCTAGGGGGGCATTCTTCGATGAATCAACGCAAGCCGGATCTGCTCTGGGTCCTAGTCTTCATTTTTGGTCTGGGTGTGGTTACCACCGGTTACGCGCAAGGTATCTGGGAGCGCAAGCTCGATACCGCGTACCAGACACCGGTCGAAGCCGGCCAGCAGCAGCGCTGAACCTTCCCCGCTGACGCCGGTTATTTCGGCGCCAGGTACCAGTCACGGTCCGAAACCGTGCCCTGCAGTGGTACATCCCAGCTGGCCTGCGCCAGTCGTTCGACCTTCTGGCATTCATGGGCCAGCCCCAGCAGCAGGGGTTTTTTCCATGTCTTGCGTCGCGCCTGGTAAGCCAGGCTGCGATCGTAGAAGCCCCCGCCCATGCCTAGCCGCCCGCCGGCTTCATCGAAGCCCACCAGTGGCAGCAGGATCAGGTCCAGCGACCAGATCGGGCGCTGGCGCTTGCGGTCAGTCAGCGGCTCGGGGATACGGAAACGGTTGCGCTTGAGCCGTTCACCCTTCTCGAACCGCTGGAACACCATGCGCGTACGCGGCCAGGCGTGCAGTACCGGCAAGTAAGTACGTTTGCCGCGCCGTTGCGCCTCGCGCAGCAGCAGCTGCGGGTCGATTTCACCGTCGTTGGGGAGGTACAGGGCGATGTGCCGGGCGCGGCGGAACAGCGGGTTTTGTGCCAGCTGCCGATACAGCCCAAGGGAGGCCTGGCGTTGCTGGGCTGGCGTGAGTGCGCGGCGGGCATTGCGAAGCAGGCGACGAAGCTGGGGGCGTGTGAGCGGCGCGGTGTCGGTCATGGCACGGGCGTTCCCAGGTGTCGAAGCTCAAAGCGAGAACTGCCCACCGGGGTGGGCAATCGAAAACAGGCTCCCCGATAAGACCGCTATCGGTGTAGCCCTTGAACCCGAAAGTTCAAGGTGGAGATTGCAGGGGGCGTTAAGGCTTTCCGTCGGGCGGACATGCACACCGGCCCCAGCGTGCAACCCCCGTGGTTGTGCGTATCGGCTCAGGGACATAACCGACTGGCGCATCCACCAGGGAGTGGCGCCAGTATACCAACCTCAGCCGATTTTGGTATCCGTGTCGTCGGACAAAGCCTTGTCGACGCGATCGAGCAGGTCGCGGACCTGTTCGCGGGTGGCGCTGCCAGCGGGGGCGTCGGTGCGGTCTTCCTGGCGGTGGAGCATCTCGTGGGTGATGTTCAATGCGGCCATCACCGCGATCCGGTCGGCACCGATCACCTTGCCGCTGCTGCGGATCTCGCGCATCTTGCCGTCCAGGTAGCGTGCGGCGCTGACCAGGTTGTTGCGTTCCTCCGGCGGGCAGATGATCGAGTATTCCTTGTCCAGGATCTGCACGGTGACACTATTGCTTGAGCTCATGAGTCTTGCTCCAGGGCCTTGAGGCGTAAGATCATCGACTCGACCTTGCGCTTGGCGATCTCGTTCTTTTCGATGAGGTGGGCGCGCTCTTCGCGCCAGGATTTTTCCTGAGCTACTAGGAGTGCATTTTGCCGTTTTAGTTGCTCGACCCGCTCGATCAGCGACTCGAACCGGCTCATCAATGCTTGCAGGTCGTTCTCTTGCGTGGGTTGCACTCGATTCGCTCCGTCATGAATCACCCGTCGATGATGCCTCTCCCTGAGCGGTGACGGCCAGTGCCGATGGTCTTGGCGCGCCTGCCGGTGCTAGGATACAAGGCCTTCATTCTAGTCAAATGCGCCGTCTGGCGCCTAGCCGCCCATGCCTAATACCCAATCGCCCTACACCGCATTCGCCGCACTGCTCTCGAGCAACGGCCACCCTGTTTCCCCCGCCGAGCTGCACGGCCTGCTGATTGGCCGCAGTTGCGCCGGTGCCGGCTTCGACGCCGATGCCTGGCTGGCCGATGCTGCCGGGGTGCTGGAAAACGAACCTGAAGACAATGTGCGCGCTGCACTGATCGGCCTGCAGGAGATGGTCAAGGCCGAGCTGACCGGCGAGGACATTGCCATCGTGCTGCTGCTGCCAACCGATGAAACCTCGCTGACCGAGCGTGCCACGGCCCTGGGCCAGTGGTGCCAGGGCTTCATCGCCGGCTTCGGGCTGAATGCTGGCGGCAAGGACCTGTCCACTGATGCCAAGGAAGTGCTCCAGGACCTGGTGGCCATTTCCCAGGTCCAGGAAGCGCTGGAGGAATCCGAGGACGGCGAAAGCGACTACATGGAAGTCATGGAGTATCTGCGCGTTGCGCCGCTGCTGCTCTACACAGAGCTGGCCGCGCCCGCCGCGCCCGCGCCAAAACCTTCGCTGCACTGATCAACCGGGGGTAGTCCTGCCCATGAGCCGCATACCCAAGGCCGAATATGCCCGTCGGCGCAAGGCGCTGATGGCGCAGATGGTCCCCAACAGCATTGCCATCCTGCCGGCTGCCGCGGTCGCCATTCGTAACCGCGATGTCGAACACGTGTACCGCCAGGACAGCGATTTCCAGTACCTGAGCGGCTTCCCGGAGCCGGAGGCGGTGATTGCGCTGATCCCGGGGCGCGAGCATGGCGAGTACGTACTGTTCTGCCGCGAGCGTAATCCCGAGCGTGAGCTATGGGACGGCCTGCGGGCCGGCCAGGAAGGTGCCATCCGCGACTTTGGCGCGGACGATGCCTTCCCGATCACCGACATCGACGAGATCCTCCCAGGCCTCATCGAAGGTCGCGAACGGGTCTACAGCGCCATGGGCAGCAACCCCGAGTTCGACCGCCGGCTGATGGACTGGATCAACGTGATCCGCTCCAAGGCGCGCCTTGGCGCCCAGCCTCCCAACGAGTTCGTTGCCCTGGATCATCTGCTGCACGACATGCGTCTGTATAAATCAGCGGCGGAAGTGAAAGTGATGCGCGCCGCTGCAGACATTTCCGCACGCGCACATGTGCGGGCCATGCAGGCCTGCCGGGCAGGGCTGCACGAGTACAGCCTGGAAGCCGAGCTGGACTACGAATTCCGTAAGGGTGGGGCAAGAATGCCAGCCTACGGGTCGATCGTCGCGGCTGGCCGCAATGGCTGTATCCTGCACTATCAAGAAAACAATGCCGCGCTCAAGGACGGTGACCTGGTGCTGATCGACGCCGGTTGCGAAATCGATTGCTATGCCAGCGACATCACCCGCACCTTCCCGGTCAGTGGGCGTTTTTCGCCTGAGCAGAAGGCCATTTATGAATTGGTGCTCAAGGCCCAGGCCGCTGCCTTCGCCGAAATTGCTCCCGGCAAGCACTGGAACCACGCCCACGAAGCGACCGTGCGGGTGATCACCGAAGGGCTGGTGGAGTTGGGGTTGCTCAAGGGCAAGGTGCAGGCGCTGATCGAAAGTGAAGCGTACCGCGCCTTCTACATGCACCGTGCCGGGCACTGGCTCGGCATGGATGTGCACGATGTGGGCGAGTACAAGGTCGGCGGCCAGTGGCGAGTGCTGGAGCCCGGCATGGCGCTGACCGTCGAACCGGGTATCTACATTGCCGCCGACAATCAGCAGGTCGCGAAGAAATGGCGTGGCATCGGCGTAAGGATCGAGGACGACGTGGTGGTGACCAGGCAAGGTTGTGAAATTCTGACGTCGGGCGTGCCCCGGACGGTCGCCGAGATCGAGGCGCTGATGCTGGCGGCACGTAAGGACGCGGCATGAATCGAGTCAACCTGGCGATCATTGGTGGCGGCCTGGTCGGCGCCAGCCTGGCGCTGGCCCTGCAGGCTGGCGCCAAGGCGCGTGGCTGGAAGATCCTGCTGATCGAGCCGTTCGCCCCGGGCGACAGCTTCCAGCCCAGCTATGATGCACGCTCCTCTGCGCTATCGTTCGGTACCCGGCAGATCTATCAGCACCTGGGCATGTGGCAAGCGATCAGCCCGCGCGCCGAGCCGATCCGGCAAATTCAGGTCTCGGACCGTGGGCGCTTTGGCTGCACCCGCCTGGATGCGCTGGAGGAGGGTGTGCCAGCGTTGGGCTACGTGGTCGAGAACGCCTGGCTTGGCCAGTGCCTTTGGCAAGGGCTGGACAGTGAGGTGGTGAGCTGGCGCTGCCCGGCCGAAGTGAAGGCGATGCAGGCTGTTGCCGGTGGTTATCGCTTGCAGCTGGACGATGACACCAGCCTGGAGTGCGACCTGGCAGTGCTGGCCGACGGTGGCCGCTCGGGCTTGCGCGAGCAATTGGGCATCCATGTGCGGCGCACGCCGTACGAGCAGAGCGCGCTGATCGCCAACATCACCCCAGGCGAATCCCATCGCGGGCAAGCCTTCGAGCGTTTTACCGAGCAAGGCCCCATGGCACTGCTGCCGCTGCCCGAGAATCGCTGTGCGTTGGTCTGGACCCGTCAGGGTATGGACGCCAAGCGCCTGGCCGAGATCGACGAGCGCAGCTTCCTGCGCGAGCTTCAGGATGTATTCGGCTATCGCCTCGGCGCTCTGCGCCAGGTCGGCGCACGGCATCTTTACCCGCTGGCACTGGTCGAAGCCCAGGAGCAGGTGCGCCCTCATCTGGTTGTATTAGGCAATGCCGCGCACAGCCTGCACCCCATTGCCGGGCAGGGCTTCAACCTGTCGCTGCGTGACGTGCAGTCGCTGGCCGACGCGCTGCTGGCCGGCCCGCAGCAGCCAGGCGATCTGGCGACCCTGCAGGCGTACCATCGACGCCAGCAACTCGATCAGGCCATGACCATCGGTTTTTCCGACCAGGTCACCCGCCTGTTCGGCAGCAACCAGCCATTGTTGGCCGCTGGGCGCAACATCGGTTTGCTTGGGCTCGACTTGCTGCCGCCGGCAAGAAGCTGGTTCGCCCGCCAGGCCATGGGCTTGGGCACCCGCCCTGATCCGCGGGGTCAGGCATGAGCAACCCGCGCAAGCTGGCGCGACGGGCGCGCATGTTGCGCTGGCTGCTGAACCTTTACCCACCGTACCTGGGTGCTGGCATTCGCATTCAGCACATCAGCCCAGACATGCGCAGTGTCAGGGTGCGCATGAAGTTGACGCGCTGGAACCGCAACTACGTCGGTACCCAGTTTGGCGGTAGCTTGTATTCGATGGTCGATCCGTTCTACATGCTGATGCTGATCGAACTGCTGGGCCGTGAGTACATTGTCTGGGACAAGGCTGCCAGCATTGATTTCATCACACCCGGCAAAGGCCCGGTGTACGCCGATTTCCACATCGAAGACGCACTGCTGGATGAGATCCGCCAGCAGACCGCCGGCGGCAAGAAATACCTGCCACGTTTGCAGGTCGATGTCTGTGACGGTGCCGGCGAGCTGGTGGCGCGGGTCGATAAAACCCTATACGTGCGGCTAAAGCCGCAAGCGAGGCAGGCGTAAGGCATGGAAATGCGCGCAGATCTGTTGATTGTCGGTGCTGGTATGGTCGGCAGCGCCTTGGCCTTGGCGTTGCGCCACAGTGGCCTGGAAATACTCCTGCTCGACGGTGGCTCGCTGACGGTGAAGCCGTTTGACAGCGATGCGCCATTCGAGGCGCGGGTCAGCGCCCTCTCGGCGGCCAGCCAGCGCATCCTCGAGCGGTTGGGCGCCTGGGAAGAAATTGCCAAACGGCGTGTTTCGCCCTACTCGGACATGCATGTCTGGGACGGCAGCGGCACTGGGCAGATTCACTTCTCCGCCGCCAGCGTGCACGCGCAGGTGCTTGGCCATATCGTCGAAAACCGGGTGGTGCAGGATGGCCTGCTGGAGCGCCTGCATGACAGCGATATCGGCCTGCTGCCCAACGCCCGCCTGGAGCAGATGCGCCGTTCTGGCGATGAGTGGTTGCTGACCCTGGCCGATGGTCGCCGCCTGCGGGCGCCGCTGGTGGTGGCTGCCGACGGTGCCAATTCGGCGGTGCGGCGCCTGGCCGGCTGCCAGACCCGTGAATGGGATTACCTGCACCACGCCATCGTAACCAGCGTGCGCTGCAGCGCTGCACACCAGGCCACTGCCTGGCAGCGCTTCACCGATGAAGGGCCGCTGGCCTTTTTGCCCTTGTCGCGAGACGGCCAGCAGGGCTGGTGCTCGATCGTATGGTCGACCACGCCCGAGCAGGCCGAGCAGTTGATGGCGCTGGATGATCACGCTTTCCTCAAGGCCTTGGAGCGTGGCTTCGAGGGGCGACTGGGCCAAGTGCTGCACGCCGACCCTCGGGTCTGTGTGCCGTTGCGTCAGCGCCACGCCAAGCGCTACGTGGATGAGGGGCTGGCACTGATCGGTGATGCCGCGCACACCATTCATCCGCTGGCTGGGCAAGGCGTGAACCTGGGTTTTCTCGATGCAGCGGTACTGGCCGAGGTGCTGGCGAAGGCGTGCGAGCGTGGTGAACGGCTGGCCGATGTGAAAGTGCTCAGCCGTTATGAGCGCCGACGCATGCCGCACAACCTGGCGTTGATGGCTGCGATGGAGGGCTTTGAGCGGCTGTTCCAGGCCAACCCGCTGCCGTTGCGCTGGTTGCGTAACAGCGGCCTGAAGCTGGTGCAGCAAATGCCCGAGGCCAAGGCGCTGTTCGTGCGCCAGGCGTTGGGGCTTTCAGGCGACTTGCCGGACCTGGCCAAGCCTTGAGATTGAGGGGCCGCTTTGCGGCCCTTTCGCGACACAGGGCCATTGCTGGAAGCAGCAGGGTACCCTTGCAACATCTGGTAACGGCTGGGTAGGTGAGCCAGAAAATGGGATTCACTACCATTTGCGCCTCTCATACGATTCGAGGAGTGCATCCCATGTTGCCACGCAAGCCCCTACTGGCCGCCCTGGCCCTGACGCTGTTGGGCGGCAACGCCCAGGCGGCGGACGAAGTAGTGGTGTACTCCTCGCGCATCGACGAGCTGATCAAGCCGGTGTTCGACGCCTACACCGCCGAGACCGGCGTCAAGATCAAGTTCATCACCGACAAAGAAGCCCCGCTGATGCAACGCATCAAGGCCGAGGGCGACAACGGGGTGGCCGACCTGCTGCTGACCGTCGATGCCGGTAACCTGTGGCAGGCCGAGCAGATGGGTATCCTGCAGCCCATCGAGTCGACCATCATCGACCAGAACATCCCCGCTCAGTATCGCGCCTCGTCCCATGAATGGACCGGCCTGAGCCTGCGTGCACGGACCATCATCTACTCCACCGAGCGCGTCAAGCCTGAAGAGCTGAGCACCTACGAGGCACTGGCAGACAAGCAGTGGGAAGGGCGCCTGTGCCTGCGCACGGCGAAGAAGGTCTACAACCAGTCGCTGACCGCCACCCTGATCGAGAACCATGGCGAGGCCAAGACCGAACAGATCGTCAAAGGGTGGGTCAACAACCTGTCTACCGACGTGTTCTCTGACGACAACTCGGTTATCCAGGCCATCGAGGCCGGCCAGTGCGATGTGGGGGTGGTGAACACTTACTACTACGGCCGCCTGCACAAGCAGAACCCGGACCTGCCCGTGAAGATCTTCTGGCCTAACCAGGGTGACCGTGGCGTGCACGTCAACCTGTCCGGTATCGGCCTGACCAAGCACGCACCGCATCCGCAAGCGGCCAAGAAGCTGGTGGAGTGGATGACCGGGGAGCAGGCGCAAAAGCTGTTCGCCGACATCAACCAGGAGTTCCCGGCCAATCCGAAGGTCAAGCCATCGGACGAGGTCCAGGCATGGGGCAGCTTCAAGGCTGACAGCATTCCGGTCGAGGTGGCGGGCAAACGCCAGGCCGAGGCCATTCGCTTGATGGATCGGGCTGGCTGGAACTAAGCCCCAGGCTTTATCCTTCTGAGGCCCGCAGGGGCCTCTTCGCGGGGCAAGCCCGCGCAGCGGTTGCCATCTGCCACAGAGACAGTTGCCTTGCCCCACGCTCCTCAACGCCGCTGGTACCTCCCGGTCATCCTGATCGCCGCCCTCGTGCTCCTGCCCTTGAGCGTCTTGCTGCTGTCCTGGCAATCGATCGACGTGCAGATCTGGTCGCACCTGCTCGACACCCAGATGAGCCGCCTGCTCGGCAACACATTGACCTTGGTGGCGGGCGTAGGCGCAGGCGTCACCGTGCTCGGCGTGAGCCTGGCCTGGCTCACCAGCCTTTGCCAGTTCCCCGGCAGGCGCTGGCTGGACTGGGCACTGATGCTGCCGTTTGCCATCCCCGCCTATGTCTTGGCGTTCGTCTTCGTCGGCCTGCTTGATTTCGCCGGCCCCGTGCAGAGCGCCTTGCGTGAAGTGTTCGGGCCCATGCGCCTGCCGCGGGTGCGCTCCACCGGCGGGGTGATTGTGGTACTGGTGCTGGTGTTCTACCCGTATGTCTACCTGCTCGCACGCACGGCATTCCTGGCCCAGGGCAAGGGGCTCATGGAAGCGGCGCGGGTGCTGGGCCTTTCGCCGCTGCAAGCCTTCTGGCGGGTTGCCCTGCCCATGGCGCGGCCGGCCATCGGCGCAGGCATCGTCCTGGCCCTGATGGAGACCTTGGCAGATTTTGGCGCGGTGGCGGTGTTCAATTTCGACACGTTCACCACTGCCATCTACAAGACCTGGTATGGCTTCTTCAGCCTGTCCAGCGCGGCCCAGCTGGCCAGCCTGCTGTTGCTGGCGGTCATGCTGGTGCTGTACGCAGAGCGCCGCGCTCGTGGTGCCTCGCGCAGCGCCAATGAACGCCCTCGGGGTCAGGCCCTCTATCACCTGCGCGGGGTGAAGGCACTGCTGGCCAGTGGCTGGTGCCTGCTGGTATTTGCCTGTGCCTTCGTCATCCCGGTGCTGCAGCTGCTGGTATGGTTCTGGCAGCGTGGGCGGCATGACCTGGACGAGCGCTATTTCGGCCTGGTGCTGCACACCCTGTACCTGGGCGCCATGGCAGCCCTGATCACGGTGTGCGTCGCGCTGGTGCTGGCCTTTGCACGGCGCCAGGCGCCGACTGGCGGCATCCGTGCCGGGGTCGGCCTGGCCAACCTGGGCTATGCCTTGCCCGGCTCTGTGCTGGCGGTTTCGATCATGCTGGCCTTCAGTTACCTGGACAACCACCTGGTGATTCCCCTTTCGACGTGGCTGGGCGGGGCAGGCAAGCCCTTGCTGCTGGGCAGCCTCGCGGCATTGCTGGTGGCCTATCTGGTACGTTTCATCGCCGTGGCCTATGGGCCACTGGAAGGCAGCCTGGAGCGCATTCGCCCGTCGTTGCCCGAGGTTTCACGGAGCCTGGGTGTGGGAGGGGCGAGATTGTTTTTCAAAGTGTATATGCCGCTGCTGGTTCCCGGTGCACTCAGTGCCGCACTGCTGGTGTTCGTCGATGTGCTCAAGGAAATGCCCGCGACATTGCTGATGCGGCCCTTCGGCTGGGATACCCTCGCCGTACGGGTGTTCGAGATGACCAGTGAAGGCGAGTGGGCCCGTGCCTCACTGCCTGCCTTGACCTTGGTGCTGGTTGGCCTGCTGCCGGTCATCGGCCTGATTCGTCGTTCAGCCAGGCGCCCAGGTCACAGTCACTGAGGGTGCCAGCCCGCGCCCATGCGGCTACAATGCGCGGCATTCGCGCGACGGGTCCTACAAGAAGAGCTGACGACCAAACGTCATCGACCGCCGCCGCTTCGCCACGCCCGGAAGGAGAAACCCATGGGACAGCGCACGCTTTTGTACGACTTGCACCTGGCGCTAGGCGCCAAGACAGTCGATTTCGGTGGCTGGGACATGCCCCTGCACTACGGCTCGCAAGTCGAAGAGCACCATCAGGTGCGCAGTGACTGTGGGGTGTTCGATGTTTCCCACATGACCGTGATCGACATCGATGGCACCGATGCCACCGTCTGGCTGCAGCATTTGCTGGCCAACGATGTTGCCCGCCTCGGCAGTGTCGGCAAGGCGTTGTACAGCCCGTTGCTCAACGAGGAGGGCGGGGTGATCGATGACCTGATCGCCTACCGCACGGCAAATGGCTACCGGCTGATCACCAATGCCGCTACCCGCGCCAACGTACTGGCGTGGCTGGAGGCCCACAGTAGCGGCTTTTCGGTCGGGTTCAAGGTGCGCCCTGACCTGGCCATCCTCGCCATCCAAGGGCCCCAGGCCCGCGATAAGGTCGCTGCCTTGCTCAGCGCTGCGCGCGCTGCGCTCATCCGTGAGCTGCGCCCGTTCGAAGGGGTGAGCGAGGGCGACTGGTTCATTGCCCGCACCGGCTATACCGGTGAAGACGGGTTGGAAATCATCCTGCCGGGCCATGAGGCCGTGGCCTTCTTCAACGACCTGGTCGGCGCTGGCATCGCCCCCAGTGGCCTTGGCGCCCGCGACACCTTGCGCCTGGAAGCCGGCATGAACCTGTACGGCCAGGACATCGACGAAGCCCACACCCCGCTTACCTCCAACTTGGGCTGGAGCATCGCCTGGGAGCCGGCCGAGCGCGATTTCATCGGCCGCGCTGGCCTGCTGGCGGAAATCGAGCGCGGCGTACAGGACAAATTGGTCGGCCTGGTGCTGGAGGAGCGCGGTGTTTTGCGCGCCCATCAGGTGGTTCGCGTTGCCGGCATTGGCGAAGGGGAGATCACCAGTGGTAGTTTCTCTCCTACGCTGAGCAAATCCATTGCCCTGGCGCGTGTACCCATGGCCACCGGTGATCGCGCCGAGGTCGAGATCCGCGGCAAGTGGTACCCGGTGCGGGTGGTCAAACCGACCTTCGTGCGTCACGGCAAGATTCTGATCTGAACAATCAACGGCGGGCCGACCGCTGACCCAATCGAGGAATACAAGACATGAGCAATATCCCCGCCGAACTGCGTTTTGCCGAAAGCCACGAGTGGGCGCGCCTGGAAGCCGACGGCACTGTGACCGTGGGCATCAGCGACCACGCTCAAGAGGCCCTGGGTGATGTGGTGTTCGTGGAGCTGGCAGAGGTTGGCAAAGTATTCGCTGCCGGCGATGCGGCTGGCGTGGTCGAGTCGGTCAAGGCCGCTTCGGATATCTATGCCCCGGTGGGTGGCGAGGTGATCGCGGTCAACGAAGAGCTGGCCGACAGCCCGGAGCTGCTCAACGAAGACCCTTACGGCGCCTGGATCTTCAAGCTCAAGCCAAGCGACAAGGCCGAGCTGGACAAGCTCCTGGATGCTGCTGGTTACCGCGCCGCTATCGGCGAGTGATCATTCTGGCCTCATCGCGGCCTTGCCAGCGATGAGGCCGGGACTGGCGAAGCAAGTTTTCCCGCAGTATCGGCAATCCTTCCTAGACTTATAAGTCTCCACGAGGCCTGGTCTAGGAAGAGAGCGTCGTCATGTCCCAGTCGCCGTCCCTGCATCAACTGCAAGAGCTCAGCCCATTCCTGCGTCGTCACCTGGGGCCTGATGCCTCGGAGCAGCAGGCCATGCTCAGTGCCCTGGGCTTGAGCAGCCGCAGCGAGCTGATCGAGCAGACCGTCCCCCCGGATATCCGCTTCAACCGCGCCCTCGACCTGCCCGCCGCCCTGGATGAACAGGCCGCGTTGGCCAAGCTCGCCAGTTATGCCGAGCAGAACCAGGTGTGGACCAGCCTGATCGGCATGGGTTACCACGGCACCGTCACGCCAACCGTCATCCTGCGCAACGTGCTGGAGAACCCCGGCTGGTACACCGCCTATACGCCTTACCAGCCAGAAATCGCCCAAGGCCGGCTGGAAGCCCTGCTCAACTTTCAGCAAATGGTCATCGATCTGAGCGGCCTGGCCCTGGCCAATGCCTCACTGCTCGATGAAGCCACCGCCGCAGCCGAAGCCATGGCCTTGGCCAAACGTGTGGCGCGCAACAAGAGCAATGCTTTCTTTGCCGATGAACACTGCCACCCGCAGACACTGTCGGTGTTGCGAACCCGGGCTGAAGGTTTTGGTTTCGAACTGATCGTCGACGCTGTGGATAACCTTGCCCAGCACCAGGTATTCGGCGCGTTGCTGCAGTACCCGGATACCCATGGGGAAGTGCGTGACCTGCGCCCGCTGATTGACCAGTTGCACGGCCAGCATGCCCTGGCATGCGTGGCGGCAGACCTGTTGAGCCTGGTGCTGCTCACGCCGCCGGGTGAACTTGGTGCAGACGTGGTGCTTGGCTCGACCCAGCGCTTTGGCGTGCCCATGGGCTACGGCGGCCCGCACGCGGCCTATTTTGCCTGCCGTGACGACTACAAGCGGGCGATGCCGGGGCGCATCATCGGTGTGTCGCGTGACGCCCGTGGCAACACCGCCCTGCGAATGGCCCTGCAGACCCGCGAGCAACACATCCGCCGCGAAAAAGCCAACTCCAACATCTGCACGGCCCAGGTACTGCTGGCCAACATCGCCGGTTTCTACGCGGTGTACCACGGCCCTGAAGGCTTGCAGCGCATCGCGCAGCGCGTGCACCGGCTGACCGTCGTGTTGGCTGCCGGCCTTGAGGCCAAGGGCATCAAACGCCTCAACCCGCATTTCTTCGACACCCTTACCCTGGAGGTCGGCGGTGCCCAGGCGGCCATCATCGAAAGTGCGCAAGCGGCGCGCATCAACTTGCGCATTCTGGGCCGCGGCCACCTGGGTGTGAGCCTGGACGAAACGTGCAGCGAAGACACTGTGCTTCGGCTGTTCGACATCTTCCTTGGCGTGGATCACGGTCTTGAGGTCACCGCGCTGGACCAGCAGGCCCTGGCAGGCGGCATTCCCGCCGGGCTGCAACGGCGCACGCCGTTCCTTTCCCACCCTGTGTTCAACCTGCATCACAGCGAAACGCAGATGCTGCGCTACCTCAAGCAGCTGGAGAACAAGGACCTGGCGCTGAACCAATCGATGATCCCGCTGGGTTCCTGCACCATGAAGCTCAACGCCAGCAGCGAAATGATCCCCATTACCTGGCCCGGGTTCGCTCAGCTTCATCCCTTTGCGCCCGAAGCTCAGGTCGTGGGTTACAAAACGATGATCGACGAGTTGGAGCGCTGGCTGTGCGCTCTTACCGGTTTCGACGCCATCTGCATGCAGCCCAACTCGGGTGCCCAGGGCGAATACGCCGGGCTGATGGCAATCACCCGTTACCACCGCAGCCGTCATCAACACCAGCGCACGCTGTGCCTGATCCCTTCGTCGGCCCACGGCACCAACCCTGCTTCGGCGCAGATGGCAGGCATGGACGTGGTGATCGTCGACTGCGATGACCACGGCAACGTTGACCTCGACGACCTCAAGGCCAAGGCCCATGCTGCAGGCGAGCGTCTTTCCTGCCTGATGGTTACCTACCCGTCGACCCATGGTGTGTATGAGGAGGGCATTCGGGAAATCTGTGAAGTCGTTCATAAGCAGGGCGGGCAGGTGTACATGGACGGCGCCAACCTCAATGCCCAGGTCGGCCTCACGCGGCCGGCTGACATTGGCGCCGATGTCTCGCACATGAATCTGCACAAGACGTTCTGCATCCCGCACGGCGGCGGGGGCCCCGGCATGGGGCCGATTGGCATCCGCGCGCACCTCAAGCCGTTCGTCGCCAGTCATCCGGTGGTGCCGGTGCCGGGCCTGGACCCGAACAACAGCGCGGTCAGCGCCGCGCCCTGGGGCAGCGCGAGCATCTTGCCGATCAGCTGGATGTACATCGCCATGATGGGGCCGCAACTGGCCGATGCGAGCGAAGTGGCCATCCTGTCGGCCAACTACCTGGCCAGGCAGCTCGAGGGTGCCTTCCCTGTGCTTTACAGAGGCCGAAACCAGCGGGTAGCGCATGAGTGCATCCTTGACCTGCGGCCGCTCAAGGCCATTACCGGGATAACGGAAGAGGATGTGGCCAAGCGCCTGATGGACTATGGCTTCCATGCCCCCACCATGTCATTCCCGGTTCCTGGGACCTTGATGATCGAACCGACAGAGAGCGAGTCCAAAGCCGAGCTGGACCGGTTCGTCGAAGCCATGCTGGCGATCCGGGCGGAGATCGAGGAGGTGCAAGAGGGTCACTGGCCGGCGCAAGACAATCCGCTCAAACATGCCCCGCATACCCTGGCCGATGTGCTGGCGCCGTGGAACCGGCCTTACAGTTTTGAGCAGGCGGTGGCCCCCAGCGCTCACGTGCGCCAGCACAAGTACTGGCCAGCGGTGAACCGGGTCGACAATGTGTACGGGGACAGGAATCTGTTTTGTGCGTGTGTACCGGTGGAGGCGTATCGCTGAGTTGAAGCTGGGGCTGCACGGCAGCCCCAGGGCCTTACTCGGCTATCGCATTCTTCGCCAGGATGGCATTTGCCAGTTCCATGTCGCTGGCTTGCATGCCTGGGTTCTCAGCCCGCACCTGGCGCATTGCCGCCTCCAGGAACGGCCCACGAATAGCTCCTTCACTGGCCACGAAGCTGCCGGCGTCTTCCTGCGCCGCGACGACCAACTTGTGATCTTTGGAGGTCAGGTAGGTCGATCCCGTGGTCGCGCCGGAAGAAATCACGTTGCGCCAGAAGGTATCGGCCATGGCGGAGCCAATGGGCAGCGAAAGCAGGGCAGCGGCTGCGATGGCGGTTGGGAGACGCATGATGAAACACCTCGAAGGGTGAGGGCTGATGGAGCCCGATTTGATTGTGCCTGCGGGGCGCAAGTTCCTCGAAAACAAGGATTTTTTGCTCACGCGCAGACCCGCAGCACTTCCTCTTGACAGGTCAGCCCACGGGCCACTTTGGCTTCCCCGCAGCGTTTCAGGTCCAGCAACCCTTCGCTCAACGCCTGTAGCCGCAAGCTGGCAAGGTCCGCCCCAGCGCCTATCCGGGCGCGTAGGTTTTCGCTCGGCACCAGCAGCTCGAACAAGCCCGTTCGGCCATGAAAGCCGGTGCCCCGACACATCAGGCAAGGCTGGCCGCTGGCCGATGCTGCGCGGCGCTGGCATTCACGGCAAATCAAGCGCACCAAGCGCTGCGCCATCACCCCACTGAGGGAGGCCTTGATCAGGTAATCGGGCACGCCAAGCTCCAACAGGCGGGTAATGGCAGCACAGCTGTCGTCGGTGTGCAGCGTCGAGAGCACCAGGTGCCCGGTAAGGGCAGCTTGCACGGCTACCAGAGCCGTCTCGCGATCACGGATCTCGCCGATCATGATGATGTCCGGGTCTTGGCGTAACAGCGCGCGTACGCCGTTGGCGAAGCTGAGGTCCAGTGTCGGCTGCACCTGCAGTTGATTGAATGCCGGCTCCAGACGCTCGATCGGGTCCTCGATGGTGCACAGGTTAACCTCCGGCGTGGCCAACTGCTTCAGGCTCGCGTAAAGCGTGCTGGTCTTGCCTGAGCCGGTAGGGCCGGTGACCAGCAGGATGCCTTGACGGCGCTGCAGCAGGGCCAGCCACTGGTGCAGTTGTTCACCTTCCAGCCCCAGGCGGTCGAAGTCTTCCTGTAGCTGTTGTGGGTCGAACAACCGCAGCACCAGCTTTTCGCCAAAGGGGGTGGGCAGCGTAGACAGGCGTAGCTCCACTTCGCGGCCACCTGGCAGGCTGCACTTCACGCGGCCATCCTGCGGGCGGCGTTTCTCCGCGACATCCATGCGGCCCAAGTGCTTCAGGCGGCTGACGACCGCCAGGGTGACGCCGGCCGGGAAGGCGTAGACCGTATGCAGGAGGCCGTCTATGCGATAGCGCAAGCGGCCCTGCTCGCGGCGCGGCTCAAGATGGATATCACTGGCGCGCTGTTCGACGGCGTACTGCAGCAGCCAGTCGACGATGTGCACGATATGCGCGTCATCTGCCGTGGCGTTGCCCAGGCGCTTGTCCTGCTCGAGCAATTGCTCGAGCTCACCGAGGCTTGCCGACTGCTGATGCTGGGCGCCTTGCACCGAGTGGGCAAGGCGAAACAGTGACTGGCCCACCTGGCGCAGTTGCAGGGGGCTGGCGAACACGCGGCGGATCGGCTTGCCCAGGCTGCGGGCCAGATCGGTTTGCCAGTCACACTGGTAAGGCTGCGCGCTGGCCACGGTGATGCTCAGGCTGTCGCTGGCCAGGATGAGTATGCCGTGGCGCTGGGCGAACGCTGGCGATATCAGCCCGTTGACCTTGGACAGGTCGAGTTGCAGTGGGTCGATACGTTCATAGGGCTGGCCGACTGTTCTGGCGAGCCATTGGCACAGGCTGTCCAGGTGCAGGCGCTGGCCGGGGTGCCGGCGGTCTGCGAGTTCCAGCGCCGCTACGGCTTCGAGCGGATGGCAAGGTGGCCGTGCGTTGGCGTATTCGAGTACTTGCCGGGCGTCGCTGGCGCTCAGGAGTTGGTCGGCTTGCAACGCGTCCAGCACGCGCTTGAGGTCGAGGGATTGATCGTCAGGGGTGTGCATGGCAGCGTCCTTGCCAGGTTATGAGGTCCTGATCAAGGCTAGCCGGGCCCGGCATCCCTGCGCCGATAAAGGATTTCTGGATTTTGCCCGCAAACCTCTCTATGCATATGCAATAACAGTATTTCACCATTAATTCTTATGCCGGCTATTCTCTGGTCACAACTTGTTATAACAAGTGCTCAATCAGTGAAGAGAACCATGGCCCAACTGCTCCCACTTTCACCGGTACCGCTGTACACCCAGCTCAAGGAATTGCTGCGCGAGCGCATACTCGACGGCACCTACGCCCCCCACAGCCGCATGCCTTCGGAAAGCGAACTGGGCAAAGCGTTCGACGTCAGCCGCATCACTGTGCGGCAGGCCTTGGGCGACCTGCAGAAGGAGGGCCTGATCTTCAAGATTCACGGCAAAGGCACCTTCGTCGCCAAGCCCAAGGCGTTTCAGAACGTGAGCACCCTGCAAGGTTTGGCCGAATCCATGACGCAGATGGGCTACGAAGTGCTGAACCGGCTGCGCAGCTTTCGCCATGTGCCCGCCAATGCGTTGGTGGCGGCACGCCTGCGGGTCGAGGAAAGCAGCCTTGTGACTGAGATTCGCCGGGTGCGCCTGATCAACCGTGAGCCGGTATCGCTGGAGCTGACCTGGTTACCGAAGGCGGTGGGGGAGAAGCTGGAAAAAGCCGACTTGGTTACCCGCGACATTTTCTTGCTGCTGGAAAACGACTGTGGCATCGCGCTTGGCCATGCTGACCTGGCCATCGATGCGGTTCTGGCCGACAGCGACCTGACCCAGGCACTGGAAGTGGAAGAGGGGGCGCCGATCATGCGCATCGAGCGCCTCACCCATGCCGCTGATGGCACACCGCTGGACTTCGAACACCTTTACTACCGCGGCGATGCCTTCCAGTACCGCCTGCGCATCGACCGTCAGAAGGGGGGCAAGGCATGAGCATCGAGACCCATGACTACGACATCATCGTCATCGGCGGTGGCACTGCTGGCCCGATGGCCGCCATCAAAGCCAAAGAGCAGGACAGAAGTCTGCGCGTGTTGCTGCTGGACAAGGCCAACGTCAAGCGCAGTGGCGCCATCAGCATGGGCATGGATGGCTTGAACAACGCGATCATCCCTGGGCACGCTACACCCGAGCAGTACACCAAGGAAATTACCGTCGCCAATGACGGGATCGTCAACCAGGCCACAGTACATGCCTATGCCACCCACAGCTTCGCAACCATTGAACAGCTCGATCGCTGGGGCGTGAAGTTCGAGAAGGACGAGACTGGCGACTACGCGGTGAAGAAGGTCCATCACATGGGCGCCTACGTGCTGCCCATGCCAGAAGGCCATGACATCAAGAAGGTGCTCTACCGCCAGCTCAAGCGGGCCCGTGTCGAGATCACCAACCGCATGGTTTGCACCCGTGTGTTGCTCGACAGCGAGGGAGCGGCTGGCGGAGTACTCGGGTTCGACTGCCGCACCGGCGAGTTTCGCGTCGTGCGGGCCAAGGCGGTGATCCTTGCCTGCGGTGCTGCCGGGCGCCTGGGCCT
Organism: Pseudomonas putida; assembly: GCF_026625125.1. NCBI lineage: Bacteria > Pseudomonadati > Pseudomonadota > Gammaproteobacteria > Pseudomonadales > Pseudomonadaceae > Pseudomonas > Pseudomonas putida. Next base: position 5,630,828 of record NZ_CP113097.1, on the reverse strand, counting down.
GCCGTCTTCGGGATACTTGATGGGGACGTACGAGAACCCCACCAATGCGGGTGATGGATACGCCATGGCCTATCACGCAGGTGCCGAACTGGCCAACCTTGAGTGCTTCCAGATCAACCCATTGATCAAGGACTACAACGGCCCTGCCTGCGCCTACGTGACGGGCCCACTGGGGGGTTATACCGCGAATAGCAAAGGCGAGCGCTTCATCGAGTGCGACTACTGGAGCGGGCAGATGATGTGGGAGTTCCATCAGGAGCTCGAAGGCGGCAATGGCCCGGTGTTCCTCAAACTGGATCACCTGGCAGAGGAGACCATCCAGAACATCGAACATATCCTGCACAGCAACGAGCGCCCCAGCCGTGGCCAGTTCCATGCCGGGCGCGGTACCGACTACCGCCAGCACATGGTCGAGATGCACATCTCCGAGATCGGTTTCTGCTCCGGGCATTCGGCTTCGGGCGTGTGGGTCAACGAGAAGGCCGAGACCAGCGTCAAGGGCCTGTACGCCGCGGGAGACATGGCTGCGGTGCCGCACAACTACATGCTCGGTGCATTCACCTATGGCTGGTTTGCTGGTGTCAATGCCGCGCAGTACGTGGCCGGGCGCGAGCTGGCCGAGGTCGATGCGGCCCAGGTCGAGCGCGAACGTGAACGCGTGTTCGCGCCGTTGCACCGCGAGTACGGCCAGCCGCCAGCGCACGTCGAGTACAAGCTGCGGCGCATGGTCAACGACTATCTGCAGCCCCCCAAGGTGACCAGGAAAATGGAAATCGGCCTGGCGCGCTTCGCCGAAATCGAGCGTGACCTTGACCAGATCAAGGCCAACAACCCTCACGAGTTGATGCGTGCGATGGAGGTGTCGGTGATCCGCGACTGTGCCGAAATGGCCGCCCGCGCTTCGCTGTTCCGCGAAGAAAGCCGCTGGGGGCTTTACCACCATCGGGTCGATTATCCCGAGCGCAACGATGGTCAGTGGTTCTGTCATTGCCACCTGAAAAAGGGCGAGGACGGTGAAATGATCAGTTTCAAGAAAGCCGTCGAACCCTACCTCATTGCATTGGATGCCGAGGAACAGACTGCCTATGACCGGCTACGGGTGAAGGCCGATGCCGCGTGAGTGGGGTGGCGTACAGCGGCCCCGGCGATCAATCACAACGAGGGCCGAAGGCCCCGAGGAATCCGTGAAATGGCCTACCAACCCCAAGAGATTTTCTTTCGCAGCAGCGCCCCGGTGACCATCGATGAAGACAAGTGCATCGCTGAAAAGGGCTGCACCGTGTGCGTTGACGTCTGCCCAATGGACCTGCTGGCCATCAACCCGGCCACCCAGAAGGCCTATATGGCCTTTGATGAATGCTGGTATTGCATGCCCTGCGAAAAAGATTGCCCTACCGGTGCAGTAAAGGTCGACATCCCTTACCTGCTGCGCTGACCCTCTCAGGCCACCCGGCACGCCACCGGACGCCCTCTGCAATGCCCCTCGTTTCCCACCACCACAAGCCTGGTGGCGGAGACGATGCCAATACTTCAAACGATTCGAGGGGAAGCACCCATGCGCCTTGTAGCAAACTTGGCCGGCCTTGCGCTGGCGCTCGCTGGCCTTAACGCCAGTGCCGAGACCATCCGTGTCGCCATCGGCACCCAGGACACTACCATCAACTGCGCCACCGGCGGCTTGCTGATTCGCGAACTTGGCCTGCTGGAGAAGTATCTGCCGCATGATGGCAGGTACAAGGATGCCCAGTACCAGGTCGAGTGGAAGAACTTCACCAGCGGTGCGCCACTGACCAACGAAATGGTCGCAGGCAAGCTCGATTTCGGTGCCATGGCCGACTTCCCTGGCTCGTTCAACGGTGTCGCCCACCTGGATGCAGGCAAACGCAGCCTGTTCATCAGTGTGCTGTCGGGCAGTGTGCACGGCAGCGGCAACGGCATCGTCGTGCCAGCGGCCTCCGCCGTGCAATCGCTGAGCGAACTCAAGGGCAAGACCATTTCTGTGCCGTTTGCCTCCACGGCCCACGGTATGCTGCTGCGCGCCATCGCTGCCCAGGGCTGGGACCCGCACAAAGACGTGCGCATCATCGCCCAGGCCCCCGAGATCGCCGGCTCCGCCTTGCGCAGCAACCGCATCGACGCCCACGCCGACTTCGTGCCGTTCGCCGAACTGTTCCCCAACCGAGGGTTCGCTCGCAAGATCTATGACGGTGCCCAGGCCAACGCGCCGACCTTCCATGGTGCCTTGGTCGATGCCCAATACGCCCGCCAATACCCCGAGGTCGTCACCGCCTACCTGCGTGCCAGCCTTGAGGCTGACCGCCTGATGGCCGCCGAGCCGGAGAAGTACAGTGAGCTGATCGAGAAGGTCACCGGGATTGAAGCCGAGGTCAATTACCTGTTCCATGGGCCGCTGGGCCTGCAAACCCGCGATCTGACCTGGAAGCCCGAGTACCGCAAAGCAGTCGCCACCTCCATCGACACCCTCAAGCTGCTGAAGAAGACCGATCGGGAGCTCGACACCCGCCAGTTCATCGATGACCAATACATCCGCGCCGCCTTCAAGCAGGCGGGTGTGGACTACGACAAGGCGCTGCAGGACTACGATCCGCTGCCGCTCAAGGCTGCTGATGCGCTGACCGGCAAACCGATCACCGATTTCAGCCGCCTGGCGCAGATCTGGGTGCGGGGGGAAGACAAGGTTCGCCACTATGCCTCGCCTGAGGCTGCCCTCGGTGCCCTTGCCCAACTTGAGCAGGAGGGCAAGGACATCCGCGCCATCTACGCCCAGGCCGCCGACAGTGGCATCAAGCTGCTGGCCAACCAGGCGTGGTTCGCGCGCAACGCCAAGGGTGAGCTGGCCGCCTTTCTGCTGAAGGATCAGGCCGAGCGGTACGCCAAGGCTCACGACGCAGAAGTGCTGGACTTCGTCAGCGCCAACCAGAAGCTGGTTGCCCAGCGCTGACCGGGAGGCATGGTAATGACCCCTGAACTCAAACGTTGGCCTCTGCGCCTTGCTTCGCTGCTTGCCTGCCTGGCGTTCTGGCAGGTGGCAGCCAGCGCCAAGCTCGACCTCGGTCTGTTCATCTTCACCTATGTGCCCACCCCCAAAGCGGTGCTGGATGCCGCAGGGCAATTGCTCACCTCCAGTGCCCTGCCGGAGCACCTGGGCAGCAGCCTGTCGCGGGTTTTTGCCGGCTATGGCGTGGCGGCGCTGCTGGGTGTGGCGCTCGGGCTGTTGATCGGCCGTTCGCAATGGGCCGAAGACACGCTGTTGCCGCCTCTTGAGGTGCTGCGGCCAATTCCGGCGGTGGCCTGGATACCGTTGGCGATCCTGATGTTCCCTTCTTCGGAGCTGTCGATGGTATTCATCACCTTTACCGGCGCGCTGTTCCCCATCTTGCTCAATACCGTGCATGGCGTAGAGGCCGTCGACCCGCGCCTGGTGGCCTCGGCGCGTAGTTTGGGCGCCGGGCGCTGGGCGATCCTGCGTGAAGTGATACTGCCTGGTGCGCTGCCCAGTATCGTCACAGGGCTTGCCATCGGCATGGGAATCTCGTGGTTCTGCCTGGTCACTGCCGAGATGATCTCAGGGCAGTTCGGCATTGGCTATTACACCTGGGAGTCATACACCTTACAGAACTACCCGCAGATCATCGTCGGCATGCTGCTGATCGGCGTGCTGGGCATGGGCAGCAGTGCACTGGTCAAGCAGCTCGGGGCACTGGCAACGCCTTGGTATCACACGCGCAGGGCCGCCTGATGAACCGCTATCGACAGGCCTTGGAGCCTGGGCGCATCGAAGGGCGCGGCCTGTCCATTCGTCTGGGCCAAGGTGCTGAAGCGTTCGAGGCAGTGCAGCGTCTGGACTTCGCCGTCGCGCCTGGTGAGTTCGTGTGCATCCTTGGGCCTTCCGGTTGTGGCAAATCAACGTTGCTAGGCGCGCTTGCCGGGCACTTGGTCCCCAACAGTGGCTCACTGACAGTGGATGATCAGGCCATCAATGGGCCGTCGCCGCAGCGCGGCATGGTGTTTCAGCATCACACCCTGCTGCCTTGGCGCAGGGTGCTCGACAACGTCGCGTTCGGCCTGAAGATGCAAGGCATGGGCAAGGCCGAGCGCCAGCGTCAGGCGCGCGAGATGCTACAGCTGGTGGGCCTGGCCGACTTTGCCGGGCGTTGGCCCAGCCAGCTGTCCGGTGGCATGCAGCAGCGCGCTGAAATCGCCCGTGTGCTGATCAATCGTCCGCGCCTGTTACTCATGGACGAACCTTTCGGCGCCCTGGACGCACAAACCCGCTCACGCATGCAGGAACTGTTGCTGGAAGTCTGGGCGCAGATCCGCACCACGGTGGTGTTCGTCACTCATGACATCGATGAAGCCTTGTTCCTGGCCGATCGCATCCTGGTGATGAGCCCGCGCCCTGGGCGTTTCATCGAGGACCTACCGCTGGACTTCCCGCGGCCACGCCGCGCCAGCGTGTTGACCAGCCCGCAATTCACCCATCTCAAACGTCATTGCCTGGCCTTGTTGCGCCACGAAGAAGGGCGCGAACTGCCACGCCTGACCCCGTTGGGCCTGCCGGACACCGACCACCCTCCGCTACGGATCGCGCTATGACTGAACGCAACATCGACAACCCGGCCATCATTGCTCTGCTGCCTCGCCTTGAACACGTCGACGCAGGTGTGCGGCGCATCGCGCTGATCGAACTGGCCGACCTGGAAGACCCTGACGGTTTGCCCTGGCTCACCGATGCGCTGCTGGTCGATGTGGCCGATGAGGTCCGCACCGAAGCCGCGCGGCTGCTCGAAGCGTGGGAAGAGCCAGAGGTGGTCCAGGCGCTATGCGCTGCGTTGGCCGACCCCGCCGAGCCGGTGCGCCTGGCCGCAGCGCAGAGTCTCAGTGAACTCAAGAGCCTGGAAGCCGGGCAACTGATACTGCCCTGGGTCAACCACGCAGCGGCCTTTGTTCGCACCAGCGCCCTGCGTGCGTTGCGTGAGCTGCGCCTGGAGGATGCCGCGGCGCCTGCGCTGCTGGCGCTGGCGGATGACGATGCGGCCGTGCGGCGTGAGGCGGTGGGCATCCTCGGTTGGCTCAAGCATCAACCCGCGTTGCCGGCGCTGGCAAGGCTGGCCGAGGGGGAACCGGACACGGACGTGCGTCGTGCAGCTATTGGTGCGCTTGGGCTTGCGCGTGACAGCTGCGTGCTGCCTGCGCTGGTGGCAGCGTTGAACGATACGGCCTGGCAAGTGCGTGAAGAAGCCGCGACCACCCTGGGCAAGGTCGGTCAGGCTGAGGCTGGGCCGGCGCTGGTGGATGCACTGGCCGATGGTTTCTGGCAGGTGCGCCTGCGTGCAGCGCGTTCACTGGGCCGCCTGCGCTACGCCGCTGCAGTGGATGCCCTCGGCGAACTGCTCGGCCATGGCATCGCCAACCTGCGCAAGGAGGCGGCCTTGGCCCTCGGCGAACTGGGCCAAGCGCGTGCCTTGCCGATGCTGCAGGCAGCGGAGGCTGATAGCGACCCGGAGGTGCGAAAGGCGGTGCGCATTGCCTTGGCGCAATTGCGCGGGGTGGCGTAATGAACGCGCCGGGTGCAATCAGCAACCTGCGCGGTGCTGGGCAGTTGCTATTGGAGTGGGAGGATGGGGAGCAGAGTATCAGCCATGCTCGCTTGCGCGGTGCATGCCCTTGCTCGCAATGCCGCGCCGCGCGCTTGCTGGGCGGCATTGCGGTGGTTGCCGCCGATGTCCGCATCGAACGGATCGAAACGCAGGGGTATGGCGTGCAGCTGGTATTCAGCGATGGCCACGAGCGGGGGATCTATCCTTGGGCGTACTTGTACGGTCTGGGCAGATACTGCTCCACAGCTACCGCCTGATTCAGTCAGAGCGCAATCAGCTCCGGCCGCAACCCCTCCACCCGCCGCGTTGGCGGCGGCAGGTAACCGCCATCACCGGTGATCAGGTGCAGCACCTGCTCACGCAGCCCATGCAGCGCCACGCCTGTGCGCAGCCGCGGGTGCGGTAGATCAATCTCGACCACCGACTTGATTCGGCCCGGGCGCGGCTCCAGCACCACTACGCGGTCTGCCAGGTAAGTTGCTTCCTCGGCGTCGTGGGTGACCAGCAACGTGGTGATGCCGGCACGTTCGCGGATGGCCAGCAGTTCATCCTGTAACTGCTGGCGGGTCAACGCATCGAGCGCACCGAACGGCTCATCCAGCAGCAGGATGCGAGGGCTGGCCACCAAGCCTCGGGCGATGGCCACGCGTTGGGCCATACCACCGGAAAGCTGATGCGGGTAGGCAGACTCGAAGCCGACCAGGCCTACCAGCAGCACGAACTCATGCACGCGGCGGGCACGCTCGCCTTGAGTCAGCTGCTCATTGACCAGCCCCAGGGCGATGTTCTGCTCCACCGTCAGCCACGGGAACAAACGATGCTCCTGGAATACGATGCCACGCTCGCCACCGATGCCGCTCACCGGCTGGCCATCGACACGAATGCTGCCGCTGTAGTCCGTGTCCAGCCCGACCAACAAGCGCAGCAGGGTGGACTTGCCGCATCCGGAGGCGCCGACGATGGCGATGAACTCGCCCTCGTTGATCGATAAATTGAAATTGCGGATGGCTTCCAAGGCGTGTCCATCGACGGTGAAAACCTTACCCACCCCGTCAAAGCTCACCAACGCTGGCGTGGTATCAGGTTGGTTGGCCGCAAGCAGCTGTGAAGTGTTGAAAGCGTTCATGCGGTTCTCCAGCGCGTGGCGCGCAGTTCGAGGCGTTGTCCAAGGTTGCCCAGCAGGGCGCCGACCAGGCCGATCACGAGCATGGCGGCCATGACCTGGTCCATGCGGAACAGCTGTTGTGCGCCTATCATCAGGCTGGCGATGCCGCCGTCTGAAGGCATGAAATATTCAGCCCCGATGGTGCCTAGCCAGGCATAGATCAGCGACAGACGCAGCCCGGCAAAGATGGCCGGAGCAGCGCCGGGCAGCACCAGCAGGCGCAGGCGTTGCCACAGGTTCAGGCGCAGCGTGCGGCCAGCTTCGCCCAGTTGTGGCGAGAGGCTGGCTATACCGCGCTGCGTAGCGATCAGCAGGGGGAAGAATGCTGCCAGGCCGACAAATACATTCTTGGCGCCCTCACCCAGGCCGAACCAGGCCGTCAGCAGCGGCACCCAGGCGAACAACGCCACCTGGCGCAACGCCGAAAGGCTTGGTCCGAACAGGCGCTCGGCGTTGTGTGAAAGCCCCAGCAACAGGCCCGACAGCAACCCCGCACTGCCGCCAAGCACCAAGCCGATCAAGGTGCGCTGCAGGCTCAGCAGCATGGCTTCAGGCAGCGAGCCATCGGCCAGGCCTGTGAATAGCGTGCGCACGACATCCAAGGGCGAGGTCAGAATGTTTTGATCGATCCAGCCGAAGCTGCTGCTCGCCTGCCAGAGCAGCAGCAGGGCCACGGGCAGCAATAGGCTCAGCCAGCCTGTGGGCAGTGGCACACGCTGGTGTTCGCCCGTGGCCGGTTGCGGCCAATACAGCAGGCGCTTCTCCAGCGTCGAAAAGCCTCGGTCCATGAGCCCACCGACCAGTCCGATCACCAGGATGCACAGCAGCACCAGGTCCAGCATGAACAGTTGCCTGCCCCATACCATCAAATAACCGATGCCTTCGCTGGAGGCCAGCAGCTCAACGGCCAGCAACGAGGTCCAGCCGGTAGCCAGAGCCAGGCGTACGCCAGTGAGGAAAGCGGGCAGGGCGGCGGGCAGCAGCAGGCGGAGCAATAGCAGATGAGGCGGCAGGCGCAATGCCGCAGCCGCTTCACGCAGCTTGGGTTGGGCATCGCGTACGCCGACCAGCGTATGCAGGGTCACCGGCACCACCACGGCTTTTACCAGTACGACCAGTTTGAGCAGTTCCCCGATACCGAAAAACAGCATGAACAGTGGGATCCACGCCAAGGTAGGGATCTGTGCCAGCGCCACGAAGGTCGGCAGCACCAGCGTCTGCGCATGGCGCGAAGTCCCGAGCCACGCTCCCAGCAGCAAGCCGCTGGCAATTCCCACCAGCAATCCCCAGCACAGCCGCTGCAGACTTATCCACAAATGCCCCCAAAGTTCACCAGAGCCAAATTCCACGGCGCTTTGCCAGACCAGTGAGGGCGCAGGCAGTACCTGCTCGCTCATCCAGTGCTGCCGGCTCGCCGCCACCCACAACAGGGCGATCAACATCGGCAACAACACCGCAAGTACGCGGGAGCGGCCTTGGGCCGTGGAGGGGCTGTGTAGCGGCCCTCTCCGTCGCCACGCTCCTTTGCTCAGAATTCCATTCATCGGCCCATCTCTCGAAGAGTTTGAAGTTTATTCGTTTATGGAATTAAAAATTCACATATGCGCACTTCAAGAGATAAGAGCATGCGCAACTTGCATACGGAAGCCTCATGTCATTGCGTTTTCGTCATATTTTTCATGCGTTTTCCGCAAGCCGTCCGCCAAGCCGCGTACTGCGTGGTTTATGCCTTTGAGCTACTGAAAAATGAGGTTTTGATATTTGTAGCTTCTAACCAGACCTGCCTAGCTTCTGGCCAAAGCGCCGGCCATCGCCGGTGGCAGCCTGCCAAGGAGCCTTGCCATGAAAACCCCGCTGCGCCACCTGACCACCGCCCTCGGGCTGCTCGTTTTGTTCGCCTCCAGCGCTCAAGCAGCCGATTCGGCCAAGCCTGAGAGCATCCGCATCGCCGTGCCCGATCTGAGCGCTGGCAGCAAGCACAGCGCTGGCGGTGTCGTCGATGTGCTGCGTGACCAGCAGCTGCTGGAAAAGGAATTTGCCAAGGACGGTATTCGTATCGACTGGCGGTTCTTCAAGGGTGCCGGGCCGGTGGTCAACGAGGCACTGGCCAATGGGCAGGCCGACTTCGCCTACCTGGGGGACCTGGCCGCGATCGTCGGCAAGGCCAATGGCCTCGACACCCGTGTGCTGGCTGCCGGTGTGCGTGGGGTGAAAAGCTATTTGGGCGTCGTACCAGGGTCGGGCATCAAGACCTTGCACGACCTCAAGGGCAAGCGCGTCGCGGTGTTCCGCGGCACAGCCAACCAGCTGTCGTTTGCCAGCGCCCTCGCCAGCCAAGGGCTGTCTGAGCGCGATTTGAAAGTGATCAACCTCGATTTCAATGCAGCCAACGCCGCGCTCGCCGCCAAGCAGATCGACGCCACTTGGGGCCTTGCCAGCCTGCTTTCGTTGCGTGAGCGCGGCCTGGTCGAGCTACCCGTCAACTCCCGCGACCTGGAAGGCGCCGGTAGCACTCAGGCGGTATTGCTGGGTACCGGCGAGTTCATCGGCAAATACCCCGAGCTGGTTCAGCGGCTGGTCAACGCCCAGCAGCAGGCAACCCGCTGGCTGCGCGACGAACACAACCGCGATGCCTTCGTCGATCTGGTGGCAAGCAATGCAAGCTGGCCGCGCAGCATCCTCAGTGACGACCTGGCCAAGGAAGACCTTGCCCACTACTTCGACCCGCGCCTGGATGCCGACTTCCTCGCCCAGTTGCAACAAGGTGTCGACCTTGCGGCGCGGGAGCGCCTTATCCGCCGCAGCTTCCAGGTAGCTGACTGGGTCGAGCCGCGCTTCCTCGATAGCGCGTTGCAACAGGAACAACCCGTACAAGCCGCCCGCTGAACGCTTGACCCCAACAATGACCGTGAGGACCACGACCATGAGTACTGCTGCACTGGCCACTGCGCCGCAAGCCCTCGAACTCGATATCCAACCTGTCGCCGGTCGTATCGGCGCGCACATTCGTGGCGTGAAGCTCTCCGCCGACCTCGACGCCGCCACGGTCGCGGCTATTCAGGCTGCCCTTGTGCAGTACAAGGTGATCTTCTTCCGCGGCCAAGCTCATCTGGATGACCAAACCCAGGAAGGCTTCGCCAAGCTGCTGGGCGAGCCGGTCGCTCACCCCACCGTGCCGGTGGTCGACGGCACCCGCTATCTGCTTCAGCTCGACGGTGCCGAAGGTCAGCGGGCCAACTCCTGGCATACCGACGTGACCTTCATCGATGCCTACCCCAAGGCCTCGATCCTGCGCAGCGTGGTCGCGCCAGCCTCAGGCGGGGATACCGTGTGGGCCAATACGGCTGCCGCCTATCAGGAGCTGCCCGAGCCGTTGCGCGCCCTGGCCGACGAACTCTGGGCGGTGCACAGCAACGAATATGACTACGCCAGCATCAAGCCGGATGTGGACCCAGCCAAGCTCGAGCGTTATCGCCAAGTCTTCACCTCGACGGTGTACGAGACCGAGCACCCGGTGGTGCGGGTGCACCCGATCAGTGGCGAGCGGGCGCTGCAGCTGGGGCACTTCGTCAAACGCATAAAGGGCTACTCGCTGGCCGACTCGCAGCACCTGTTCGCGGTGCTGCAAGGACATGTCACTCGCCTGGAAAACACCGTGCGCTGGCGCTGGGAAGCGGGGGATGTGGCGATCTGGGACAACCGAGCGACGCAGCATTATGCGGTGGATGATTACGGCACCCAGCCGCGCATCGTGCGCCGGGTGACCTTGGCCGGTGAGGTACCGGTTGGGGTTGATGGGCAACGGAGCCGGACTACGCGCAAAGGCTGATAGCGTCAGGGCCGCGTTGCGGCCCTATCGCGGCGCCAGGTCGCTGCTTACTCTTCGGCATCACAGGCCACCAACTGCCTGACCATTCCCTGCGCCAATGGCGACAACCCATACCCCACCCGGCTCACCACGCCATAGCGAGTGTAGAAAGACTCCTCCTGCTCCGGCGCCAGGTCCGCCAACCGCAGCGGCGTCAGCCCCTGCCCCGACTGATAAGGCCGCAAATTGGCACTGCAGGCAATGCCGATGGTGTCCGAGTGCATCACCACGTTGAGCAATGCATAACCATGCTCGCACTCTACCGAGGGTAGAAAGTCCTGCCTGCCGCTCAGTTCACTGAGGATCTTGCGGATGTTCGGCGGGCGGAAAGTGGTCGCCAGCGGGTAATCGAATACATCCCGCGCATTAACCCAGGGGCGCTCGGTCAGTGGGTGTCCGGCGCGGCAGCAAAAGTGCCAGCGCTGTGGTGTCAGCTTGTGAACCCGGTAGTCCGGGTCGGACTCGAACTGGCGGGTGTCGGCAACGAAGAATTCGATCTCCTCGGCAATCAGCTTGCGGTTCAAGGCCTGCCAGTTATCCACCTGAAAGCAGGTACGTGCCGCCGGGAATTCGGCGACGAAGCGCGCGACTGCCCGTGGTACCAGGCCACCCGCGGGGGCAGGGCCCGAGCCGAAGCGCACGACGCCCGTGGTGGCGCCATTGAACTGGTGGATTTCGTTGACCAGATTGTGCGCGCCATGCACCAGCCGGCGGGAGTGCTCCAGCACCAACAGGCCCTGACGGGTGGGTGAAAGATCCTTGCTGGCGCGGTCGACCAAGCGGCAGCCGACGTTGTGCTCCAAGGTCTGGATGCTGCGGCTGAAGGCCGATTGCGACAGGTTCACCGCAGCCGCCGCAGCGACGAAACTGCGGTGTTCGACAAGGGCGATGAAGTGGCGGAGCTGGCGAAGGTCGATATGCATTTTTTACATGAAAACTTTCGGTCGAATGCAATTGATGAACAGGCTGAGCACCCTTATAAAGGCTGTTACTTATTCCTCAAAATATGAATAGAACATATTTATATCTCTTAAAAGAATATAAGCCCCTCTAGCCGCGATTCGGTTCCGCCAACGGAAATGCTCGCCAGGGCAATGCCTCAAGGAGCATTTGCATGTCCCGAATTTCCCGTTGGCCTGCGCGCGCGTCGCGCTTTACCTTGCAGCCTTTGGCCGCCGGCGTTCTGCTGGCGGCTTCCAGTGCCAGCTTCGCCGAAGAACCGGTCGACACTGCCCCCGCCGTGGAGCAGGACGCCAAGCTTGGCACTGTCACCGTCAATGCCCGTCGCCGTGAGGAAACCGCGCAAAGCGTGCCCACGCCGATCAGCGTGCTCGACAGCGAGACCCTGGAAACACAGCGCATCTACCGTGTCCAGGACCTGCAACAACTGGTGCCCAGCACCAACGTGTCCTATGTGCATGCTCGCCAGTCGAGCATCTCGATCCGCGGCCTGGGCAACAACCCGGCCAGCGATGGCCTGGAAGGCAGCGTCGGCATCTACCTGGACAACGTCTATCTCGGGCGCCCTGGCATGGCGGTATTCGACCTGCTGGATGTCGAACAACTGGAAGTACTGCGGGGTCCGCAAGGTACGCTGTTCGGCAAGAACACCACGGCAGGCGTGCTGAACATCGTCTCGCGCAAACCGACCTTTCACCGTGAGGGCAGCATCCAGCAGTCCATTGGCGAGGATGGTTACCTGCAGACCCAGGGCAGTTTTTCCGGGCCGATCAGCGACACCTTGGCCGGGCGCATCAGTGCCTACCGAACCGAAGACGACGGCTATGTGAAGAACATCCACAACGGCGATCATCTGAACGGGGGCAAGCGGCAGGGCTTTCGGACCCAGTTGCTGTTCCAGCCGAGCGAAACCTTCAACCTGCGCTGGATCGGTGAGTACAACGAAGAGGATTCCAACAACGGCATCCTCAGCCTGTACAGCTCCGGGCCGACCATCAATGGTGTCAATCGTTACGAAAGCCTGGCTGCCCAGGCCGGTGCCACACTGGTTTCGGGCAAGGACCGCAAGGTCAATTTCGATTCCGACCAGCAGGTAACCGTGTTCCAGGGAGGCACCTCGGTAGAAGCCAACTGGACCCTGCCCAACGACTTCACCCTCACCTCGATAACCGCCTACCGCTGGTGGGACTTCACCCCGCGCAACGACGATGGTCTCAACGTGCCGGTGGCCTACAACGCCGGGGTCGCGGTGCGCGACAAGCAGTATTCACAGGAAATCCGCCTGGCGTCGCCCACCGGGGGGCTTTTCGATTATGTGCTCGGTGCCTATTACTTCAAGCAGGACCTGGACAACAAATCGTTCACCTATTACGGCCCGCAGGCCGACGTCTGGAACGCTACGCCCGCCGGTGCCCTGAACGACGTCACAACACTGGGTGACGGGCACATCGATACCGACAGCTATGCCCTGTTCGCCCAAGGCACCTGGCACATCACCGACCGCCTCGACTTCACCGCCGGTGTGCGCGGCACCTACGAAGAGAAGAGCGCCTCGGTGACACGGGATGCGCCGGTGGGCGGTGCGCCGGTGACCGGCGCCGCTGCTGCGGCGCGCCAAGGCAGGGTAGGGGCCTACGACTCGGGTGACCTCAACCAGTACAGCTTCAGCCCCTCCGGGCTGCTCGGCCTGAGTTACCGCTTCAACGAGCAACTGCTGGGCTACGCCACCCTGACCCACGGTGAAAAATCCGGAGGGATCAACCTGACTGTCGGCGCGGCGCCGCGGCTGGGCACAGATTCCTTGGTGGTCGGTACAGAGCGGGTCAACAACGCTGAAGTCGGTCTCAAGAGCACCCTGTTCGATGACCGTCTGCAGCTCAATGCCAACCTGTTCTGGGCCGAGGTGCATGGCTACCAGGCCAACGTCTACGACCAGACCAACCGCGTGCAGTACCTGGCCAATGCCGGGCGCGTGCGTTCGCGGGGGCTTGAGTTCGAGGCTACCGCGCTGCCGATCCGTGGGCTGACGGTCAACTTCAATGGCTCGTGGAATGACGTGCGTTACACCGAATACGACGATGCGCCATGCCCGCCCGAGGTCAGCCTGGTCAATGCCACCGCCACTTGCGACCTGTCCGGCCACCAGGTGGTCGGCGCCTCCAAGTACATCGCCAACCTCAACGGCCAGTACAAGTGGCAGTTGACCGAGCACATCGAGCCTTACGTCACCGCCAGCTATGCCTTCCGCTCCAAGGCGGTCGGCACCATCGATGATTCCGACTTCGGCCAGATCCCCAGCTACGCGCTGGTCAATCTGTCCACGGGTGTACGCCTGGACCAGGGCGACGGGGTACTCGATCTGTCGCTGTGGGTGAAGAACGCCGGCGACAAGACCTATTTCACCAGTTTGTGGAATTCCGCCAACGGCGGGTATGCCGGCGTGCTCGGCACCCCGCGCACCTTCGGCGCCACCGCCCGCTACGATTTCTGAGCACAAGGAGCTTTGCATGAACGCCAAGACCGAAACCCACGCACTGCCCGAGGGCGCCTGCCTGACTGCCACGGTGCCGCAGCGTGATGAAGCGCTGCTCGGCGATGTGGTGGTCAACCCGTATCGCCTGGCGCCGTTGACCGCAATCGTCCGCGATGGCGGGCGCACCCTGACCGCTGCCCATGTTCGCGTGCTGGGCCGCGGTGAACGTGGTGTGGATATCGCCTATGAGGTGTCCGACCGTTCGCTGTGGACCTACGGGGGCATCCCCGTGTTCGGGTTGTACCCTGACCATGTGAACCAGGTGGAAGTAACCTACAAGCTCGACGGTGAGCGTATTCGTGAGCGCTATCAGATCTACGCCCCGGCAGTGCGCTTGCCGGTAGTGGCCAAGCAGACCGCCGCACTGCCCGAAGTCGAGCCAGTCAAAGTTGCCCCCGGTTTTGCGAACCGTCTTTACCTGTTCAACCACTTGCTCGGTGACATTCCCGGTGGCCGCGCCTTCAAGTGGAATGGCCTGGGTGGTGCCGCCGAGTGGGACCAGGTTGGCAACAACTGGATCGCCGACAGCAACGGCGATGTGCGTTGGTATCTGGACATCGAACAAATCCACGATTCCAACCGCCGCGACGGCCTGGGCGGCACCATGGGCTTCCAGCAGACCCGCGACGGCAAGCTGATCTGGGGCCAAGGCCAGACCTACTCCAAGTACGACCTGCTGGGCCGGCGCATCTGGCAGCGCAGCTTGCCGGACAAGTTCGCTGACTTCTCCCACGAAATCCGCGAAACGGCCAACGGCACCTACCTGCTGCGTGTCGGTACCAGCGATTACCGCCGGCCTGATGGCAAACGGGTGCGCTCGATCCGCGACCACATCATCGAGGTCAATGAAGCCGGGGATGTCCTGGAATTCTGGGACCTCAACCAGATTCTCGACCCTTACCGCGGCGACCTGCTGGAGACGTTGGGCAAGGCCGCCATTCAATTGCCCGAAGGGGTACAGAAGCAGGACGACCGCCTGGCCAATGAATTGGCTGAAGGGGACCTGCCGTTCGGTGACACCCCGGGGGTGGGCACAGGGCGCAACTGGGCGCACGTCAATGCCATCGACTACGATGCCGATGACGACAGCATCATCGTTTCAGCGCGCCATCAGGGCGTGGTGAAGATCGGCCGTGACAAGGCGGTGAAGTGGATTCTGGCTTCGCCGCAGGGCTGGCCGCAGCGGCTGCAGGATAAGGTGCTCAAGCCTGTTGGCAGTGAGGCCTTCGATTGGTCGTGGACCCAGCACACTGCCTGGCTGACCGGCAAAGGCACGTTGACGGTATTCGACAATGGCTGGGGGCGTGATTTTGCGCCGACAAAGCTTACCGGCAACTACAGCCGTGCGGTGGAGTACAGAATCGACGAAGCCAAGGGCACCGTCGAGCAGGTGTGGGAGTACGGCAAAGAGCGGGGCGACGAGTGGTACAGCCCGGTGACGTCGGTGGTCGCTTACCGTCCTGAAACCGATACCCAGTTCATCTATTCGGCATCGGTTGATTTCCTCACCCCCGAGAAGCTCACCACTACGGTGCTCAACGAGGTGCGCCGCGGTAGTCAGGAGGTACTGGTGGAGCTGAAGGTGCATAGCCGTCAGCCGGGCAGCGTCGGGTACCGCGCACTGGTGATCGACCTGGCCAAGGCTTTCTGATCATTCCCCTCGGGAGGGCCGTCGGTCCTCCCTTCACATTTCTTTCAGTTCATTCGTCTAACCTGTATTGGCTTTGGCGACGCCAAGGCCGGTTCGCTGAACCATTCATCCAGATCGAGCGCCGGCCTGTTCAACCATTCGTTCTTTTTTTCGAACAGGCTATTGTCCTATACCCCAGCAGCCGCTTAGCATTCGTTTGAGATTTCAAACGCTCGATGCCCTGCCTTGGGCGCTTTTCAACAATCAACAATTCGGGAAGCCGACATGCAGCTCAAAGACGCTCAGTTGTTCCGCCAGCAAGCCTTCATCAATGGTGAATGGCTGGATGCGGACAGCGGCCAGACCATCAATGTGACCAACCCGGCCACAGGTGAAGTCATCGGTACCGTGCCGAAGATGGGCACTGCGGAAACCCGCCGCGCCATCGAAGCTGCCGACAAGGCCCTGCCGGCCTGGCGTGCTCTGACCGCCAAAGAGCGCTCGAACAAGCTGCGCCGCTGGTTCGAACTGATGATCGAGAACCAGGACGACCTGGCTCGTCTGATGACCACCGAACAAGGCAAGCCACTGGCCGAAGCCAAAGGCGAAATCGCTTACGCAGCCTCGTTCATCGAGTGGTTCGCCGAAGAAGCCAAGCGCGTTTACGGGGATACCATCCCGGGCCACCAGCCTGACAAGCGCCTGATCGTCATCAAGCAGCCGATCGGTGTCACCGCGGCCATCACCCCGTGGAACTTCCCGGCGGCGATGATCACCCGTAAAGCCGGCCCGGCCCTGGCCGCTGGCTGCACCATGGTGCTCAAGCCTGCTTCGCAAACCCCTTACTCTGCCCTGGCCCTGGTCGAGCTGGCTACCCGTGCCGGCATCCCGGCTGGTGTGCTGAGCGTGGTGACCGGCAGCGCTGGCGAAGTCGGCGGCGAGCTGACCGGCAACTCCCTGGTGCGCAAACTGTCCTTCACCGGCTCGACCGAAATCGGTCGCCAGCTGATGGAAGAATGTGCCAAGGACATCAAGAAGGTTTCCCTGGAGCTGGGTGGCAACGCCCCGTTCATCGTGTTCGACGATGCCGACCTGGACAAGGCGGTAGAGGGCGCGATCATCTCCAAATACCGCAACAACGGCCAGACCTGCGTTTGCGCCAACCGTATCTACGTGCAGGACGGCGTCTACGATGCCTTCGCCGAGAAGCTCAAGGCCGCTGTGGCCAAGCTGAAGATCGGTAACGGCCTGGACGACGGCACCACCACTGGCCCGCTGATCGATGGCAAGGCCGTCGCCAAGGTTCAGGAGCACATCGCGGACGCCGTCTCCAAAGGCGCCAAGGTGCTGTCCGGTGGCAAGCTGATCGAAGGCAACTTCTTCGAGCCGACCATCCTGGTCGACGTGCCGAAGACCGCTGCCGTCGCCAAGGAAGAGACCTTCGGCCCGCTGGCGCCGCTGTTCCGCTTCAAGGACGAGGCCGAAGTCATCGCCATGTCCAACGACACCGAGTTCGGCCTGGCCTCGTACTTCTATGCCCGCGACATGAGCCGTGTGTTCCGTGTTGCCGAAGCGCTGGAATACGGCATGGTGGGTATCAACACCGGCCTGATCTCCAACGAAGTCGCGCCGTTTGGCGGTATCAAGGCTTCGGGCCTGGGCCGTGAAGGTTCCAAGTACGGTATCGAGGACTACCTCGAAATCAAGTACCTGTGCATCAGCGTCTGATGCGCTGAAGGCTTTACCTCTGCCAGCGGGGCGCGAGAGCGACGTCTCGCTGGCTTTTTTGACATCGCAGCACCTGGTGGCCAGGGCGTTCACGGCAGTCGATCAACGAATACTGTTCGCGAGCACTCCCAGCCACCCCCGAATAAAAGCGCCGCTGATCGGCGCAAATGAGGGCATTATGAGCAAGACCAACGAATCCTTGATGCAACGTCGTGTAGCCGCCGTCCCGCGTGGCGTAGGCCAGATCCACCCGATCTTCGTCGAAAGCGCGAAGAACTCGACCGTGATCGACGTTGAAGGCCGCGAACTGATCGACTTCGCTGGCGGCATCGCAGTCCTGAACACCGGCCATCTGCACCCTAAAGTGGTTGCCGCTGTTCAAGAGCAGCTGACCAAAGTCAGCCACACCTGCTTCCAGGTACTGGCTTACGAGCCTTACGTAGAGCTGTGCGAGAAGATCAACAAACTGGTCCCAGGTGACTTCGACAAGAAGACCCTGCTGGTTTCCACCGGCTCCGAAGCCGTTGAGAACGCCGTGAAAATCGCCCGTGCCGCCACTGGCCGTGCTGGCGTGATCGCCTTCACCGGCGGCTACCACGGCCGCACCATGATGACCTTGGGCCTGACCGGCAAGGTTGTACCGTACTCCGCTGGCATGGGCCTGATGCCGGGCGGCATCTTCCGCGCCCTGTTCCCGAGCGAACTGCACGGTGTCAGCGTTGACGACGCCATCGCTTCGGTCGAGCGCATCTTCAAGAACGACGCCGAGCCGCGCGACATCGCCGCGATCATCCTCGAGCCGGTACAGGGCGAAGGCGGCTTCCTGCCAGCGCCTAAAGAGCTGATGAAGCGCCTGCGGGCCCTGTGCGACCAGCACGGTATTCTGCTGATCGCCGACGAAGTACAGACTGGCGCTGGCCGTACCGGCACCTTCTTCGCCATGGAACAGATGGGCGTAGCGCCGGACCTGACCACCTTCGCCAAATCCATTGCTGGCGGCTTCCCGCTGGCCGGTGTTTGCGGCAAGGCCGAGATCATGGACGCCATCGCTCCGGGCGGCCTGGGCGGTACTTACGCCGGTTCGCCGATCGCCTGCGCCGCGGCTCTGGCCGTCATCCAGGTGTTCGAGGAAGAGAAGCTGCTGGACCGCAGCAAGGCAGTAGGTGAGCACCTGACCACCGGCCTGCGCAAGATCCAGGAAAAGCACCCGATCATTGGCGATGTCCGTGGTCTGGGTTCGATGATCGCTGTGGAAGTCTTCGAAAAAGGCACCCACACCCCGAACGCCGCCGCCGTTGCTCAAGTGGTTGCCAAAGCGCGCGACAAGGGCCTGATCCTGCTGTCCTGCGGCACCTACGGCAACGTCCTGCGTATCCTGGTTCCGCTGACCGCCGAAGATGAGCTGCTCGACAAGGGCCTGGCCATCATCGAAGAGTGCTTCGCTGAACTGGCCTGATGTGACAGGCTTCATAAAAAAACCCGCCTAGGCGGGTTTTTTTTGTGCCTAACAAAGGGCTGTGGCGCTATGGTTGTCACAGGACTTGCCTTGGAAGCTGCAACGGATTGCGTGTCAGGGATATTCAGGAGTTGGCCATGAGCGCTGCAGACCCCACCCCACCTTGCGTACTGATTGCCGAAGGCGACCCTTGGGTGCGCGACATGCTGCGTGAGATGTTGCTCAGCGTGCGTTGTGATGCCCGGCTGCAGGTATGCGCCGATGGCTCCCAGGCGCTCACGGCATTGGCCAGCAAGCCTGACCTGATCATCGCCGCCCGTGAGCTTGCAGGTGTCGATGGCCTGGACCTGTTGCGCAAGGTGCGCGCCAAGGGGCCGGGGTTGCCGTTCATTCTCATGAGCAACCGCAGTGACAGTGCCAGCGTGCGTGAGGCGCTGCCGCTGCACCCCACGGCTTACCTGAGCAAGCCACTGAACATGGACAACCTGCGCAAGCGTCTGGAAGAGCTGCTGCTTGAAGTGGGTGAGCAAATTGCCTGCCCCGTGCCGCCGTTGCAGCCTGGGGCAAGCCTGCCGGCCTTCCTTGAGCAGCGCCGCGCCACCGCCGATGGCGGGCCGCTGTTCGCGGATGTGCAGGTGGCGATCAAGCGCGCGCTGAACCCTCAGGGGCTGGACCTCAAGGTGCTCGAAGAGGAGGTGCGCAACGACCCGCAGGTGACTGCCGTACTGATCGCTGCCGCCAACAGTGCTGCCCTGCACCGCGATGCACCGGTGCAGACCTTGCTACAAGCCCTGCACAAGCTTGGCAGCACGCAGAGCATGAACCTGATCCTGGGCCTGGCCCTCAAACGCAGCGCCCGCCTGACCGATCCACTGCTGGCGCAGCAGGCGGCGCATTTCTGGAACTTGTCGCTGCATACCGCCGAATACGCGCGTTCGCTGGCGCGCATGCTCGAACTCGACGAAGAGCTGTGTTACTGCGCCGGGCTGTTGCACTGCCTGGGTGACCTTGCGGTGCTGCGCTGCCTGCAGGAATGGCGGCTGGCCGGTGGGGAACTGCACGATGGCCTGGTGCAGGCGTCACTGAGCGACTTCGGCGCAGCGTTCGGCTCGGCACTGCGAACCCGCTGGCGCTTGCCGCTGGGCCTGCGCGAGCTGATCGCGGCAATCTATCAGTTGGGTGGTTGGGTTTATTCTCGGGAGATCCTGGCCATGAACCTCGCCGGGCAACTGGCGCGACTGCCGGCGAGCCAAGAGTTGGAGAGGGTTGCCGAGAGCAAGACCGCGCGCTTGCTCAAGGTTGGGTTGGCGCAGTTGAGCCGGTTGCGCAAGGTGGAGAATCCAGAGGTAAAACCGCCGGAGCAAGAGCCGCCTGTGGCTGAGGAGAGGGGTACGTAACTGAGTTTTTGGGTGCCGCTGTGCGCACCCAAGGGTTCAGCCCCGCACGATCTGGTTCTTTCCCTGCCGCTTGGCCCGGTACATCGCCGCATCAGCCCGGGCGAAGAGGCTGTCCAGTGAGTCATCCTCTTCCGTGAGCCCGGTCAGCCCCTGGCTTACCGTCACGCCATACACCTGCTCGCCATGGCTGAAGCTCAGCCGCTGAATCTCGCGCTGCAGGCGCTCGGCGATCTGCTCGGCGACCTGCGCATTGCAGCCAGGGAACACCGCAGCAAACTCCTCGCCACCAATACGCCCGAACAGGTCGCCGCGGCGCAGCACCGCCTTGCCGCTGTCGGCAATGCGTTGCAGCACCTGATCGCCCTCCTGATGGCCATAGTTGTCGTTGATCTGCTTGAAATCGTCGATATCCAGCAGCAGGAATGCCAGGGGTGTGCCGTCTTCGCGTGCGTTGTCGAAGGCTTGGCCTGCACATTCGAAAAAGTGCCGGCGGTTGCTGCTTTGGGTCAGCACGTCGGTGGTAGCCAGGCGATGCAGTTCGCCTTCAAGCTGCTTCTTTTCGGTGATGTCCTCGGCAATGCCGACGATGATCACCCGCTCACCTTCATGCTGCTGGTTGATGTAGCACTTGTCACTCAGCCAGCGCACTTGGCCGTTTGCGTTGAGGATGCGGTATTCGCGGTCTTCAACCGCGCCTTTGATCAGCACCTGGGCCAGGCTGCGCTCGGCGTACTCCAGGTCATCGGGGTAGATGCTATCGCGCCACTCGTTGAAGTCGGCCAACACCAGGCTGGTAGGCCGGCCGAAAATGCGTTCGTAGGCGGGGCTGACGTAGAGCACCTGGCGTGTTTCCCAGTCGAACGCCCAGAGCACCGCATTGACGCTGTCGAGCAACGAGCTGAAGAGCTGTTCACGTTCGCTCAGGCGAGCCACTTCGCCTTGGGCATGCAGCAAGGCCAGCAGAGTTTGGGCTGCCTCGGGAGCTGAATTGCCGGGCAACGTTGGATGGATGTTCTTGGCCATGTGCACGGAGTGGCTCTCGACGGGTAAGCGTGCGGCCACAGACCGGCCCGCCACGCGGGCGATGTGCCGGGTTTGAGTGGTTTTTCAGAGGGGAAGTTCCAGCAAGCACGCCCCGTTGCAGGGCGTGCCGATCAACGGTGGTCAGGCGCCGTGCGGGCGCAGGGAGTAGGTTTTCAATTGCGCTGCAAATTCGTGCAGTGCATGAATGCCACTGGCCTCCGCCTCGTGTACCCAGTCTTTCATGGCGGCGAGCATGTCGTGGCCGTTGGCGCTGGTACGGGCCCAGATCTGCTGCAAGGCCAAACGCTTTTCATAGATGGTCTTGAGTGCCTGGCTCTGCGCCAGCAGGGACTCGATACGCACATGGTGACGCTCTTCGAGCAGGCTGGGCTCCCGCGATAGCAGGCGTTTGGCCCGGCGGAAGCGATGGCGTACCGAGGCGTCGACCTTGGCCAGTTCCTGCTTGACCAGGGGGCCGATCACCAGCTTGCGGTATTGGGCCATGATCTGGAAGCGGTTGTTGAGGATGGCCATGGTGGTGTCCATGTCCAGGTTGGCCTTGCCCTCGACGCGGTGGGCGATGGGGGCCACTCGTTGCACTTTGGCCAGGCGCAGCAGGCACAACAGGCGTATCCAGGCCCAGCCCATGTCGAACTCCCAGCGCTTGACCGACAGCTTGGCCGAGTTGGGGTAGGTGTGGTGGTTGTTGTGCAGTTCTTCGCCACCGATGACGATGCCCCATGGCACCAGGTTGGTCGCCGCGTCACGGCACTCGAAGTTGCGGTAGCCCACCGCATGGCCCAAGCCGTTGACCACCCCCGCTGCCCAGAACGGAATCCACATCATCTGCACCGCCCAGATGGTGATGCCGATGGTGCCGAACAGCAGCAGGTCGAGCACTGCCAGCAGGGCGATACCGCCATGTTTGTAGCGTGAGTAGAGGTTGCGCTCGATCCAGTCATCCGGGCAATTTTTGCCATAGATCCGCAGGGTTTCGGGGTTGAGCGCTTCTTCCCGGTAGAGTTCGGCGCCCTTGCGCAGCACCGTGCCCAGGCCTTTGTGCACCGGGCTGTGCGGGTCGTCCGGGGTTTCGCACTTGGCGTGGTGCTTGCGGTGAACGGCTGTCCACTCGCGGGTGTTCTGCGCCGTGGTCAGCCACAGCCAGAAGCGGAAGAAGTGCTTGAGCGCGCCATTGAGCTCCAGGGCACGGTGGGCCGAGTAGCGGTGCAGGTAGATGGTGACACTGATGATGGTCACGTGAGTCATCAGCAGGGTAACGCCAACCAGTTGCCAGGCCGACAAGTCGAGCAGACCGTAATACCACATAGGTGTAAAAGCCCTCGAAGAAACAGGGAAAGGCCTGATTATCCCTTGGTAGGGAAATAAAACCAGTCACCCTTTCAGATAGGACGTCACTGCATGTTTCTGCCTCTATAATGCCCCATCATTTTTCATGGACTTTTGTTGCCGACATGTCTGTTTCCGTTCGCGACGCCTTGCGCATGGCCGCGCTGTATCTGGTGCTCTCGATCCTCTGGCTGGTGCTGTCAGAGGTGGTTTTGCGCAGTATGTCTGAAGATCCTCTGGCCTTGGCCGTAGGGCGGCAGATCAATGTTGTCCTTTGGGTGCTGGCCAGCGCGGCGCTGATTTTCTTCACCCGGGCCCGTCTGCTCAATTTCATCGGTGTCGGCGCCCGTCTTCGCAGCGAGGACCGCGCCCGTCTGCGTATGGCCGCAGCCGTGTTCGACTGTACCCTGGAGGGCGTACTGGTCACCGACCGCCAGGGGCTGATCGTGCACGTCAACCGCGCGTTCATGCGGATCACCGGCTACCAGCAGGAAGAAGTACTCGGCCAGCGCCCGAGCAAGTTCAAGTCGGGCCGGCACGGCGTGCCGTTCTATCAGCAGATTTATGCCACCCTGGCAGAGAAGGGCGAGTGGAGCGGGGAGATATGGAACCGGCGCAAGAGTGGTGAAATCTACCCGCAATGGCAGACGATCCGTGCCATTCACGACGATGACGGCGAGCTGACCCATTATGTCGCGGTATTCAGCGACATCAGCGCAATCAAGCATACCGAGCAGGAATTGGCCTACCTGGCCCACCACGACCCCCTTACCGGCTTGCCCAACCGTTTGCTGTTCAACGACCGGGCCGAGCAGGCACTGGCTTCGGCACAGGCCAACAAGCGTGGATGTGCGTTGTTGCTGCTTGATCTGGACCACTTCCAGAGCATCAACGATGGGCTAGGCCACACCATCGGTGATCAGCTGCTCAAGCTGGTAGGCGAGCGTCTGGCCGAGGTGGTTGGCAATGGTGTGACCTTGGCGCGCCTGGGCGGTGACGAGTTCGGTGTGCTGGCGGAGAACTGCCAGCAGGTCGGCCAGGCCGGCAAACTGGCACAGGCCCTCATCGAACGCATGCGCGAACCGTTCGAGTTCGATGGGCATCGGCTGTTCATCAGCGTCAGCGTTGGTATCAGCCTGTTCCCCAGTGATGCGTTGAGCGCCGAACAGCTGCTGCGCAACGCCGACTCGGCGCTGTACAAGGCCAAGCACAATGGCCGCGCCTGTTACGCGCTGTACACCGAAGAGCTGACGGCGCACGCCCAGCACCGTGTGGAAACGGCAGGCGAACTGCGCCGCGCGCTGGCCCAAGACGAGCTGCGGGTGTTCTACCAGCCGGTGTTCGACCTGTTCACGTCGAAGATGGTTGGGGTGGAGGCGCTGGTGCGTTGGCAGCACCCGCAACGTGGCTTGGTGCCGCCAAGCGAATTCATTCCTATCGCCGAGCGCACTGGGCTGATTGCCGACATCGACGCCTGGGTGATGCGCGAGGCGTGCCGGCAGATGGTCAGTTGGCAGGCTGACGGGCGCCTGCTCGAGTTCGTTGCAGTCAACATTTCCAGCCGGCTGTTCGGCCAGCGTGAGCTTTACCGGCAAGTGGCCGGTGTGTTGCACGAGACCGGCCTGGATCCGTCGCTACTGGAGGTGGAGGTGACCGAGAGTGCCGTCATGGAAGACCCCGAAGTCGCGCTGGAGCAACTGCACCGGTTGCGTGAGCTGGGCTTGAACCTGGCAATCGACGACTTTGGCACCGGCTATTCGTCGTTGCTGCGGCTCAAGCGCCTGCCAGTGCAGAAGCTGAAGATCGACCAGGGCTTCGTCGCCGGCTTGCCGATGGATGACGATGACGTCGCCATCGTGCGGGTGGTCATCGCCCTGGCGCGGAGCATGGGCATGCAGGTGCACGCCGAAGGCATCGAGCAGGCGGAGCAAGCCAGGTTCCTGCTCGAGCAGCAGTGCCAGTTGGGGCAGGGCTACTGGTTCGGGCGGCCCGTGCCGGCTGAGGGTTTGCGCTGGCACTGAGCCGGGCGCGAAGCGGTCCTTGCTTCAGCGCTTGTTCAACCCTTTCGCCAAACTGTCCCCACCCACTTGAATCACCGCCACCAGCGCCACCAGCATGGCAATCACCGTCAGCATGATCTGGCTGTCGAAGCGTTGGTACCCATACCGGTAGGCAATATCCCCCAACCCACCTGCACCGATCGCCCCAGCCATGGCGGAGGAGTTGATCAGCGTCACCAAGGTAATGGTGAAACCGCCGACGATCCCTGGCAGTGCCTCGGGCAGCAATACATGCCAGATGATGTGCCAACGTCGACACCCCATGGCCTGGGCCGCTTCCACCAAGCCGTGGTCCACTTCGCGAAGGCTGACTTCGGCAATCCGCGCGAAAAACGGCGTGGCGGCGATGGTCAGCGGCACCACGGCGGCCCACACACCATAAGTGGTACCGACCAGCAGGCGGGTGAACGGGATCAGCGCGACCATCAGGATCAGAAACGGGATTGAACGGAACAGGTTGACGAAGGCGCCCAGCACTCGGTTCAGCAGGTGCGCCTCGAAAATGCCGCCTTTATCACTGGTCACCAGCAGCACGGCCATCGGCACGCCCACCAGCAGGGCGATAAAAGACGACACGCCGACCATCAGCAGGGTGTCGAGCAACCCTTCGAGCAAGCGGTCAAACCACATGGCCCAATACCTCCACATCTTCGGCCCAGCGGCGGGCATGTTCGAGCAAGTGGTGGGTGTCGTGCGGGGAGCCGTGTACCGACAGGATCAGTTGCCCAAGGGCATGCTCGCCGATTGTTTCGATCCCACCCTGCAGCAGGCGCACACGCCCACCCAGGTCGCTGAACAAGTCGGACAGCGCCGGCTCGCCAAGCACCGTGAGCTTGAGCACGACGGCGGCGTTGCGACTTGCCGGGCTGGCTTGCAGGCTCGCCTGCAAAGCTGCAGGCAGCTTGGCCTGCAAGGGCGCGAGCAAGGTGCGGGTGACTTCATGGCGGGGTGTGCCAAATACTCGCCAGACTTCACCCTGTTCGATAATTTCACCGCGTTCGAGCACCACCACGCGCTGGCAGATATCGCGGATGACGGCCATTTCGTGGGTAATCAGCACCACTGTGAGGCCCAGGCGCTGGTTGATGTCGCGCAGCAGCTCGAGGATAGATGCCGTGGTCTCTGGGTCCAGCGCCGACGTGGCCTCGTCGCACAAGAGGATTTCGGGGTCATGTACCAAAGCCCGGGCGATGCCCACACGCTGCTTTTGCCCACCCGACAGCTGTGCCGGATACATGTGATGTTTTTCCTGCAGGCCCACCAGTTCGAGCAGCGCACGGACCTTGTGCTGGCGTTCGGTCTTGGCCACGCCAGCCACCTTCAGCGGCAGCTCGACGTTCTGCCATACGGTTTTGGCCGACATCAGATTGAAATGCTGAAAGATCATGCCGATCCGGCGGCGCAGCGCTACCAGGCGGTCTTCGTCGAACGCAGCGATGTCGACCTGATCGATCAGTACGCGGCCTTGGCTGGGCTGTTCCAGCCGGTTGATGGTGCGCAACAGTGACGATTTACCTGCGCCGCTGCGGCCGATGATGCCGAAGATCTCGCCACGGCGAATATTCAGGTCGATGCCCTGCAACGCCGGCTGCTGCTGGCCCGGATAGGTCTTGCCAAGGCCGATGAAGCGTACATGCGCGTCATTGACTTCCTGGCGCAAAGGCTGCTCCCGCGCAGGTGGCGGCGCGGGTTGAAGGGAGGGCGCCCTGAGGGCGCTGGCCTGACTCATTTCAGCCTTCCCAGCCGGCTTGGTAGAGGTTGCCGTGGGCTTTGTTCAGTGCTGCACGCACGGCAGGTGAATGCTGGTAGATGTCGACGAACTTGGCCAGGCGCGGATCGTCCTTGCTCTGTGGGCGTATGACGAACTGAATCACGTACTCCTTGTTCTCCAGGCCGTCGAACAGCAGCGCCGAGGTGGCATCGAAGGTGTTGGCCAGGCGAATGTAGGCCGGGTAGCCCTGCACCAGGTCGGCGTCGTCGTAGGCGCGTACCAGTTGTACGGCTTCGACTTGCAGGATTTTCAGCTTCTTGGGGTTGGCGACGATGTCGTCCTCGGTCGCTTTGTAGCCCACACCCGGTTTGAGCGTGATCAGCCCGGCCTTGGCGAGCAACTGCAGCCCTCGGCCACTGTTGATCGGGTCATTGGCGATGGCGACGCTGGCACCTTCGGGCAGCTCAGCAAAGCTTTTGTAGTGCTTTGAATAGAGCCCGACGTTGTTGATGATGCCGGGAGCGAAGGGCACCAGGTTGAAACCGGCTGCGGCCTTGGCGTTTTCCAGGAAGGGGATGTGCTGGAAGTAGTTCACGTCGATGTCGCCGCTGTTCAGGCTGACATTGGGCGCAATCCAGTCGCTGAATTCGATCAGCTTCACCTCCAGGCCTTGCTTGTGCGCTTCTTCCACTGCCGCCTCCAGCGGTATGGCGAAGGCAGACGTGGTGCCGATCTTCAGCGGTTCGGCAGCGCAGGCACCTGCGCTCAGGCTGAAGGACAGGGCAATGGCCGCGACGGGCCGGAACAGTTTCTCAAGCATGGTGCGCAACTCCAGTCGTGGCAGGGGTAGAGGTGTGGCGATAGGTAGCGCCTGGATGGTCGGCGGGCAGGTGCGGGTGATCGCTCTGGAACAGCTTCTCGCGCAGGGTGCCTTCGGCGTAGGCGGTTTTGTAGCGGCCGCGCTGTTGCAGGTGCGGGACCACCAGGTCGATGAAGTCCTCATAGCTTTCCGGGGTGACGGTGCGGGTCAGGTTGAAGCCGTCCAGGCCCGTTTCGTCGACCCAGGCGATCAGCTGTTCGGCCACAGCTTCTGGGGCACCGACCAAGGTCACGTAGCGCCCGCCCAGGGCGTGCTGTTCCAGCAGGCGGCGGCGGGTCCAGGCGTTTTCCTGCAATTGACGGGTGGCCGACTGAATAGCGTTGCCCGTGCTGGCGCCAATCGGCTCATCCAGCTCATAGGCGGCAAAGTCGATACCGGTCGAGGCGGCGAAGTGGGCCACACCCGCTTCCGGACTGGCATAGCGCAGGTATTCGGCGTACTTGGCCTGCGCCTGCTGCTCGGTGGGCGCGACGATCACCGTAATGCCCATGAACACCTTCACCCCCTGGGGGTCGCGGCCGGCAGCCTGTGCTGCGGCGCGTACCTTGTCGACCTGGGCACGGGTGGCAGCCTTGTCCTGGCCGCTGATGAACACGCATTCAGCATGGTTACCGGCGAAGGCCAGACCGCGGGGTGAACTGCCCGCCTGGAACAATACCGGGGTGCGCTGTGGCGAGGGCTCGCACAGGTGGTAGCCCTCGACCTTATAGAACTCGCCGTGGTGATGGATCTTGCGTACCTTTTCGGGGTCGGCATACACCCGTCGCGCGCGGTCTTCGACCACCGCATCGTCGGCCCAGCTGCCTTCGAGGAGTTTGTACAGCACTTGCAGATACTCATCGGCCTGGTCGTACCGGCGATCGTGCTGCGGCTGCTGCTCCAGGCCCATGGCGCGGGCGGCGCTGTCGAGGTAACCGGTGACAATATTCCAGCCAACCCGGCCATTACTCAGGTGATCGAGCGTGGACAGGCGCCGCGCAAAAAGGTATGGCGCCTCGTAAGTCAGGTTGGCGGTAAGGCCGAAGCCAAGATTTTGGGTGACGGCGGCCATGGCCGAAACCAGCAGCAGCGGGTCGTTGACCGGTAACTGGATCGATTCCTTCAGTGTCACGTCCAGCGACTTGCCGTAGATGTCGTAGGTGCCGACGATATCGGCGATGAACAGGCCATCGAACAGCCCACGCTCCAGCAGGCGCGCCAGGTCTGTCCAGTAGCTGATGGACGTGTATTGGTTCGAGGTGTCCCGTGGATGCGTCCACAAGCCGTGGTTGATATGCCCGATGCAATTCATGTTGAAGGCATTGAGCAGGATCTGCCTGGCCATCAGATGGTCCCCCGGCGCGGTGGGTTTTCATCATTGAGGTAGTAGTTGCCGATGGCGTGGTACTTCCAGCGCACCGGGTCGTGCAGGGTGTGCACGCGGGCGTTGCGCCAGTGGCGGTCGAGGTTGTGTTCGGCCAGGGTGGCCTGGCTGCCGGCCAGCTCGAACAACGTGGTGCCTGCCGCGAGGGCTATTTCGGTGCTCAGCGCACGGGCTTGTGCAACGGCGATGGAGGCAGCGGCGACGGTGTCGGTGGTGCTGTCGGCCTGGGCGCGGTCGAGGAATTCGCCGGCGCGCTCGAGCAAGGCCTCGGCGGCGTGCAAACGGATGGCAAGGTGGCCGAAGCTCTTTAGCGTCAGCGGATCTTCGCAGGCCTTCTCTTGGCCGGAGTCGACCCACGGCCGGCTGCGTGTGCGCACGAAGTGCAGGGCATCCTCATAAGCGGCGCGCGCGATCCCGGTGTCGATGGCGGCGTGAAGAATCTGCGCCAGCGGGCCGACCGGAGTAGGGCGCTCGAAGGCCGACTGGAAGGGCACCACGTCTTCAGCGCGGACCAGCACGTTGTCGAACACCACCGAGCCACTGCCTGTGGTGCGTTGGCCGAACCCGCTCCAGTCGTCGATCACTTGCAATCCTTGGCTGTCGGCCGGGACGAAGGCCAACTGCTGCACGCCGTGATCATCGATCACCGACGTCGGTATGCGCTGTGCGTAGAGGGCCCCCGTTGCGTAAAACTTGCGGCCGTTGATGCGGTAGCCGTCGCCTTCGCGGGACAGGCGGGTGGTTCGGTCATGGGCGGTCTTGGTGCCCAGCTCTGCCAGGGCGTTGCCCAAGCGTTGACCGGCCAGGACTTCGGCGTAGAGGCGTTGCTGTTGGTGCGGGCTGCCGTTCACTCGCAGTACTTCCAGGGCGTAGAAGTGGTTCTGAGGGATCTGCCCGAGTGAGGCGTCGGCCTGGGCGATGCGAGCGATGACGTTGGCCAGGGTGACGTTGGAAACACCGGCGCCGCCGAATGCCTTGGGTACGCTGATGGCCCACAGGCCGGATTGGCTGAACAGGTCCAGCTCTGCGTGTGGCAGGCGGCGCTCACGGTCGCGCAATGCGCTGTCGCGGCGTAGTTGCTGAGCGACGTGTTCGGCAACGGCCAGGGCTTGGCTGTCGCTGGTGATAACGGATGTTGTCATGGTGTGCTCCGGGGCCTTGGGCCGCTGTGCGGCCGGTTCGAGGGGCAAGACTGCTCCCCCGAAAAGGCAGAAATCAGATCCAGGAATGCCGCGCAGGCAGGGTGCCGTTCAGGTGGTAATCGCCCACCGCGTGATACTTCCAGCGCACCGGGTCATGCAGTGTGTGCACCCGGGCGTTGCGCCAGTGGCGGTCGAGGTTGAACTCGGCAAGGGTGGCGCGGCTGCCGGCCAGCTCGAACAACTTTTCACTGGCCTGCAGTGCTATCTCGGTGGTCAGCACCTTGGCCTCGGCCACTGCAATCGAGGCGCGTGCGGCTGCGGCTGCGTCGATCGGTGCAGCGTTGACTTCATCGAGTACCCGCGCAGCCTTGCGCAGCAGTGCTTGGGCAGCATGCAGTTCGAGTGTCAGGCGGCCGATGTCAGCAATCACATAGGGGTCATCGCTGGCGCGCTCGACCTTGGCCTCGATCCACGGGCGCGATGTTTCGCGCACGAAGCGTATTGCGTCTTCAATCGCGGCTTCGGCAATGCCGGCATCGATGGCTGCCTGGATCAGTTGCGAGCCTGCGCCCTGGATATTGGGGATATCGCGCTGGCGCCAGTTGTCGATCACCAGGTCGGCATCGACCGGTACCTGATCGAGCAGCACGGTGCCACTGGCGGTGGTGCGCTGGCCGAAGCCTGACCAGTCATCGACGATGCGCAGCCCGGGGGCGCCGCGGCGGACGAAGGCCAGGCGCTGGCGGCCGTCGTCGTCCAGTGCCTTGACGGCCACCCAATGGGCGAACAGCGCACCGGTGGAATAGAACTTCTCACCGCTGATGCGAAAGCCGTCGCCGGCCCGGGTAATCGTCGCCTTGAGCGTCAGGGTGTCCTTGGTGCCGCGCTCCGGCCCGGCGTTGCCGATGCGCCAGCCGTCCAGCACGCTGCGGAAGATCAGCGCCTGTTGGGCTTGTGTCGCGGTCAGGCGCAGCAGCAGCAAAATGCCGAACTGGTTCTGTGGGATCTGCCCCAGGGCCGGGTCCGCGGCGCTGATGATACGGAACACTTCGGCGATGGTTTCGAACGAGACGTCGGGGCCGCCATACGCCTTGGGCACACTGATGCTGCCCAGGCCGCTACGGGTGAATTGTTCGATTTCTGCCCAAGGCAACTTGCGCTGCTGGTCGCGGCGGGCGGCCTGCTGGCGAGCGGTCTCGGCAAGTTCGCGGGCCGCTTGCAGGGCTTGTGCGTCGTTACGCAGTATTTTCGCCGGTAGCAGCTGCGGGGAGCTGTCGAGATCGCTAGGGAATTGGGTGTTTGGCTGGCTGGACATCAGTGCTGCTCCTTGGCTGCACGCGATGCCCTGGTGTTACGCACGGGGGGGTGGTGATCCTGACCATTCCTGACCTCACAAATTGAATACGTCGCTACAGCTGATGGCGACTGACGTTTGCTGGTCCGGTGGTCCGGTTCATATACCCTAATGGCCTATTAATTGATTATGAAATACCATTTTTGAATATATATAGAAGTGGGGATTCGTACGAAGGGCACCGCCCCATCGCCGGCTTGCCGACAACAGGGAAGTGAACCGAAGGCAGTTTATTCGGAAGCCGCAGTCCCTAGAAACTTGCGCAAGAACTGTCGAGTTCGCTCTTGCTTGGGGTGGGCAAACAGGGCCTTGGCCTCGCCCTGCTCGACGATCACTCCCTTGTCGAAGAAGATCACCCGGTTAGCCACATCACGTGCAAAGCTCATCTCGTGGGTGACGATGATCATGGTGCGCTTTTCTTCGGCCAGGCCGCGGATGGTCGCCAGCACCTCGCCGACCAGCTCAGGGTCCAGCGCCGAGGTGGGTTCATCGAACAGGATCACCTCAGGCTCCATGGCCAGCGCCCGGGCGATTGCAACGCGCTGTTGCTGCCCGCCGGAAAGGCGTTTGGGGTAGGCGTCTTCCTTGCCCGCCAGCCCGACCTTGGCCAGCAGCGTGCGGCCCAGCTCCATGGCTTGAGCACGGGGTGTCTTCTTGACGATCACCGGGCCTTCCATGACGTTCTCCAGCGCGGTGCGATGAGGGAACAGGTTGAAGCTCTGGAACACGAAGCCGGCCTGCTGGCGCAAACGGCGAATGGCACTTTGCTGGTTGCCAAGCGGACGGTTGGCATCGATGCTGATGGCACCGATCTGGATGCGCCCGGCGTCAGGCGTTTCCAGCAGGTTCAGGCAACGCAGGAAGGTAGTCTTGCCCGAGCCGCTGGGGCCGATGATGGCCACCACTTCGCCCGGTTGCACGGTCAGGTCGATGCCGTTGAGCACGGTCTGGCCTTTGAACTGCTTGGTCAGGCCTTCTACTACGATCATCTTCAGTGCTCCTGGTCGTGCTGGTTGACCCGCGCTTCCATGCGGTTCTGGAAGTGCGCGAGGATGCTGCAGAGGATCCAGTACACCACTGCAACGGCCAGGTACATGGTGAAAACTTCGAAGGTCCGTGCAGTAATCAGCTGCGCCTGGCGGAACAGTTCGGGCACCTGGATGGTCGCCGCCAGGGCGGTATCCTTGACCAGGGAGATGAAGCTGTTACCCAGCGGTGGCAGTGCCGTGCGCAGGGCTTGCGGCAGGATCGCCCGGCGCATGGCCTGGGTGCGGGTCATGCCGATACTGGCGGCTGCTTCCCACTGGCCACGGTCGATCGAGGAGATCGCCGCACGCAGGATTTCGCAGATGTACGCTGCCATGTTCAGCGACAGGCCAATCAGCGAGGCCGGGATGGGGTCGAGTTCGATGCCGATCTGCGGCATGCCGAAATAGATCACGAACAGCTGCACCAGCAGCGGCGTGCCCCGGAAGAACGACACATAAATGCGTGCCAGCCAGTCCAGCGGCAGGATCTTCGACAGGCGCATCAGTGCCAGGGCAAAACCCAACACCAGGCCGAAGAACATGCCGCCGACACTCAGCAGCACTGTATAACCCGCGCCCTTGAGCAGGAAGGGCGCGGAGTCGACAACGAGTTGCAGGCTTTCAGCGATCATTGGGTGACATCGGCACCGAAGTATTTCTCGGACAGCTTGGCCAGGGTGCCGTCGGCCTTGAGCTTGTCGATGGCCTTGTTGATGGCTGCCAGCAGCTCAGGCTCACCCTTGCGCAGGGCCACGCCGCTTTCCAGGCGCGAGAAGGCGTCGCCGGCAAGCTGGGTATCCTTGGCTTTTTGCGCGTATTCCAGGGCGGCCAGGCGGTCGATCAGGATGGCGTCGATCCGGCCGTTGCGCAGATCGGCGAACTTGCTCGGGTCATCTTCATAGGTGCGCACTTCAGCGTTCGGAACGTCCTGCTTCACCCACTGTTCATAATTGGTGCCCAGGCCCACGCCGACTTTCTTGCCGGCCAGATCCTGCGCGGTCTTGATGTTCAACTGCTCGGCTTTTTTCTTCAGGATCAGCGCCTGGATGCCGGAGACGGTGTAAGGCTCGGAGAAGTCGTACTTCTTCTTGCGCTCCTCGGAGATGGTCACTTGGTTGACCACCACGTCTAGGCGTTTGGATTCCAGCGCTGCAAGGATGCCATCCCATTTGGTCGGCTGAATCTTGGCCTTGACGCCCAGCTCCTTGGCCAGCAGTTCCGAAAGCTCGACCTCGAAGCCGGCAAGCTTGCCGTTTTCATCCTGGAAACTGAATGGCGGGTAGGTGCCTTCGAGGCCGACGTTGATCACGCCTTTTTCCTGGATGGTTTTCAGTTGCTCGCCGGCGAATGCCTGGCTGAACAGACCGGTGCCCAGCAGGATGGCCAGGCTGGCATTGAGAAGCGGTTTGGCGAATTTCGACATGTCAGGCCCCGCGCTTGTTGTGGGAGTGGTGGGTGGCGACTATAGGGTTGGCTTCATAGGCCAGGAAATAATAAAAACTTGTTTTGTTATTTCCTTTTTTATCTCTGCCAGGGTTCGGCTGCTTTGAGGGTAGGCGACGATGCCGGGTACGTCGTCGCAGCTTATGCCCGACTTAGTGCAGGATGGAATAAAGCGTTGTTTTTTCCAAGGGGCTGATTTGCCGTAAAGTGGATTGCAAACTATCAGCTTGGCCCTGCCAGGAGATCACCGTGAGCGAACACCCTTCATCCGCGCATTGGCAGTTGCACAGTATCGTCAGTGGCTTGCGCAGCGCCCGTGAGCAGTGGCGCAGCCGCAATGGCCGCAGTATTGGCGAGCAGGGCGGGCGCGAGTTGCCGTCGCGCGAGGCGATGCGGCACATCCTTGAGCAACTGTGCGGCGCACTGTTCCCGATGCGCCTGGGGCCGGTAGACCTGCGCGAGGAGAGTGAGGACTTTTACGTTGGCCACACCCTGGATGCCGCGCTGACTGCGTTGCTGGCCCAGGCACGCCTGGAGCTGCGTTATGCCACACGCCAGAGCAAGGCTGACCTGACGGCCGTCGATGCCCAGGCGCTGCGCTTGATACAGGATTTTGCCGCGGCGTTGCCGGCCCTGCGTGTGCTGCTCGATACCGATGTGCTGGCGGCGTACCACGGTGACCCAGCAGCGCGTAGTGTCGACGAAGTCTTGCTGTGCTACCCGGGTATCCTGGCAATCATCCACCACCGCCTGGCCCACCACCTGTACAAGGCTGGCTTGCCGCTGCTGGCACGCATCAGTTCGGAACTGGCGCACTCGGCCACCGGCATCGACATCCATCCAGGGGCGCAGATTGGGCAGAGCTTCTTCATCGACCACGGCACCGGTGTAGTGATCGGTGAGACTGCGATCATCGGCGAGCGGGTGCGTATCTATCAGGCCGTGACCTTGGGGGCCAAGC
Source organism: Pseudomonas putida (assembly GCF_026625125.1). NCBI lineage: Bacteria > Pseudomonadati > Pseudomonadota > Gammaproteobacteria > Pseudomonadales > Pseudomonadaceae > Pseudomonas > Pseudomonas putida. The sequence goes on along the minus strand of NZ_CP113097.1, from coordinate 5,596,158 downwards.
GCTTCCCGAGCGACGAGTCGGGCTCGCTGCACAAAGGCCTGGCGCGGCACCCGATCGTCGAAGACGATGTGGTGATCTACGCCGGCGCGACCATTTTGGGGCGCATCACCATCGGCAAGGGTTCGACCATTGGTGGCAACGTGTGGCTGACCCGCAGCGTGCCGGCGCAAAGCAACATTACCCAGGCCAATCTACAGTTGGATTGCCAGGACAAGAACTGACCTTTATTCGGCGGTGTTCGTACCGGCCCCATCGCCGGCAAGCCGGCTGCCACGGGTTCACCGCCACACCTGAGTGCAGTGGCGTGGCTGTGTGCGGCTTGCCCGCGACAGGGCCGGTACGAACACACCGATCGGCGCCCCGGGTCGCATCGAATCCCGATCCATGGTTAACTTGAACGCTTGTTCAACGAAAAAACGCTGGTCCGTTGCCGGTGTTCAACAGGAGGATTCCTTTGCTGAACCCGTTCATTCCGAACCTCACGTCAATCGACGAGGTGCATGCCCCATGAGTGCACCGACCCCTTCCAACAGCCAGATCCGCATGAACCCTCCGGTGTTCTATTTTGCGGCAAGTTTCATCCTCATCTTCGGCCTGGTGGTCATCGCCCAACCTCAAGCAGCGGGCGACTGGCTCTTGGCGGCGCAGAACTGGGCGGCCAATACGGTCGGCTGGTACTACATGCTGGCCATGACCCTGTATCTGGTCTTCGTGGTGGTCACCGCCTTGTCCGGCTACGGCAAGATCAAGCTCGGTGCCGACCACGACGAACCCGAGTTCAGCTACCTGTCGTGGGCCGGCATGTTGTTCGCCGCCGGTATCAGCATCACCCTGTTTTTCTTCTGCGTTTCCGAACCCCTGACCCACATGCTCCAGCCCCCCCAGGGTGAGGCGGGCACGGCGGAAGCAGGGCGCCAGGCGATGCAGATACTGTTCCTGCACTGGGGCCTGCATGGCTGGGGCGTGTTCGCCTTCGTCGGCATGGCGCTGGCCTATTTCGCCTACCGCCACAACCTGCCGCTGGCGTTGCGTTCGGCGCTGTACCCGTTGATTGGCAAACGGATCAACGGGCCGATCGGCTATGCGGTGGACGGCTTCGGCATTATCGCTACGGTGTTCGGCCTGGGGGCCGACATGGGCTTCGGCGTGTTGCACCTGAATGCCGGCCTGGACTACTTGTTCGGCATCAGCCATAGCCAGTGGGTGCAGGTGATCCTCATCGCCCTGATGATGGGCGCGGCCGTGGCGGTGGCAGTCGCTGGGGTGGAGAAGGGCGTGCGGGTGATGAGCGACATCAACCTGTTCCTGGCCTGCGCGCTGTTGCTGTTCGTGTTGTTCGCCGGCCCAACCCAGCACCTGTTCAACACCCTGATCCAGAACCTGGGTGATTACCTCGGCGCGTTACCCCGCAAGAGCTTCGACGTGTATGCCTACGGCGAAAACCGTGACTGGCTGGGTGGCTGGACGGTGTTCTACTGGGCCTGGTGGATTGCCTGGGCGCCGTTCGTAGGGCTGTTCATCGCCCGTATCTCGCGTGGCCGCACCATCCGCGAATTCGTCTTCGGTGTGCTGCTGATCCCGCTGGGCTTCACCCTGGCGTGGATGTCGATCTTCGGCAACAGCGCGCTGGACCAGGTACTGAACCATGGCATGACGGCGCTTGGGCAGTCGGCCATCGATAACCCGTCGATGAGCCTGTATCTGCTGCTGGAGACCTACCCGTGGAGCAAGGTCGTCATCGCGGTGACGGTGTTCATCAGCTTCGTGTTCTTCGTCACCTCGGCAGACTCGGGCACGGTGGTGCTGTCGACCTTGTCCGCCAAGGACGGCGGTGCTGATGAAGACGGCCCGAACTGGTTGCGGATCTTCTGGGGCGCGATGACTGCGCTGATCACCAGCAGCCTGCTGTTCGCCGGCAGCATCGATTCGCTCAAATCGGCGGTGGTGCTGACCTCGTTGCCGTTCTCGTTGATCCTGCTATGCATGATGTGGGGGCTGCATAAGGCGTTCTACCTGGAGTCGCAGCGCCAGATCGCCCAGCTGCATTCGCTGGCCCCGTTCGCCCAGTCCCGCCGTGGCCGTGGTGGCTGGCGCCAGCGCCTGAGCCAGGCGGTGCATTTCCCGTCACGCGATGAGGTGTACCGCTTCATGGACGATGTGGTGCGCCCAGCGATTGCCGATGTGCGCGAGGTGTTCGAGCAGAAAGGTCTGGTGCTGGTGACCCAGGATGATCCCAGCCACGACAACGTCAGCCTGAAAGTCGGCCACGGTGAGGAGCAGCCGTTCATCTATCAGGTGCAAATGCGTGGGTATTTCACACCGTCGTTCGCGCTGGGTGGGTTGGGCTCGCAGGACTTGAAGAACCGCCGTTATTACCGCGCGGAGGTGCATCTTAGCGAGGGCAGCCAGAACTACGACCTAGTGGGCTACAGCAAGGAGCAGATCATCAACGACATCCTCGACCAGTACGAACGGCACATGCAGTTCTTGCACCTGGTCCGCTAGAGCGCCGGGGCCGCTGCGCGGCCCTTTCTCCGGCAAGCCGGCTCCACAAGGATCCTGTAGGAGCCGGCTTGCCCGCCACCCTCAGAACGGCGCATCCCCCAGGATGGTCGCCCGATGCATCACCCGCCGGTTGGGTCGGTAATCATCCACCGCAAAATGCTGGGTGACGCGGTTGTCCCAGAACGCCACGTCGTTTTCCTGCCAACGCCAGCGGATGCTGAACTCCGGCCGCGTCGCATGGGTGAACAGCAGCTTGAGCAATGCTTCACTCTCCAGTTCGCTGAGCTCATTGATGCGTGTGGTGAACCCTTCATTGACGAACAACGCCTTGCGCCCGCTCACCGGGTGGGTACGCACTACCGGGTGCGACAGCGGCGGGTTGTTACGCCGGGTGGCTTCCCAGCGTGCCAGGTCTTCAGGCGTAGTACCGAAGCGCTCGAGCGGGAACGACTTGGTGAAATCGTGCGTTGCAGTCAGGCCATCGAGCATCTCGCGCAGCGGCGCCGACAGGGCTTGGTACGCGGCAATGCCGCTGGCCCACAGGGTATCGCCGCCATAGGCCGGCAACTGCTTGGCACTGAGCACCGCACCCAGCGCCGGGGTCGGCAGGAAGGTCACGTCGGTGTGCCACACGGCATTATCGCGTACGTCGGTGACCGCGGTGTCGAGGATCAGCACCTGCGGGGTTTGCGGGACGTTGGGATAAATCGGGTGGATGTGCAGGTCGCCGAAGCGCGCGGCGAAGCGCGCTTGCTGCTCAGGCGTGATCGGCTGGTCCCGGAAGAACAGCACCTGGTGTTGCAGCAGTGCCTGCTCGATGGCATCGCGCTGCTCGTCAGTCATCTCGCGGCTGATGTCCACGCCGCTGATCTGGGCACCAAGGGCCGGGCTGAGGGGGGTAACGGTAAGCGTCATGTCTTTTTCACTCCAGGCGCCGGGTAGCCGGCGTGGTCGGTCAGCAATCCGTCAGTGGCTTTGCCCATGCCAGGGCACCAGCTTGCGCTGCAAGGCGCGCAGGCCCATCTCCAGGGCGAAGGCGATCAGGGCGATCAGCAGGATGCCCAGCACTACCACGTCAGTCACCAGGAACTGCGCCGCCGACTGCACCATGAAGCCCAGGCCGCTGGTGGCAGCGATCAGTTCGGCGGCTACCAGGGTCGACCAGCCCACACCCAGGCCGATACGGATGCCGGTGAGGATATCGGGCAGGGCACTAGGCATGATCACGTGGCGGATCAGTTGTACCTTGGTCGCCCCCAGCGATTGCGCAGCGCGCAACCTGGCCGGGTCGACGGTGCGCACGCCGGTAGCCGTGGCGATCGCGATCGGGGCGAAGATTGCCAGGTAGATGAGCAGCACCTTGGACAGCTCGCCGATACCGCACCAGATGACGATCAGCGGCAGGTAGGCCAGGGGCGGTATGGGGCGGTAGAACTCGATCAGTGGATCGAGAATGCCGCGGGCTACACGGTTGTAGCCGATGGCGATACCGACCGGGATGGCGGTCAGGGTCGCAGCAACCAGCGCCAGGCCGATGCGCCCCAGGCTCGCGCCCAGGTGTTGCCACAGGCTGGCGTCCATGTAGCCTTGGGTGAGCAAGCTCCAGGCTTTGGCCAGGATGTCGCCGGGCGCAGGCAGGAACAGGGGCTCTATCCAGCCGGCGGCGGTCACCAGCCACCAGACCAGCAGCAGGCTGGCCAGGGTTAGCGTGCTGATCCAGCGGGTGGAAAGCTGGCGGCGCGCTTTTTCGACGGGCCGCGCGTGGCTGTCGCGCTTGCTGGCGACCGGCAGATCAAGGCTGCTCATGCGTGCTCCTGCAGGCTTTGGCGTTGGGAGAAAACCCGCGCCAGCACATGCTCGCGAGTTTCAATGAAGCGGGGGTCAGACTTGATCGCCCGAGCCGACTCGCCAGCGGCATAACGTTGGCCGAAGTCCAGCTGCAGGCGCTCGACCACACGGCCCGGGGCTGGGGCCAGCAGCACCAGCTCGGTTGCAAGGAATACCGCTTCCTCAATGTCGTGAGTAATAAGGAACACCGGTTTGGCAGTGCGCTGCCAGACTTGCAGCAGCAGTTCCTGCATCTGCTCGCGGGTGAATGCGTCAAGGGCGCCGAACGGCTCGTCCATCAGCAGTACCCTTGGGTCGGCCGCCAGCGCGCGGGCCAGGCCCACGCGCTGCTTCTGGCCGCCGGACAGTTGCCAGATGCGCCGCTCGCCAAAGCCATCCAGATCGACCAATGCCAGCATTTGCCGTGCCTTGGCCTCCCGCTCCGCGCGGGCCACACCTGCCAGCTCCAAACCGAAAGCGACATTGCCCAGCACGTTCTGCCACGGCAGCAGGGCATCGTCCTGAAACACCACGCCGCGTTCGGCGCTGGGGCCTTGCACCGCAACGCCGTCAAGGGTGATACGCCCGCCGCTGGGGGTGACGAAGCCCGCGATAAGGTTGAGCAGCGACGTCTTGCCGCTGCCGGAGGGCCCCAGCGCGACCAGCAACTGGCCTGGGCCCAGGCTGAGGTTGATGTCGGCCAGCACAGGGGTGCTGGCGCCGGGGTACTGTGCGCTGATGCGCTCCAGTTCTAGCAAGGCCATGACGGGCTCCGGATCAATTGGGCAGGAACTTGGCGCTGACGTAGGCCGAGTAGTCCGGCAACACGGCGTCGACCTTGCCTTGCTGCTTGAGGAAGGTGGCGGTGTCGGTCAGTGCTTGAGTGGTCGGTGCGCCCAGGGCGTTGGCCTGGTCGGCGGCCAGCGGGTAGACGTTACCCTCCAACAGCACCGGGATATCGCTGGCCTTGGCGCCGGACAGCTTCACCAGCTTGGCCACGTTGTCTTTGTTGGCCAGCCAGGCCGCCGGGTCTTTGCGGTAGTCGGCGTAGGCGTCGAGGGTGACCTTGGCAAAGGCTTTGACCACCTCGGGGTGCTTGTCGGCGAAGTCCTTGCGCACGATCCAGGCATCGAAGGTGGGTGCGCCTTTTTCTGCCAGTTCCCCGGAGGTGATCAGTACCTTGCCGTTTTCCTTGGCCACGCCCAGTGCCGGGTCCCAAACGTACGTGGCATCGATGTCGCCGCGCTTCCAGGCCGCGATGATCGCCGGTGGGGCGAGGTTGAGGATCTGCACCTTGGACGGGTCGATGTTCCAGCTTTTGAGCGCGGCCAAGAGGCTGTAGTGGCCGGTCGAAACGAAAGGCACTGCGACCTTCTTGCCGATCAGGTCTTGTGGGGTCTTGATGCTGTCGCGGGCCACCAGCGCCTCGCCGGCGCCGATCTGAGTGGCGATCAGGAAGGTTTCCACCGGCAGCTTGCGGCTGGCAGCAGCGGCCAGCGGGCTGGAGCCCAGGTAGCCGATCTGCACGTCGCCGCTGGCCACCGCAGTGATCACATCGGCGCCGTTATCGAACTTGCGCCAGTCGATGCTGGCCTTGCTGGCTTTTTCGTAGTCGCCATCGACCTGGGCCACTTTGGCCGGGTCGACGGTGGTCTGGTAGGCGACTGTGAGGTCGGCGGCTTGGGCGAACCAACTGGTGCCGGCGAGGGCCAGGGCAGCGAACAGGCGCAGTGGAGCGTGCGGGATCATGGTCGGACCTCTTGTCAGACAATCGAAGTGATGAATGGCAAGAAGGCTAGATGATCTAAGAAATATAAAATAAATAACTTTTTGGAATTAGCATAGGAGCCATTCGCTTTAAGCCCAGGAGCTTGGCGATGCTCAGGAGCAAGACCGAGTGCAGCGCTCGGTTTTTATCGGCTGCACAGATCAGATAGGAATAAGGATATGAGCAAACGTTTGCAAATAACCTAAAGCTATTACAGGCTTATGCCGATACAGTTTTTGGCAGTAAAGGTTTCAACCATATGCCTTAAAAATCTTAGAAATTCATAAAACGGTCATTTTGGATTTATAGGATTGTCATTATCCTGTAGCGCAGCTGGCGTCTTAGACCAAAGTCGTGAAATGTTCAGTAACGATTGACTTGCTGGTCATTCTTTGTGACTAAATCGCCAATCCACGGTGAGCGGGGCATCAGATCCTGCCGCCAGAGATACACAAAAATTAGAACGTAGAGGAGCAAAACATGTACAAGTCCAGCCTGGCTCTGGCCGTGGCACTGGGGGTTCTCGCCCAGCAAGCAGGCGCTGCCGGTTTCGTTGAAGACAGTAAACTGTCGCTTAGCTCGCGCACCATGTATTTCGACAACAATAACCGTGAAGCGCACACCGATCCGCGCCCGGATCAGCGTGAGTCTGGCCAGGGTTTTAAGCTCGATTACATTTCCGGTTTCACTGAAGGCACTGTCGGTTTCGGTGTTGATGCGCAGGCTCTGTGGGGCATCCAGCTCGATGGCGGCCGCGGCTATCACAAAAGCGGATTCATGCCCGACGATAGCGATGGTTCTGCAGTAAGCCAGTGGGGCCGCTTCGGCGCCAACGCCAAGGCTCGTTTCTCCAAGACTGAAGCCCACTTCGGTAGCGCGCTGGCACCTAACCTGCCAATCTTGGTTGCCAACGATGGCCGTCTGCTGCCGCAAACCTTTGAAGGTGGCACGATCCAGTCGAAAGAAATCGACAATCTGACCATCAACGCAGGTCAGCTGACTCACGCCATGGGCCGTGCTTCGAGCAACCGTACCGGTCTGTCCGTGGCGGGCGGCACCCAGGACAGCAACAAATTCCGCTACGGTGGCCTGGACTACAAGCTCACGCCCGACTTGACCCTGCAGTACTACTACTCGAACCTGGAAGACTTCTACAAGCAGCACTTCCTGGGCGCGACCCACGTGTTCAAGATCGCTGACGACCAGTCGTTCAAGACTGACCTGCGCTACTTCGACAGCAGCAGCGACGGCAAGAATGGTGAAGCTGGTTACCGCTTCAACAATAACAATGGCTATGCCAAGAACGCCGGCGAGGTCGATAACAAGACCTGGTCTGCCATGTTCACCTACACCCTGGGTGGCCATGCACTGATGCTCGGTCATCAGCAAGTCAGTGACGACGGCGGTTTCGTCTGGCTCAACCAAGGCAACGTCGTTGATGGCAATGGCCGCAACGAAGGTGCAGGCGGTTCCAGCTTCTACCTGTTCACTGACAGCATGATCAACCAGTTCGCCAAGGCCGGTGAGAACACCACCTTCGGTCAGTACTCGTATGACTTTGCTCGCCTGGGCGTGCCTGGCCTGAAAGCGTCCGTTTCCTACTTGAAAGGTGAAGACGGCAAGAACGCCGTTGGCGGCGGTACCTTCAGCGAATGGGAGCGCGACGCTCGCGTTGACTACGTGATTCAGGAAGGCACCTTCAAAGGCCTGGGTGCCAGCCTGCGTCACGGTGTGTACCGCGGCACCGGCACCAGCTCGCTGGCTGACCAGGATCAGACCCGTCTGATCTTCAACTACACTTACAACTTCCTGTAAGCCGTAGCTGAACAAGAAGCCTCGCGTGATGCGAGGCTTTTTCATGTCTGTAACTTAATATGCTCTTAGATTATAAATAAATCGTTATTTATTCTTTTTGTTTTTATCTGAATGAAGGCACATTGAGCCCACAAGGCCAGTCCACAGCACAGGAGCCGCACCCCATGAGCCTCAAACTCGGCGATATCGCCCCCGATTTCGAACAGGATTCCAGCGAAGGCAAGATCCGCTTCCACGAGTGGCTTGGTAGCAGCTGGGGCGTGCTGTTCTCTCACCCGGCCGACTTCACCCCGGTGTGCACCACCGAGCTGGGCCTGACCGCCAAGCTCAAGGACGACTTCGCCAAACGTGGGGTCAAGGCCATCGCCCTGTCCGTGGACCCGGTCGACTCGCACCACAAATGGATCGAGGACATCAACGAGACCCAGAACACCGTGGTCAACTTCCCGATCATCGCCGACGCCGACCGTAAGGTTTCCGACCTGTACGACCTGATACACCCGAACGCCAGCGACACCCTGACCGTTCGCTCGCTGTTCGTCATCGACCCGAACAAGAAGGTGCGGCTGACCATCACCTATCCGGCCAGCACCGGGCGCAACTTCAACGAAATACTGCGGGTAATCGACTCGCTGCAGCTCACCGACAACCACAAGGTCGCCACGCCAGGTAACTGGCAGGACGGCGACGAAGTAGTGATCGTGCCTTCGCTGAAGGATGAGGAAGAGATCAAGCAGCGCTTCCCAAAAGGCTACCGCGCCGTAAAACCCTACCTGCGACTCACCCCGCAACCTAATCGCTGAGGCGAGCTGCAAGCTGCAAGCTGCAAGCTACAAGCTACAAGCTGGGCCAGTTTTTCTTGAAGTTTGCGGCTTACAGCTTGCAGCTTGCAGCTTAAAAATTGAAGCTAAAAAGCATAAGCAAATGAATAAATATGATTTCTAGGAATATGTGAGGGCTGGTAATGTCAGCCCAACAGAACACGAGGAAGCACTTCAATGCTGGTCGTCTCAATCGGTGGTAGCCCAAGTCTCCGTTCACGCTCCGGCGTGCTGCTCCAGCGTTCGCGCCAGTGGCTGCAGGAGCGTGGTGCCGAGGTGGTGACCTTCCAGGTACGAGACTTCCCCGCTGAAGACCTGCTCCACGCCCGCTTCGACAGCCCACAAGTGCAGCACTTCCAGCAACTGGTGGCTCAGGCCGACGGCCTGATCGTCGCCACCCCGGTATACAAGGCATCGTTTGCCGGGGCACTGAAAACATTGCTCGACCTGCTACCCGAACGCGCCCTGGCCCACAAGATCGTGCTGCCAATCGCCACCGGCGGCAGCATCGCCCACATGCTCGCGGTCGATTACGCGTTAAAGCCAGTGCTGTCGGCACTCAAGGCGCAAGAGACCCTGCAAGGGATCTTCGCCGACGACAGCCAGGTCACCTACGCAGAAGGCGCCCAGCCGGCACAGTTGTCACCCGCTCTGCAAGAGCGGCTGCAGGACGCGCTGGAGACCTTCCACCTGGCCCTGGCCCGTCGGCCGCGGCCCGTGGCCCCCGGCGTACTCAACGAACGCTTGATCAGTGCCCGCTGGAGCATCTGAACCGCCACAACGGCTTTATCGCGTCATCCACCTTACTCGCCCGTCAACGAGGCAAGCAGGTGCAACCCGAACCTACTCGCACAGGAGAGCGCCATGCGCACAGTCTTCTTGCGTCGTGGTCTGGTCGCCCTGTTTGCGGCGGCTGTGTCCTTCGGCGCCATCACTCAAGCCCAGGCTGAAAGCCTGCGTATCGGCTATCAGAAATACGGCACCCTGGTGCTGCTCAAAGCCAAGGGCACGCTGGAAAAGCGCCTGGTCGATCAGGGCGTCCAGGTGCAATGGACCGAATTCCCCGGTGGCCCGCAACTGCTCGAAGGCTTGAATGTCGGCTCCATCGACTTTGGCGTAACCGGTGAAACGCCCCCGGTATTCGCCCAGGCTGCTGGTGCCGATCTGCTCTATGTGGCCTACGAACCGCCTGCGCCGCACAGTGAAGCGATCCTTGTGCCAAAGGGTTCGCCGATCCAGTCGGTGAAGGAGCTCAAGGGCAAGAAGGTTGCCCTCAACAAAGGCTCGAACGTTCATTACCTGCTGGTCCGCGCCCTGGAAGAAGCGGGCCTCAAGTACAGCGACATACAGCCCGTCTACCTGCCGCCGGCCGATGCCCGCGCCGCGTTCGAGCGTGGCAGCGTTGATGCCTGGGTGATCTGGGACCCGTACCAGGCCGCCGCCGAACAGCAGTTGCAGGCACGCACCCTGCGTGACGGCAAAGCGCTGGTCGACAACCACCAGTTCTACCTGGCCACCCGCAACTACGCGACCCAGCATCCGGCTGTGATCAACGCCCTCATCGAAGAAGTACGCGCCGTGGGCAGATGGTCGCAGGCCAACCCTCAGGAAGTGACCGACCAGGTCGCTCCGCTGCTCGGGCTGCCCGCCGACATCACCCTGACCTCAGTCAAACGCCAAGGCTACGGTGCCGCGCCGCTGACACCCGAGGTGGTGGCCGCACAACAGAAAATCGCCGACACCTTCCACGCGCTGAAGCTGATTCCCAAGCCGCTGAGCATCAAGGACGTGATCTGGACACCCCCGGCCAAGGTCGCCAGCGCGCCTTGATCGATTCGCCTGTGCCGGGGCGCCGCTGTGGCCCTCGCCACCTTTGAGGAGACAACTCCAATGAGCCTTAACATTTTCTGGTTCCTCCCGACCCATGGTGACGGCAAGTACCTGGGCACATCCGAGGGCGCCCGCGCGGTCGACCACGGCTACCTGCAGCAGATCGCGCAGGCCGCCGACCGCCTTGGTTTTGGTGGGGTGCTGATCCCTACTGGGCGTTCCTGCGAGGACTCGTGGCTGGTGGCAGCGTCGCTGATTCCCGTGACCCAGCATCTGAAGTTCCTGGTTGCCCTGCGCCCAGGCATCATTTCGCCGACCGTGGCAGCACGTCAGGCTGCAACGTTGGACCGCCTGTCCAATGGCCGTGCGCTGTTCAACCTAGTGACCGGTGGCGACCCCGATGAACTGGCGGGTGATGGGCTGCACCTGAACCACCAGGAGCGCTACGAAGCCTCGGTCGAGTTCACCCGTATCTGGCGCAAGGTGCTGGAAGGCGAAAACGTCGATTACGACGGCAAGCACATCCAGGTGAAGGGCGCCAAGCTGCTCTACCCGCCGATCCAGCAACCACGCCCGCCGCTGTATTTCGGCGGTTCGTCGCAGGCCGCTCAGGACCTGGCCGCCGAACAGGTCGAGTTGTACCTGACCTGGGGCGAGCCGCCGGCAGCTGTGGCCGAGAAGATTGCCCAGGTGCGCGAAAAAGCCGCTGCCCAAGGCCGCGAAGTACGCTTCGGCATTCGCCTGCACGTGATCGTGCGCGAAACCAACGAACAAGCATGGGCTGCGGCTGACCGCCTGATCTCGCACCTGGACGATGACACCATCGCCCGTGCCCAGGCCTCGCTGGCGCGCTTCGACTCGGTGGGCCAGCAGCGCATGGCTGCGCTGCACGGCGGCAACCGCGACAACCTGGAAGTCAGCCCCAACTTGTGGGCAGGCGTTGGCCTGGTGCGTGGCGGTGCCGGCACCGCCCTGGTGGGCGATGGCCCGACTGTCGCGGCGCGGGTGAAGGAATATGCCGACCTGGGGATCGATACCTTCATCTTCTCGGGTTATCCACACCTGGAAGAATCGTATCGGGTCGCCGAACTGCTGTTCCCGCACCTCGATGTACAGCGCCCGGAGCAACCGAAAACCGGAGGCTACGTAAGCCCGTTCGGCGAGATGGTCGCCAACGACATCCTGCCCAAGTCTGTGTCGCAGAGCTGAGGGCCGGGCCATGAGTCGTGCAACATCCTCCACCCTGACCCAGCGCCTGGCGCCGTGGGCACTGCCGGTGCTGCTGTTGGCAGTCTGGCAACTGGCGGTCAGCGCTGGCTGGCTGTCGACGCGCATCTTGCCAGCACCTAGCGCAGTGGTCAGCGCAGGTGTCGAGCTGGTGCGTAGCGGCGATATCTGGACCCACCTGGCCATCAGCGGCTGGCGTGCCGGCCTGGGCTTTCTGATCGGTGGCAGCATTGGGCTGGTGCTGGGCTTCATCACCGGCCTGTCGAACTGGGGCGAGCGCCTGCTCGACAGCTCGGTGCAGATGATCCGCAACGTGCCGCACCTGGCGCTGATCCCGCTGGTGATCCTGTGGTTCGGTATCGACGAGTCGGCAAAGATCTTCCTGGTCGCGCTGGGCACGCTGTTCCCGATCTACCTGAACACCTACCACGGCATCCGCAATGTCGACCCGGCGCTGGTGGAAATGGCGCGCAGCTACGGCTTGTCCGGCTTCAGCCTGTTCCGTCAGGTGATCCTGCCGGGTGCACTGCCATCGATCCTGGTGGGCGTGCGCTTCGCACTGGGTTTCATGTGGCTGACCCTGATCGTGGCCGAGACCATTTCAGCGAACGCCGGCATCGGTTACCTGGCGATGAACGCCCGTGAGTTCCTGCAGACCGACGTGGTGGTACTGGCCATCGTTCTGTATGCCGTGCTCGGCAAACTTGCCGACCTCGCCGCCCGTGGCCTGGAGCGTGTGTGGCTGCGCTGGCACCCGGCCTATCAAGTGGCCAAGAAGGAGGGCGCATGACCGTGCTCAAGGAACAGCCGCCACGCCTGTTGCGTGGCATCCCGCTGGCCTGCGACGGCCTGCGCAAGACCTTTGGCCAGCGCGAAGTCTTGAAGGGCATCGACCTGCACATTCCGGCGGGGCAGTTCGTGGCCATCGTTGGCCGCAGCGGCTGCGGCAAAAGCACCCTGTTGCGGCTGCTGGCCGGGCTCGACCAGCCTACGGGCGGGCAGTTGCTGGCCGGCGCTGCGCCGCTGGAAGAGGCCCGTGAAGAAACCCGCCTGATGTTCCAGGACGCACGCTTGCTGCCGTGGAAGAAGGTGATCGACAACGTTGGCCTGGGCCTGTCGGGTGACTGGCGCCCCCGTGCGCTGCAAGCGCTGGAGGCGGTTGGCCTGGCTGACCGCGCCAATGAATGGCCGGCAGCCCTGTCGGGTGGCCAGAAACAGCGCGTGGCCTTGGCGCGTGCGCTGATCCACCAGCCACGCCTGCTGCTGCTGGACGAGCCGCTGGGTGCGCTGGATGCATTGACCCGCATCGAGATGCAGCAACTGATAGAACGCCTGTGGCGTGAGCACGGCTTCACCGTGCTGCTGGTCACTCACGATGTCAGCGAGGCGGTTGCCGTGGCTGATCGGGTGATCCTGATCGAGGACGGCGAAGTCGGGCTCGACCTCACCGTCGACCTGGCACGGCCCCGCGCGCGCGGTACACACCGCCTGGCCGCGCTGGAAAGCGAAGTGCTCAACCGTGTTCTGTCGGCACCGGGCACTGCGCCCGAGCCGGATCCTGTAGCCCCTCTGCCCACGCAATTGCGTTGGGCGCATTGAACGACTCACTCACCAGACTGAAGCCATAGTGAAGGAAGACCATCATGACCATCAAAGCTATCAACGTCCGTAACCAGTTCAAAGGCACCGTGAAAGAAATCCTCGAAGGCCCGGTACTGTCGGAAATCGACGTGCAGACGGCCTCAGGTATCGTCACATCCGTGATCACCACCCGCTCGGTAAAAGAGCTGGAGCTGCAGGTGGGCAGTGAAGTGATTGCGTTCGTGAAGTCCACCGAGGTGTCCATCGCCAAGCTGTAATGGCCGTGGCGGCGCTGTGCGACCCAGTCGCGGCTTGGCCCGCGAATGGGCCGCCATAAGGCGTCAGGCGAGTCCCAGCCCGCGTGACCAATCGCTCCGCACCGCGCCTCGCGCTTGCAGCTACAGCTGAGGGCCTGGCTCAGGGCGCTGTGTGGCGTTTACCCAGAAACGGTGGCAGGTAGAGCCCCAGATACGCCTCGCATACCCGCATCCCTTCCTCTGCCATGCGCGGCGTGATCTGTTCATGCAGCTGCATAGAGCGGGCATAGACCCGGTCACTGAGCTCCATGGCCAAGGCAAACACATCCACATCCAGCGGCATCGCCGGCAGGTGGAAATGCTGGTCGAACAGCTTGTGCATCAAATCGCCCAGTTCCATGTCGTGCTGCCGGTCGGCCTGCACCACCTCGCTCAGGCCATGCTGCGCCAGAATCAGCTGCCGCGCCGCCGCATCCTCGTTGTAGATGGCAAGCATGCGCTCTTCGATCAGCCGTGACAGTTGCTGCCAGGTGCTCAATGCGCTGCTGTCGATCGGTGCGCTCAGGGCTTCGCGAAACGCCCGGTGCACATCGGCTGTCAGGGCTTCCAGCAAGGCCGGCACGCTGGCGAAGAAGTGATACACCGACGAGGGTGGAATCTGCGCCCGCTCGGCCACGCTGTAGATGGAAAGTGCCGCCACCCCTTGTTCAGCCAGCAGTTCGCGCGCCGCCGCCAGGATGGCTTCGATCCTGGCCTGGCTGCTGGCGCGCGGCTTGCGCGGGGTGGTCGAGCGGTTCATCAGTTGCTGATTGCCAGGATACTGGCCTGGTAGGCGCCGACGAACAGGTCGAAGTCACCGACTTCGTCTTGCTCCAGCTCGGACTGCTTGGCGAGCGATTCGCGTGCCAGCGTTTCGAATGCCTGCTGCTTGTCGTTGCTCAGTGGCTGCTCGCGGAAAGCCTCGGCGTGGAGCCGGCTTTGGCGAAGCGAGAACTGGACGAAGCTTTCGTCATGCTCGGCCATGCGTGCCAAGACCTGGGCAGAGGGGGTGAGCGACGCGTCGTCGACCTTGGCCTGCTGGGCATCCAGGGCCTTGGCGTGCTCATCAGAGCCTTGCGCCTGGTCGAGCAGGCTGGCCAATAGCCGGATACGCTCGATCAGTTCACTGGCCCAGTCTTTCAGGCCGATCGGCAGGCCATTGCGGTGCAGCTCAAGGCCTGGGCGACGGCCTTCCTTGACCACGGTCAGGAAGTTGTCGGTGCACTGGCCGCATTCGCCGTTGTCCAGCTGCGGGCTGTCTTCCAGCGCACAGAACAGCAGGAACGCGTCGATGAAGCGCGCCTCGGTGAGGTCGATGCCTACCGGCAGGAACGGGTTGATGTCCAGGCAACGCACCTCGACATACTGCACGCCGCGGGAGGTCAGGGCCTGGATCGGCCGTTCGCCGGTGTAGGTGACACGTTTGGGGCGAATGTTCGAGTAGTACTCGTTCTCAATCTGCAGGATGTTGGTGTTCAACTGCACCCATTCGCCGTCGACATGCGTGCCGATCTCGACGTAGGGCGGGTAGGGCGTGCCCACTGCCTTGCGCAGGCTGTCGGTATAACTGGCCAGGTTGTTGTAGCAGGGCGTCAGGCCCGCCTGAGCATTGCTCTGGTAACCCAGGTCGCTCATGCGCAGGCTGGTGGCGTAGGGCAGGTACAGGGTTTCGGCGTCCAGCTCTTCGAGCTGGTGCGGGCGACCGCGCAGGAAGCCTTTGTCCAGGACTGGCGAGGCACCGAACAGGTACATCAGCAGCCAGCTGTAACGGCGGAAGTTGCGGATCAGCGCAATGTAAGCCGCCGATTGATAGTCGCGGTCGCTCTGATCGTTGCCTTCGGCGGCGCGCAGCAGGGGCCACAGCGCTTCAGGCAACGAGAAGTTGTAGTGGATGCCGGCGATGCACTGCATGGTGCGGCCGTAGCGCAGGGCCAGGCCCTTGCGGTAGACGTGCTTCAGCTTGCCGATGTTCGAGGTCCCGTACTCGGCGATCGGGATGTCCTCCTCGGCCGGCAGCGTGCACGGCATCGACGGGCTCCACAGCAGTTCGTCGCCAAGCTTGCTGTAGACGAAACGGTGGGTTTGCTCGAGGCTTTCCAGCACCTGGGCCGGGTCAGCCAGGGCCGGGGTGATGAACTCCAGCAGCGACTCGGAATAATCGGTGGTTATCTGCTCGTTGGTCAGCGCCGAACCCAGGCTTTCCGGGTGTGGGGTCTGCGCCAGGCGACCTTCGTCGGTGACGCGCAGGCATTCGCGCTCAATACCGTGCAGGCACTGCTTGAGCAGGGGAAGATTGGCGCCGAGCAGGCTCAGGCGGCGGTTGAGGAGGTCGCTCAAGATGGTTTCCTTCACGCATCAGTCGCCCCAATATGGGGGTAGAGTTGACGGTCTACAAGGGTAGGAGGAAAGGAACTGGCGTTGTCGCCTGGTTTACGCGGTTACGGCAGTGCCAGCGCACTGCCGCAAAATACCGCAGATACCATTTGGTGAGCTAGAGAACTGCGAAGGTTCCCTGCGCTTTGGCGACCAGTTTGTCGCCTTGGACTACGTCGGCGTCGACCACCAAGGTGCGCCGCCCGGCGTGCAGCACCCGCGCCGTGCACAGTACCTCGCCGTCACCGACCGCGCGCATGTAGTTGATCTTGCATTCGATGGTCACGCTCTGCTGGTCAAAGCCATGGCTGGCCGAGCAGGCCAGGCCCATGGCGATGTCCACCAGGCTGAAGATCGCCCCGCCGTGCAGCTTCTGGCCGCGGTTGCGCAGGTGCGGCTCAAGCGCCAGAGCCACCTCTGCCACGCCGGTGTCCAGGCGTTGCAGGCGGCAGCCCAGCAGCTGGCTGTAGGCACTTTCAACCAGCGCCTTGGGGATCTCCATCACTTCTTCTTCAACTGCTTGGCGTTGGCAAAGAGCGCAGCCATGGCGTTGTTCGCCGGGGCGGCGCTAGCGGTTTCGCGCTGGCGTGGTGCCTGCTGCTGGCGGTTGCCGCCATTGCCACGGTTGCCACCGCGGTTGCCTTCGACTTTTTCGCCCGGGGTATCGCTCATGCGCATGGACAGGCCGACACGCTTGCGCGGGATGTCCACTTCCATGACCTTGACCTTGACCACGTCGCCGGCCTTGACCGCCTCGCGCGGGTCCTTGACGAACTTCTCGGACAGCGCCGAGATGTGCACAAGGCCGTCCTGGTGCACGCCGATGTCGACGAAAGCACCGAAGTTGGTGACGTTGGTGACCACGCCTTCGAGAATCATGCCAGGCTCCAGGTCCTTGAGGTCTTCGACGCCGTCCTGGAAGGTGGCGGTCTTGAACTCGGGGCGCGGGTCACGCCCGGGCTTGTCCAGTTCCTGGAGGATGTCGGTGACGGTGGGCAGGCCGAAGGTTTCGTCGGTGAACTGCTTGGGGTCAAGGCGCTTGAGGAAGCCGCTGTCGCCGATGAGCGAGCGGATGTCACGGCCGGTGTCGGCGGCGATGCGTTTCACCAGCGGGTAGGCCTCCGGGTGCACGGCGGAGGCATCCAGCGGGTTGTCGCCGTTCATGACGCGCAGGAAGCCGGCGGCCTGCTCGAAGGTTTTCTCGCCCAGCCGGCTGACCTTCTTGAGTGCGGCACGGGTGGCGAACGGTCCATTGGCATCGCGGTGCGCGACGATGTTCTGCGCCAGGGTGGCGTTGAGGCCAGAGATACGGGTCAGCAGCGCGACCGAAGCGGTGTTGACGTCCACACCCACGGCGTTCACACAGTCTTCGACCACAGCGTCCAGCCCGCGCGCCAGCTTCACCTGGGATACATCGTGCTGATACTGGCCGACACCGATGGATTTGGGGTCGATCTTCACCAGTTCGGCCAGCGGGTCCTGCAGGCGGCGGGCAATCGACACGGCGCCACGGATCGAGACGTCCAGGTCAGGGAATTCACGGGCAGCCAGCTCCGATGCCGAGTACACCGACGCTCCGGCTTCGGACACCATGATCTTGGTGATCTTCAGCGCCGGGTATTTTTTAACCAGCTCAGCGATCAGCTTGTCGCTTTCGCGGCTGGCGGTGCCGTTGCCAATGGCGATCAGCTCCACCGAGTGCTTGGCGCACAGCGCGGCCAGTACCGAAATCGTGCGGTCCCAGTCGTTGCGTGGCGCGTGCGGATAGACCGTCGCGGTGTCCAGCAGCTTGCCGGTGGCATCGACCACTGCGACCTTGCAGCCGGTACGCAGGCCCGGGTCGAAGCCCAGGGTGGCACGCGGGCCGGCCGGGGCGGCCAGCAGCAAGTCATGCAGGTTGTGGGCGAAGACATTGATCGCCTCGCTTTCGGCGTTGTCGCGCAACTCACCGAACAGGTCGGTTTCCAGGTGGGTGTACAGCTTGACCTTCCAGGTCCAGCGCACCACCTCGCCCAGCCACTTGTCAGCCGGGCGGTTGCGGTTTTCCACGCCGAAGTGCCCGCCAATCATCATTTCGCAGGGGTGCAGGGTGCCCGGCAGCTCTTCGCCGACTTTCAGCGATGCGCTCAGCACGCCTTCGTTACGGCCGCGGAAAATCGCCAGTGCGCGGTGCGACGGGCAATTGCGCAGCAGTTCGTCATGGGCGAAATAGTCGCGGAACTTGGCGCCTTCCTCTTCCTTGCCAGCCACCACGCGGGCACTGAGCACCGCTTCCTGCTTGAGGAAGTTGCGCAGCTTGTCGAGCAGGGCAGCGTCCTCGGCGAAGCGCTCCATGAGGATGTACTTGGCGCCCTCGAGGGCGGCCTTGACGTCGGCGACACCCTTTTCGGCATCGACGAAGCGCGCCGCTTCGCTTTCCGGCGCCAGTTGCGGGTCGTTGAACAGGCCGTCGGCCAACTCGCCCAGGCCCGCTTCCAGGGCGATCTGGCCCTTGGTGCGGCGCTTTTGCTTGTAGGGCAGGTAAAGGTCTTCGAGGCGGGTCTTGGTGTCGGCCAGCTTGATCTCGCGGGCCAGTTCAGGGGTCAGCTTGCCCTGTTCCTCGATGCTGGACAGGATGCTCGCACGTCGCTCGTCCAGCTCGCGCAGGTAGCGCAGGCGCTCTTCCAGGTGCCGCAACTGGGTGTCGTCCAGGCTACCGGTCACTTCCTTGCGGTAACGGGCGATGAAGGGCACGGTCGAGCCTTCGTCCAACAGGCCCACGGCCGCCTCGACCTGCTGAGGGCGTACGCCCAGTTCCTCGGCGATACGGCTGCTGATGCTGTCCATGTAAACCACCTGACAATTGTGAATACGGGGGCTGCGAGGCGCTTGTTCCGCCCGGCGGCGCTGGATGAAAGCCGCGCATTATACCCATCGGAGAAGGCTTGCGGTGATGGCGCCAGGCCAGTCGCCGAGGCCGGGAACTGGCGCCGGGGGAAAAATCTGCTAACAATGCTCACGGCACGCGTGGCAATGGCTACGCCATAATGCGCGGCGATCTCAGAGGAGTTATTCATGACCGGCACCGCAAATACCGCTGAAGGTGACAAGATTCTCATCGTCGACGACGATCCGGGGCTCAGCAGCCTGCTGGAACGTTTCTTCACCAGCAAGGGCTACCGTGCCCGTGCGGTGCCCAACACCGAACAGATGGACCGCCTGCTGCAGCGCGAGGTGTTCAACCTGGTGGTGCTCGACCTGATGCTGCCCGGCGAGGATGGCCTGTCAGCGTGCAAGCGCCTGCGCCAGTCGAACAACCAGATCCCGATCATCATGCTCACCGCCAAGGGTGACGAGCTCAGCCGCATCAAGGGGCTTGAGCTGGGCGCTGACGATTACCTGGGCAAGCCGTTCAACCCGGACGAGCTGATGGCGCGGGTCAAGGCCGTGTTGCGCCGTCAGGCACCGACGGTGCCGGGCGCCCCGGGCAGCGAGGACGAGTTGGTCACCTTCGGCGATTACGAGCTGTCGCTGGCCACCCGTGAGCTCAAGCGGGGTGAAGAAGTGCACATGCTCACCACCGGTGAGTTCGCCGTGCTCAAGGCGCTGGTCATGCACGCCCGCGAGCCGTTGACCCGCGACAAGCTGATGAACCTGGCCCGTGGCCGTGAGTGGGATGCCCTGGAGCGCTCGATCGACGTACAGATCTCGCGCCTGCGCCGCATGATCGAACCGGACCCGTCCAAACCGCGGTATATCCAGACTGTGTGGGGCGTAGGTTACGTCTTCGTACCGGACGGAAACGCCAGCAAATGAACGCTGGCCTTCGATGAAAACTCCGGTCTGGTTCCCGCAGAGCTTCTTCGCCCGTACCCTGTGGCTGGTGCTGATCGTCGTCCTGTTCTCCAAGGCGTTGACCCTGGTCTACCTGCTGATGAACGAGGACGTGCTGGTCGATCGGCAATACAGCCATGGTGTGGCGCTGACGCTGCGCGCCTATTGGGCGGCCGATGAAGAAAACCGCGACAAGATTGCCGAAGCCGCAGGCCTGATCCGGGTGACCGGCTCTGGCGTGCCAGAGGGCGAACAGCACTGGCCCTACAGCGAAATCTATCAACGCCAGATGCAGGCCGAGCTGGGCGAGGACACCGAAGTGCGCTTGCGCATCCACGCACCGCCTGCGTTGTGGGTCAACGCGCCAAGCCTCGGCCCAGGCTGGCTGAAAGTGCCGCTTTATCCGCACCCGTTGCGGGGCCAGAAGATCTGGAACGTGCTTGGCTGGTTCCTGGCCATCGGCCTGTTGTCCACCGCCTCGGCATGGATCTTCGTGCGCCAGCTCAACCAGCCGCTCAAACGCCTGGTGTTCGCTGCCCGCCAGTTGGGCCAGGGCCGCAGTGTGCGTCTGCCGATCAGTGATACGCCGAGCGAAATGACCGAGGTGTATCGCGCGTTCAACCAGATGGCCGAGGATGTCGAGCAGGCCGGGCGTGAGCGCGAGTTGATGCTGGCGGGGGTGTCCCACGATTTGCGCACGCCACTGACGCGTCTGCGTCTGTCGCTGTCCTTGCTCAACAGTGACAACGACCTGAGCGACGACATGGTCCGCGACATCGAAGACATGGATGCGATTCTTGACCAGTTCCTGGCTTTCATTCGCGATGGCCGCGACGAGCCGCTGGAGGAGGTCGACCTGGCCGACCTGGTGCGCGAAGTGGTGGCGCCCTACAACCAGCCGCAAGAGCGTGTGCGCTTGTGCCTCGAGCCTATTCCGCCATTCCCGCTGCGACGGGTTTCGCTCAAACGCATGCTGGGCAACCTGATCGGTAATGCGCTGCATCATGCGGGCAAGGGGGTAGAGGTGGCCGCCTATGTGTCGGGCGATGAGAGCGCGCCTTATGTGGTGCTGAGCGTGCTGGACCGGGGCGCAGGGATCGATGAGTCGGAGCTGGAGACCATCTTCAACCCGTTCATTCGTGGGGACCGAGCGCGGGGTGGCAAGGGCACCGGGCTGGGGCTGGCGATCGTCAAGCGGATCGCCGCCCAGCATGGCGGTAATGTCGAGTTGCGCAACCGCTCCGGGGGCGGGATCGAGGCGCGGGTGAGGTTACCGTTGGGGCTTTTGCTACCGCGTAACGCGGTGTGAGCTTTCGCTGCCGACGACGGGGCTGCACGGCAGCCCCGAAACCTCAGCCCTTGCCCTTGGTCCGGGTCTGATTCGGCCCGCCATTTTTCTCCAGATGCTCGATGATCATACCGGCCACGTTCTTGCCGGTTGTCACCTCGATACCTTCCAGCCCCGGTGAGGAATTCACCTCCATCACCAGCGGGCCGTGGTTGGAGCGCAGAATATCCACCCCCGCCACACTCAGGCCCATCACCTTGGCGGCACGAATGGCGGTTATACGTTCTTCGGGCGTGATCTTGATCAAGCTGGCCACACCGCCCCGATGCAGGTTGGAGCGGAACTCGCCTGGTTTGGCCTGGCGCTTCATCGAAGCAATCACCTTGTCGCCTACCACGAAGCAGCGGATATCGGCACCGCCGGCCTCCTTGATGTACTCCTGAACCATGATGTTCTGTTTCAGGCCCATGAACGCTTCGATCACTGACTCGGCTGCTTGGGTCGTCTCGCACAACACCACGCCGATGCCTTGCGTGCCTTCCAGTACCTTGATGACCAGTGGGGCGCCATTGACCATCTGGATCAGGTCGGGGATGTCGTCCGGCGAGTGGGCGAACCCGGTAATGGGCAGGCCGATGCCGCGCCGGGACAACAACTGCAACGAACGCAGCTTGTCACGCGAACGGGCGATGGCCACCGACTCGTTGAGCGGGTAAACGCCCATCATCTCGAACTGGCGCAGCACCGCGCAGCCGTAGAACGTCACTGAGGCGCCGATGCGTGGGATCACTGCATCGAAACCCTCCAGCGGCTTGCCGCGGTAATGGATCTGCGGCTTGTGGCTGGCGATGTTCATGTAGGCCCGCAAGGTATCGATCACCACCATTTCATGGCCACGCTGAGTGCCGGCTTCGACCAGCCGGCGGGTGGAATACAGACGCGGATTGCGCGACAGCACAGCGATCTTCATGCAGCACCTGTGACAGGAGATAGGGTGGCCGGGTAGGCCGGTTTGTCTTGCACGTACTTGAGCCCGGGGTTGACCACCAGCTGGCCGTGAATGAGCGCCTTGGAGCCCAGCAGCAGGCGGTAGCGCATGTTCTTGCGGCAGGCGAGGGTGAACTCTACCTCCCAGACGCCATCGCCCAACGCCAACGATGTGCGGATCACGTAACGGGTCTGGGCGTGGCCGTTGGAGCTCTTGATGGTCTTCATCGTGACCAGTGGGGCTTCGCAGCGGCGGTGGCGCAATTGCACGACCGAACCCAGGTGGGCCGTAAAGCGCACCCACGGCTGACCGTCGCGCTCGAAAGGCTCCACCTCGGTAGCGTGCAGGCTGGAGGTGCTGGCACCGGTATCGATCTTCGCGCGCAGGCCCGCCACACCGAGGTCGGGCAAAGCGACCCACTCACGCAGGCCGATTACAGTCAGATGGTCAAATGTCTTCACGAAGCACACCCTGCGAATGAGGTGGTGAACTGTAAGCACGGCGGGGACTTTTTGCATCCGTCAGTTACGGTAGTACAGTTCGGTTAAAGACAGAATTCGAGGTAACGGGATGGCACACAAAGCGGAAGAGGACGACAAGGTACGCCTGGATAAATGGTTATGGGCGGCGCGGTTCTACAAGACCCGGGCGCTGGCCAAGGCCGCCATCGAAAGTGGCAAGGTGCATTGCCGTGGCGAGCGCTGCAAACCTGGCAAAGAGCCGAGGGTGGGTGACGAGTTCGTGCTGCGTACCGGTTTCGACGAGCGTACCGTGGTGGTCAAGGCGCTGTCGGCGGTACGCAGGGGGGCGCCTGAAGCGCAGGCCCTGTACGCAGAAACCGAGGAGAGTGTGCGCCGCCGTGAGCAGGCAGCCGAGCTGCGCAAGGCCGGGGCGATGGGCGTGACCACCGACGGCCGGCCGAACAAGAAGCAGCGGCGGCAGATTCACCAACTGCACGGTCATTTTGACTGAAAGGGGCTGAGCAGCAGCCCCTGGCCTCTAGCGGAACACCGCCAGGCGCCCGACCAACGGTAGCCTGGCCCCGAGGGCAAACAATGGCGCCGTCCACCGCACCAGCAATGCGCTACCCTTTGCCGCTAGCGGCGTATGGCAGCTCCAGCCCAAGGCCAGCACTGCCATCAGCAAGCCACCGATGTAGTCATCCTGCCCCCAGTGCGCGCCTGCGACCAGCCGTGGCAGCATGAACAGCAACGCCAGGCCCCAGATCACCAGGTGCTGGACCAGGCGCCGGCTGAACAGGCTCATGAACAAGGCCCAGATCAGCAACACCGAGGCGTGGTCGCCCGGGAAGCTGTTGCTGGAACGGTCCTTCAGCTCCCATGCCTTCTCAAGGTTCGGGTAGTAGTCGCTCAGGTGCACAGCGTTGGTGAATACCATCGATGGGCTGTCATGCTGCCAGCCCATTGCATCCACCCACTTGGAAAACAGCGCGCGAATCACCACTAAGAGGATTAGCGTAACCAGAAAGCCGAAGAAGGCTTCACGCACCTGGCTGGCTTTGAACACCCAGTCGCCGCGGATCAGCACGGCCAGAAGGACCAGGCCAACGACGATGTCGAAGGGCCGCAGGCTGCCGATGGTCCAGACATAGCGCCAGGCGGTGTTGTCGGCCAACGGTGCATTGAGGCTGTGGAACAGCCATTCGTCGAAAGTCAGGCACAGGATCTGGCCAAAGGGCCATAACCAGAAACACAGTAGAGCGATGGGCAGCAACGTGCAGGCTGCCAAGGGGCCCCAGGACCACGTTGCTTTTAACAGTGGTCGATTGTCCATAAAATACCTCTATTGCAATCAGGAATCGGAGCGCCTTGTGAGCGCTCTGTCACGGGGTCTCGCAATTGTCAGACATACCGTGTAACCATTTTGTCATCATTTTTAGATAGCCAAAACCTATGAGCGATTTGCCGGATACCGATTTCACCCAACGTTTCATCTTCGACGACCGCGATATTCGCGGCGAGTGGGTGGCACTCGATGACAGCTACGCCGCAGTGTTGGCTCGTCATGCCTACCCACAGCCCGTTGCCACATTGCTCGGCGAACTGATGGCCGCTACCTCGCTGTTGGTGGGCGCGTTGAAGTTCGACGGCCTGCTGATCCTTCAGGCCCGCTCTGCCGGCCCCATCCCACTGTTGATGGTGGAGTGCTCGGGCGAGCGCGACATCCGGGGCATGGCGCGATACGAAGCGGACCAGATCCCCGCCGACGCGACGTTGGCTCAGCTGATGCCGGACGGCCATCTGACCCTGACCATCGACCCGGTCAAGGGCCAGCGCTACCAGGGTACCGTCGAGCTCGACGGCAAAAACCTGGCCGAGTGCTTCACCAACTACTTCGTGCAGTCGCAGCAGCTCAACACGCGCTTCTGGCTCAACGCCGAAGGCGGCAAGGCCCGCGGCCTGTTGCTGCAGCAGTTGCCGGTGGATCGCCAGCGTGACGAAGAAGAGCGCGAGGACAGCTGGCAGCATGTGATTGCCCTGGCCAACACCCTCAAGCCGCAAGAGTGGGCCGAGGCCAACGAAACCTTGCTGCACCGCCTCTATCATGAAGACGCCGTACGCCTGTTCGACATCCAGCCGCTGCGTTTCAAATGCAGCTGCTCGCGCGAACGTTCCGGCAATGCGCTGGTCAGTCTTGGCGAGCAGGATGCCAAGCAGCTGGTCGAGGAGTGCGGGGGCAAGGTCGAGATCGATTGCCAGTTCTGCAACGAGCGTTATTTCTTCGACTCCAGCGATGTGGCACAACTGTTTGCCGGTGGTGGCACTGACACGGCGTCAGAAACTCGCCACTGAAACGTTTAATTTCAGTGAATTCTCCTGTCGAATTGCGCAAAAGGGCAGTTACGACAGGAGGGGCCTACTTTTTTTGGGCGTTTCTGGCATAATCCGGCCACTTTTTTCGCTGTAGTAGTTTTTTTTAGACAACTACAAAACGTTTGGAGCACTCGGCCTCGGGCCGGATGGGGTATCTCATGACGCAAGCCAACAACACCGTGTACACCGACCTGAGCGTCGATGAGCTGGTAAAAGAAGCGCTGCAACGCGGTGAAGGCGTGCTAGCCGATACCGGCGCACTGGTCGTCGAGACCGGGCACCGTACTGGCCGTTCGCCGGCTGACCGTTTCATCGTCGAAGAACCTTCCACCCAGGACGCCATCGCCTGGGGCCCGATCAACCGCAAGTTCCCGGCCGACAAGTTCGATGCCCTGTGGGACCGCGTCGAGGCGTTCAACAACGCCCAGGATCACTTCGTTTCCTACGTTCACGTAGGGGCTGCCGCCGAGCACTACCTGCCGGTGAAGATGACCACCCAGACCGCCTGGCAGAACCTGTTCGGCCGTTGCCTGTTCATCAACCCTGAGCAGTTCAACCCGGCTGGCCGCGACCAGTGGCAGGTCCTCAACGTTGCCAACTTCGAGTGCGTGCCTGAGCGTGACGGCACCAACTCCGACGGTTGCGTCATCATCAACTTCGCCGCCAAGAAGGTGCTGATCGCTGGCATGCGTTATGCCGGCGAAATGAAGAAAGCCATGTTCTCGGTGCAGAACTTCCTGCTGCCAGCTGCCGACGTGCTGCCAATGCACTGTGCCGCCAACATCGGTGAAGAAGGCGACGTCACCCTGTTCTTCGGCCTTTCCGGCACCGGCAAGACCACCCTGTCGGCTGACGAAAGCCGTTACCTGATCGGTGATGACGAGCACGGTTGGGGCGAAGGCGTTGTCTTCAACATGGAAGGCGGCTGCTACGCCAAGTGCATCGACCTGTCCGAGAAGAACGAGCCGGTCATCTGGAAAGCCATCAAGCATGGCGCCGTGCTGGAAAACGTCGTCCTCGACGGCAACAAGCACGCCGACTACGCCGATGTCAGCCTGACCCAGAACAGCCGCGCCGCCTACCCACTGGAGCACGTCGCCAAGCGCGCCGAAGCCAACCTGGGTGGCGAGCCTAACGCGGTCATCTTCCTGACCTGCGACCTGACCGGTGTTCTGCCGCCAGTTTCGATCCTGAACAACGAGCAGGCGGCCTACCACTTCCTGTCTGGCTACACCGCGCTGGTCGGCTCTACCGAAATGGGTTCGGGCGGCGGCATCAAGTCGACCTTCTCCACCTGCTTCGGCGCACCGTTCTTCCCGCGCCCGGCAGGCGAATATGCCGAGCTGCTGATCAAGCGTATCAACGCCTTCGGCTCCAAGGTGTACCTGGTCAACACCGGTTGGACCGGTGGTGGCTATGGTGTCGGCAAGCGCTTCAGCATCCCGACCACCCGTGGCGTGATCGCTGCCATCCAGAGCGGCGCGCTGGTCGGTACCGAGACCGAGCACCTGGACATCATCAACCTGGACGTGCCGAAGGCCGTTCCGGGCGTCGAGACCGAGCTGCTCAACCCGCGCAACACCTGGGCTGACAAAGCTGCCTACGACGAAGCTGCAAAAGGCTTGGCCAAGCTGTTCACTGAAAACTTCAAGAAGTTCGACGTGTCCGACGCCATCAAGGCTGCTGGCCCACAGCTGTAAGCTGAGCCAGTCGAGTCAGCGTTAGCAGGGCTGCTTCGCAGCCCATCGCCGGCAAGCCGGCTCCCACAGGTACCGCGCAGCGCTTGAGTTTTGCGCTGACCTTTGGGAGCCGGCTTGCCGGCGATGGGGCCCAATGGCTTTTCTCGCTGGCCTCTGCGCGGTGAAATACCCACCCCTTCCCGAATTTCTGTTTCACTGATGGCATCCCCTGCGATCTTGCGAGACAGACAGATGACCGAATGCCCTCAGCGCAGCGCTTTCTCCCACTTCCACCCCATCCTCACCCGCCCCCAAGACAACGACCATAACGGCCACATTGCTGGCGCCACCGTGCATGGCTTCTTCGAAACCGCCATCCAGGCGTTTCTGGTCGAGCAGGCTGAAGTCGACCTGCGTGAAGGTGAGCTGGCCGCGTTCGTGGTCAGTTCGGCGGCAGACTTTTTCGCGCTGCCGGGCTTCCCGGATGTGCTAGAGGTGGGTTTGGGCGTAACTCGCCTAGCAGGTAGCACGGTGGAGTTCCGGCTGGCGCTGTATCGCCCGGGCGAGCCCGATGCTTGCGCGGCAGGGACCGTGGTACAGGTGTTTATCGAGCGCGCCAGCGGTCGGCCGGTACCGTTGCCGCAGGCGCTGCAGGTGATCTTGTCGGGCCTGCAGCTCGCGCCGCAGGCATGAAAAAGCCCCGCGGGTGAGGGCGGGGCTTTTGCTGCCTGAGGAGGGTCTCAGGTATCAGTGGCGCCAATGGCGCTTGTGCTTGCGGTGGCCGTAGTGGCGGCCACGGTCGTAATGACGGCGGTCGTCGTAGCCGCGACGGTAGCGGCGATCGTCGTGGCGCTCGTCATCATCGGCCTTGTTGCCCAGGTAGTTACCGAGCGCGCCACCGGCGCCGCCGCCTGCGGCTGCACCAATGTAGCTGCCGGTGGTACCGCCCACCGAACGACCGACCACGTTACCGCCCGCAGCGCCCAGCGCGCCACCGATGGCGGCCTCACCACGCTGACGCTTGTCGGCACCCAGGGCACCGCCGGCCGCACCGCCAAGGCCGGCACCAATGGCGCCGCCGGTGCTACCACCGATGGAGTTGCCCACTACGGAGCCGAGTACCCCACCCAATGCGCCGCCAATGCCGGCTTCGGTATTGCCACCGGCCATGGCAACGCCGCTTAGCAAGCTGAAAGACAACAACAGAATCGAGGAGTACTTCTTCATCAAGAGAGCCTCATAAGGATGACGAGGGCGAATTTGCAGTTCCTTGAGGCGGCTGGCAACGGAAAACCGACGAGTAGCACGAGTTGTACACAATTTTCTAAGTTACTGATTTAACGGTGAAACTTTATCGTTTTTCATGTGTCTGAGGTAATTGTGACGAAGCCCTGAACCCCTGTGGAACAGGGCTTTTTTCGTTTTTAACCGTGCCGTTCGGTTACACGATTCGCCCGTCGTCGCGCGCCCGCTCCAACTTGATGGCGACGAACTTGGAGGTTGGTGTATGGCTGCCCTGGCCAATGCTTTCCAACGGAATCAGCGGATTCACTTCCGGGTAGTACGCCGCCGCTTGCCCAGCCGGGATATCGAAAGGCAGCAGGGTGAAACCCTGCACACGGCGCACATGCGCATCACCCCACAACGAGACGATGTCGACCTTCTGCCCCGGCTGGAAGCCCAGGCGGATGATGTCGGCTTCGTTGACGAACAGCACGTCACGCTGGCCACGCACGCCACGGTAGCGGTCGTCCAGGCCATAGATGGTGGTGTTGTACTGATCGTGCGAGCGCATGGATTGCATGATCAGGTCGGGTACCTGGCCGCTGGCGCGTACCCGCTCGTCGAGCAGGGTGTCCGGCAGCAGGTTGGCCTTGAAGTTGGCGCGGCCGTTGATGGTCTTCCACTGGCGGCTGGCTGCACTGTTGCCCAGGTAGAAACCGCCTGGGTGGCTCAGGCGCTGGTTGAAGTCGGCAAAGCCTGCAATGGTGTCGCCGATCAAGTCGCGGATACGGTTGTAGTCGGCCACCAGCCAGTGCCAGTCGACCGGGTTTTTGCCCAACGTGGCGGCGGCGATGCCGGCAACCACTGCCGGCTCCGAGCGCATGTGAGTCGACAGCGGCTTGAGCTGGCCGTTGGAGGCATGGACCATGCTGAAAGAGTCTTCAACGGTGACCGCCTGCGGCCCGTCGGCCTGTAGGTCGATGTCGGTGCGGCCCAGGCACGGCAGAATCAGGGCCTGTTTGCCATGGACCAGGTGGCTACGGTTGAGCTTGGTGCTGATGTGCACGGTCAGCGCGCAGTTGCGCAGGGCCTGTGCGGTACGCTCAGTATCCGGGGTGGCCTGGGCGAAGTTGCCACCCAGCCCGATGAACACCTTGGCGCGACCGTCGAGCATGGCGTGGATCGCTTCGACGGTATTGTGGCCATTGTGCCGCGGCACCGGGAAATTGAAGCGTTTTTCGATGGCATCGAGCAGCGCCACCGGCGGACGCTCATTGATACCCATGGTGCGGTCGCCCTGCACGTTGCTGTGGCCACGTACCGGGCACAGCCCTGCGCCAGGCACACCGATGTTACCGCGCAGCATCTGCAGGTTGACGATTTCCTGGATGGTAGGCACCGAGTGGCGGTGCTGCGTGATACCCATCGCCCAGCACATGATCACCCGCTTGCCGCGGCAGTACATGCGTGCCGCCAGCTCGATGTCCGCAAGCTCCAGGCCGGACTGCTCCTGGATGTGCGCCCACGAGGTGGCGTCTACCGCCGCCAGGTACTCATCGACGCCGTGACCATGCTCGGCGATGAATACGTGATCGAACACCGCCGGCTCACCTTTGGCCTGCGCCTCACGCTCCCATTGCAGCAGGAATTTGGCCATGCCGCGCAGCAGCGCCATGTCGCCGCCCAGCGCCGGGCGGAAGAACGCAGTGTTGGTCGGCCGGTCGCTGTTGGTCAGCATCTCCAGCGGGTTCTGGGGATGCTGGAAACGCTCCAGGCCGCGCTCCTTGAGCGGGTTGATGCACACCACCTGGGCGCCACGCTTCACGGCATCGCGCAGCGGGTCGAGCATGCGCGGGTGGTTGGTGCCGGGGTTCTGGCCCCAGACGAAGATTGCGTCGGCGTGCTCGAAGTCATCGAAAGTGACCGTCCCCTTGCCCACACCGATGCTTTGCCCCAAGGCTACGCCGCTGGCCTCGTGGCACATGTTGGAGCAGTCGGGGAAGTTGTTGGTGCCGTATGCACGCACGAACAACTGGTACAGGAACGCCGCTTCGTTGCTGGCCCGCCCGGAGGTATAGAACTCGGCCTGATCGGGGCTTGCCAGGTTGTTCAGCTCACGGGCGATCAAGGCAAAGGCTGCATCCCAGGCGATCGGCTGATAGCGGTCGCTGGCCGGGTCGTAGACCATCGGTTCGGTCAGGCGGCCTTGGTACTCCAGCCAGTAGTCGCTCTGCTCGAGCAGTGCGCTGACGCTGTACCGGGCGAAGAATGCCGCATCGACGCGGCGCTTGGTGGCTTCCCAGTTGACCGCCTTGGCGCCGTTCTCGCAGAACTTGACCATGCCGCTCTCGGGCGAGTCGCCCCAGGCGCAACCGGGGCAGTCGAAGCCGCCATTCTGGTTGGTCTTGAGCAGGGCGCGAAGGTTCTTCAGCGCATTGTCGCTGCCCACCCAGGCCTTGGCCACGCTGCGCAGTGCGCCCCAGCCGCCGGCGGGGCCGTGGTAGGGCTTGTAGCGTGGTGGGGAGGCTGGGGCGTTGTCTGGAAGAGGTTGGTACGAGGTCACGGCTATTACGACTCCGCCGCTGGGCTGTAGACCCGCGGTGCACTGTGTTTGGGCAGGTGAATGAGGTTGAGGTTGTGCTTGCGCGCCCATTGCAGGGCAAGCCCGGTAGGGGCCGAGAGGCTGACCAGGGTCTGGATGCCGGCACGCAGGACTTTCTGGATCAGCTCCAGGCTGCAGCGGCTGGTGACGATGGCCAGGCCACCTGCGGTAGCGATGTCTTGGCGCAGCAGGGCGCCGATCAGCTTGTCCAGCGCGTTGTGGCGGCCAATGTCTTCACGGCCGAGCAGCAACTCGCCCTGGGCGTTCATGAACAATGCCGCATGCACGGCGCCGCAGTGCTGGCCCAGCGGCTGGAACGCATCGATGCGCTCACGCAGGCCCACCAACCACTGCGCCGGGGGCAATGGCGCGCCCGGCAGCTCGGCAAGCTCTGGTAGCGCTTGCTCCAGGGCTTCGACGCCACACAGGCCACAACCGCTGGTGCCAGCCAGTTGGCGACGCTGGTTTTTCAGGTTCCAGAATGCGCGGCTGGAAATTTCCAGGTCGGCGTACAACGCCGAGCCACTGCCGGAAAGTTTCAGGTCGTAGATGTCTGCGGTGCCTTCGACAATGCCGCTGCCAACGCTGAAGCCGACCGCAAAGTCTTCAAGGTCGGTGGGGCTGACGAGCATCACGGCCTGATTGAGGCCGTTGTAGACGATGGCCAGGGCGATTTCTTCGGCCAGCGGTGTGCTGGCCCGCGCAGCGTCGTCGAGCTGGACGTAATCATAGGTGTTGCTGGCGGCAGGCAAGGCCAGAGGCGTCGAGGCCGCGCAGACCGGTGGCTTGCTGTTCATCGGGGCTGGTTGTTCATCGGCGCTGACTACCGGCGGCTTTTTGATAGCACCAGCCTAGGCCTGTGGGCCGGTCACGTCTAATCGCTAGGGTCTATGCCTTGATAGACCGCGTCGATTGGTCGCAGTGGGGCGGGGGAGGAAATCCTGGCCTAGACTCGTGATTCCGAGGTTAACGTCAACATGGAGAACGCAATGAGCCTTTTCAGTTTCGTGAAAGAAGCCGGCGAGAAGTTGATCGACCTACTGACGCCAGGCAATGCCAATGCCGAGGAGCAGTTGAAAAAACATGTGGAGAACGTCGGCCTGGGCAACCCGAACATCACCGCTACGGTAGACGGTGACAAGATCACCCTCAAGGGCGAGGTTGCCAGCCAGGAGGAGAAGGAGAAGATCATCCTTGCGGCCGGTAACATAAGTGGTGTGGCCAGCGTTGACGATCAGATCACTGTAACAGGGCCGGTCGTTAAGGCTGCGCGGTTCATTACCGTTAAAACGGGTGACACGCTGTCAGCCATTGCCATGGTCGAGTATGGCAACGCCAGCCAGTACCGCAAGATCTTCGAAGCCAACAAGCCGATGCTCAAGCATGAGGACAAGATCTATCCGGGCCAGGTGCTGCGGATTCCGGACTGACAGATCGCTATCGTCTGCCCCGGCCAATCGCCGGCAAGCCGGCTCCCACCAGACGGTGGACTGCCCCCCAGATGTTGGACTCCCATCCAGCTCTGGGGGGCTGCCAGAACAACCACAGCGCTCGATAGCCGTGCAGTACCGGTGCAACCACCTGCCTCTCCCAATTCCCAGAAGCCAACACCATTGCTGTGAAAGCAACTGTCTTACCTCATTCCTAAAAGCTAACACCTTCCTTGTGGGAGCCGGCTTGCCGGCGATTTGGCCCTAAAGACCGACCAGCAACTCCCGGTAATCCTCGACTGCCGCAAACTCCTGGGTATCGCGCGGCGCCGCCTGGCTATCGGGCTGGCGCACAGCCAGCAAATGCCCCACGCCAAACCGGCGGGCACTGCGCAGGATGGCCAGGGTGTCGTCGATGAACAGGCTGCGCCCAGGCTCGAAGCCGATATCGGCCTGCAACGCGTCCCAGAACTGCGGGCTTTCTTTCGGGTAGCCATAATCATGCGAACTGATCAGCCGCTCGAAATACGGCGCCAGTTCCACCCGCTCCAGCTTCAACGACAGCGAATCGCGGTGTGCATTGGTGATCATCACCACGCGCTTGCCGGCCTGGCGGATCGCCGCCAGGAAGGTATCGGCGTCTGGGCGCAGGGCTATCAGGTCGGCGATCTCGCGCTTGAGTTCGCGGATCGGCAAGTTCAGCTCACGGCTCCAGAAGTCCAGGCAGTACCAGTTGAGCGTACCGGCATTGCGCTCGAACAGCGGCTGCAGCTCCATCTCAGCCATTGCCCGGCTTACGCCGTGCACCTGTGCGTAGCGCTGGGGCAGGTGCTCCAGCCAGAAGCGGTTGTCGTAATGCAGATCGAGCAGCGTGCCGTCCATATCCAGCAGGACAGTATCGATGGCAGACCAGGGAAGAACAGGCATGGGAAACTCTCGTTCAGTCGGCAAGCCACGGTATAGTAACCCGTTCACGCCAAGGAGCCGCCCCATGCGCCAGAAACCCACCGTTCTCAGCCGCGAGATCGTCGCCAGCAGCCGCTTGTTCCGCGTCGAGGCCGTGCAGTTGCGCTTCAGCAATGGCACCGAGCGTACCTACGAGCGTCTGGTCGGGCGCGGCAATGGCTACGGCGCGGTCATGATCGTGGCCATGCTAGATGCCGAGCACGCCGTGTTGGTCGAGGAGTATTGCGGTGGCACGGATGAATACGAAGTGTCCCTGCCCAAAGGCCTGATCGAACCGGGCGAGGATGTGCTGGCCGCGGCTGACCGGGAGCTCAAGGAAGAAGCCGGCTTTGGCGCGCGCCAGCTGGAACATTTGACCGAGCTGTCGCTGTCGCCCGGCTACATGAGCCAGAAGATCCAGGTGGTGCTGGCCACCGACCTTTACGAAGAGCGGCTGGAGGGCGACGAGCCGGAGCCGATGCGGGTCGACAAGGTCAACCTTCGCGAACTCTCGGCGCTGGCCATGCACCCCCAGTTCAGCGAGGGGCGGGCGTTGGCGGCGTTGTACTTGGCGCGCGACCTGCTGATCCAGCGGGGGCTGCTCGAGGTATGAACGACCAGCAACTGATGCATGCAGTGGTGCAACTGGCCGGCCTGGCAGGGCAGGCGATCCTGCCGTTCTGGCGCGCCGACGTCGCAGTGACCAACAAGGCGGATGATTCGCCGGTGACCGCCGCCGACCTGGCCGCACACCGGGTAATCGCCGACGGGCTGCAGGCCCTGGCGCCGCAGATCCCGGTGCTGTCCGAGGAAGACTGCAATATCCCGTTGGCCGAGCGCCAGGGCTGGCAGCGCTGGTGGCTGGTCGACCCTTTGGACGGTACCAAGGAGTTCATCGCAGGCAGCGAAGAGTTCACCGTCAATATCGCGCTGATCGAAAACGGCGAAGTGGTGTTTGGCGTGGTTTCGATGCCGACCAGCGGCCGCTGTTACTTCGGTGGCCACGGCCTGGGCGCCTGGCGGGCAGAGGCCGGCGGCGAGCCCCAGCCGGTCCAGGTGCGTAACGCGCCGCCTGCCGATGGCCGTTTCACCGTGGTCGCCAGCCGGCGCCACTCCAGCCCCCAGCAGGAGGCGTTGCTGGCTGGCCTGGGCGCTGCTGTCGGCGAGCTGGAGCTGGCCAATATCGGCAGCTCGCTCAAGTTCTGCCTGCTGGCCGAAGGCAGCGCCGACTGCTACCCGCGACTGGCGCCGACATCGCAGTGGGACACCGCTGCGGCGCAAGGTGTGCTGGAAGGGGCAGGCGGGGAAGTGATTGGCGTGGACGGCCAGCCGTTCTGCTACCCGCCGCGCGAATCCCTGCTCAACCCCTTCTTCCTGGCTTTGCCCGCAGCGGCAAGCTGGCGTCAGGCGCTGATCCAGCTCGCCTCAGCGATGTAACACATACTGCCCGCTGAACCTCACGGCGGGCACGTCGCTGCCAGCATTGCACACCGTGGTGTCCAGGGTCAGGCGCGCACGGCCGCGGCGCTGATACAGCGTCACGAAGCGCTCCCAGGTTTTTTCGTCCGGTGCGGCGCAGCGTGCCACGGCCGTGCCGGTGACCGGCAGCGGGTAGCTGATCTGGCCTTCCTGAATGACGATATGCCCGTCGTCGATGCCCAGTTCGCGCAGGCGCAGGTGCAGCCAGCCCCAGCCCACCAGAACGGCGGCGCAGTACAGGCTGCCGCCGAACATGGTGCTCTTGTGGTTGACGTTGGCGGCCAGCGGCAGTTGCAGGCGCAGGTTCTGGCCTTGCCAATCGATGACCTGCAGGCCCATTTCACGGGTCAGGGGAATGTCGCTGTGCAGTACGTCCTGCAGGTACTGGCTGTCGCTGTTCATGGGCGGTTGTCCTCTTGGTCGTCGGGCCCGCTGTGGCCACCGTCAAAACTGAGGCCGTGCTTGCGCAGCTTGTCATGCAAGGTTTTGCGCGGGATACCGAGGGCCTCGGCCAGGCTGCGCATGGAGCTGTGCGGCTGGCCCAGTTCGGCGGCAATCAACGAACGCTCGAACTGCTCGACCTGTTCGCTGAGGTTGCCTAGCTGATGTGGTGTTGTGGGTGCTGCGGCAGCGGGAGCCTGGTTATCGAGCGCCAGCTCCAGGCCCAGGGCGAAACGCTCGGCGGCGTTTTGCAGTTCGCGCACATTGCCTGGCCAGGCATGGCGCAGCAGCATGGCCCGGTGCGCCGGCTGCAGGGTTTGCGGTGGCAGGCCGTGACGCTGGCTGGCGGTATCGGCGAAGTGCTGGAACAGCACCAGGATGTCATCCCCACGCTCGCGCAGCGGCGGTATGCGCAGCGGCGCCACGTTCAGGCGGTAATAAAGGTCGGCACGGAAACGGCCCTGGTCGGCAGACTGGCGCAGGTCTTCCTTGGTTGCGGCAATGATGCGGATGTCCAGCGGGATCAGTTGGTTGCCGCCCAGGCGCTCGACCACCCGTTCCTGCAGCAGGCGCAGCAACTTCACCTGCACGTCGAGGCTCATGCTTTCGATTTCGTCGAGGAACAGCGTGCCGCCATTGGCGAACTCGAATTTGCCGATGCGGCGCTTCTGCGCGCCGGTGAAAGCACCGGACTCATGGCCGAACAGCTCGCTTTCGACCACCGACTCGGCCAGGGCGCCGGCATTGATGGCCACGAATGGCCCCTCGCGGCGGCTGGACAAATCGTGCAGGGCGCGGGCGACCACCTCTTTGCCAGCGCCGGTTTCACCGAGGATCAGCACATCGGCGCGGGTGCCGGCCAGGGCACCGATCTGTTCGCGCAGGCGCTGCATGGCGGGCGACTGGCCGACCAGGCGGGTAGAGAGTTGCTGGCGGTCGCTCAAGGCCAGGCGCAGGCTGCGGTTGTCGAGCACCAGCCGGCGCAGGGCCAGGGCGCGGCGCACGCTGTCGAGCAGGGCTTCACTGGCAAACGGTTTTTCAAGGAAGTCGTAGGCGCCGGCACGCATGGCCTGCACTGCCAGGGGCACATCGCCGTGGCCGGTGATCAGCAGCACTGGCAGTTCGTTGTCCCGCCCGTGCAATTGTTCGAGCAATTGCAGGCCATCGATGCCGGGCATGCGGATATCGCTGACGACCACGCCAGGCCAGTCGGGCTCCAGGCGCTCGGCCAGGCCTTGGGCGTCGCCCAGGGCAACCACCTTCAGCCCCGCCAGGTCGAGGGTTTGGCTCAAGGCCTGGCGCAGGTGTGGGTCGTCGTCGACCAGCAGCACCTGGGCCTGGCTGTCGATCAGTATCTCGGGGGTCATGCCGAGGGGTCCTCCGATGGTTGCAGGTTGGCGCCGGGGGCTGCCACGCGCATTTGCAGGGTGAGCAGGGCGCCGCCTTCCGGGTGGTTGGCCAGCAGCAGTTCACCGCCCAGGGCACGCATCAGGCTTTCGCAGATGGCCAGGCCCAGGCCCAAGCCCTGGGTGCGGGTCTTGGTGGTGAAGAACGGCTCCTTGGCGTGCTCAAGGGCCTGCCGGCTGAAGCCCGGGCCATTGTCGCGGATGAACAGGTAGACGTAGTCATCGCGCTTTTCGGCACTGAGCCACAGGCGGCGCGGGTTGGCTTTTTCTGTCAGGGCATCGAGGGCGTTGGCCAGCAGGTTGCCGAGCACCTGGCGCAGGCGGGTTTCCCCGGCCTGCACCCACAGGGTGGCATCGGGCAGGTCACGGATCAGCTCCACGGCCATCGCCCGGCGGCGTTTGGCCAGAAGCGCCAGGGCGTCGTCCAGCGCCGGCTGCAGCGCCACGCTTTCCGGCGCGTGGCGATCGCGCCGGGCGAAGGCCCGCAGGTGAGCGATGATCGAGGCCATGCGCCCGGTCAGTTCGCCGATCAGCTTGAGGTTGCCACGGGCATCTTCAGTGCGCTGGTGATCGAGCAGGATCTCGGCGTTTTCCGCGTAACTGCGGATGGCTGCCAAGGGCTGGTTGAGTTCGTGGCTGATGCTCGCCGACATGGTACCGAGCACCGACAGCTTGCCCGCCTGCACGAGCTCGTCCTGGGCGCGTACCAGCTCCTGCTGGGCATTCTCGCGCTCCAGTACCGCGCTTTTCAGGCGGTTGTTGAGGCCTTCGAGGTCGGCGGTGCGCTGAGCCACACGATTTTCCAGCTCCTGACGGCCCCGGGCTTCGAAGTCGATGCGGTCGATATAGTGCCGGCGGCGTTGCATCACCAGCCCGGCCAGCAGCATCAGCACCAGCAGTGCGCCGCCACCGATGGCCATGACGGTTTGCACCGAGCGGTCGACCAGCATGCGCGGTGCGAGGATGCTGACCTGCCAGCCGGTCTCCTTGATGTCACGGGTCTGCGCCAGCCAGGCGTTCGGGTTGAGGTCCAGCGGCTGTGGCGCCTGGGTCGGGTAGGGCTGGATGGCGATGATCGCCTGGCGCTCGGCCTCGGTCAGCTCGCGGGTGGCGCGAAAACGCCAGTCGGGCCGGGAGGTGAGGATCACCACGCCGTTGTGGTCGGTCAGCAGCAATTGCTCAGGCGTATTGCCCCAGAGGGTCTCGGTGTGGTCCAGGTCGACCTTGACCACCAACACCCCGACGATGCGTTCACGGTCATGTACTGCAGCGGCAAAAAAGTAGCCGCGCTTGGCCGACGTGGTGCCTTGCCCGAAGAAGCGCCCAAGTTGCCCGGCCATGGCCTCGTTGAAGTATGGGCGGAAGGCGAAGTTACGGCCCACGAAGCTGTCGCGCTTGTCCCAGTTGGAGGCGGCCAGGGTATTGCCGCTGACGTCCATCAGGTACATCACCTCGGCACCGGTCTGGTGGGCGATGTCTTTGAGCAGGCGGTTGGCGTTGGTGACCGCTTCGAGCTTGAACGGGTCGGCCAGTACGCCACGCAGCGCCGGCAATTCGCCAAGAATCTGCGGCAGGGTTTCGTAGCGGTGCAGGGTGCCGAGCAGGTTGGCGACGTACAGGTCCAGGGTCTGGCGATTCTGCGACGCCAGTTCGTCCTGGTAATAGCGTTCGGCAAGGTGATGCAGCGGCCACAGCAAAGGGGCCAGGCACAGGGCCAACAGGGCCAGGCTGCGCCAGCGGGGACGGCGTGGGTGCGTGGGTTTTGCAATCATCGCGTAAATGCGCCAGAAGAGTCTGGCGCAATTATGCGCTACTTGAGGCAGTCGATCAGCGCCTGCTGCCAGTGCGGCAGCGTCACGCCCCATTCGCGGGCCAGGCGCGAGCAGTCCAGGCGCGAGTTGGCCGGCCGGCGCGCGGGCGTGGGGTAGTCGCTGGAGGGGATCGGCAGCAGCTCGGCGCAGGGCAGGCCACGGGCCTTGAGCTGCTCGCCGATGGCCTGAGCAAAGCCGAACCATGACGTCTGGCCCTGGGCGGTCAGGTGATAGGTGCCCCAGGCTCCGGCCCCGCCGGCCTGCCAGCGTTCGATCAGCAGGCGAGTGCTGTGGGCGATGGTCGTGGCCCAGGTCGGCGCGCCGATCTGGTCGTCGACCACGCGCAGTTGCGGTTTTTCCTGCAGCAGGCGTTGCATGGTCAGCAGGAAGTTGCGCCCATGCAGCGAGTACACCCAGCTGGTACGCAGAATCAAGTGTTCGCCCTCCACGGCAGCGATGGCCTGCTCACCGGCAAGCTTGCTGCGCCCATAGACGCCGAGCGGGTTGGGTACGTCCTGCTCGGTGTAGGGCGTGGCCTTTTCCCCGTCGAACACGTAGTCGGTGGAATAGTGAATCAGTGGTGCGCCAAGGCGCAGCGCTTCTTCGGCAAGCACGCCAGGGGCTTGGCCATTGATCGCAAAGGCGGTGTCTGGCTCGCTTTCGGCCTGATCCACGGCGGTATAGGCGGCGGCATTGATGATCAGCGCGGGGGCGAGCTGGCGCAGCGGTTCGCGCAAGGCCTCGGGCTGTGCCAGGTCCAACTGGTCGCGGCCCAGCAGGTGCACCTCGCCCAGGCCGGCCAGCTGCGTTTTCAGCGCCTGGGCGACCTGGCCATTGTGGCCACACACGAGCACCCTCATGGGAACAGGTCCGCGTCAGCCAGCAGCGCGCCGGCCTGGTCCTTGGCCGACAGCAGCGGCGCTTCCACGCCCCAGTCAATGGCCAGCTGTGGGTCATCCCAGCGGATGCAGCGCTCGGCGGCGGGGTTGTAGTAGTCGGTGGTCTTGTACAGGAAGTCAGCCGACTCGCTCAACACCAGGAAACCATGGGCGAACCCTGGTGGGATCCAGAATTGGCGGTGGTCTTCGGCACAAAGGCGGGTGGCCACCCAGCGGCCGAATGTCGGTGAGCTGCGGCGGATATCCACGGCCACATCCAGCACTTCACCCTGAACGACCCGCACCAGTTTGCCCTGGGGGTTGTCGATCTGGTAGTGAAGCCCGCGGAGCACGCCGCGCTGTGAGCGGGAGTGGTTGTCCTGGACGAAATGGGCGTCAAAGCCTGTCAGCCTGGCAAACTCGCGGGCATTGAAGCTTTCGAAGAAAAAGCCGCGGCTGTCACCGAAGAGCTTGGGCTCGATGATCAGTACGTCGGGAATGTCTGTAGCGATTATGTTCATGGCAATTTTCTGACCAGTGTACTCAGGGGTGGACCGTACCGGCCTCGTTCAATGTAGCCGCGTTGGTGCTTTGCAGCCCGGATTGCCATCATGACCGAGCGTGGACGCACGATCATCATTTCATCACTGCCACTTGTGTATCGGCTTCGGCAGTGGCGAGATAAGCGAAAAGTAAAAGAGGTTCCATCTTCATGCCCCTCAGCACCCTTATCCAGCGTTCCAGCTTGCCAAGCCCTTCGCTCAGCGAAGCCCAGGCGCATGCCTTGCTCCAGGCGCATTACGACCTGGCCGGCAGCCTGTCCCGGCTGGGCAGCCAGCAAGACCTGAACTTGCGGCTGGATACGGGCCAGGAGCGGTTCGTGCTCAAGGTTTGCCACGGCAATTATGCCCGGATGGAACTGGAGGCGCAGCATGCGGCGCTGGCGTACCTGCGCGCGCAAGGCTTGCCGGTACCTGCCGTACGCCCGGCACGTGACGGCCAGTCGTTGTTGGCATTGGACATCGATGGCCAACCGCTGCGCGCCCGCCTGCTCGATTATATAGAGGGGCAGCCGCTGACCCGCCTCAAGCACATTCAGCCGCGGCTGATGGCCGAACTGGGCGCGCTGTGCGCCCGGGTCGACAAAGCCTTGGCCGATTTCGACCACCCAGGCCTGGTGCGCACCCTGCAATGGGACCCGCAGCACGCCCAGGCGCTGATCGAGCATTTGTTGCCAGTGCTGCAGGATGCCGGGCAGCGCGCCCGCGTGGAACAGGCCACGCGCCTGGCCGCCGCAAACCTGGCACCGCTGGCGGACGCCTTGCCGAGCCAGGCCGTGCACCTGGACATCACCGATGACAATGCCGTCTGGGCCCGCGATGAGCAGCGCCAGTGGCAGCTGCAGGGCATCATCGATTTCGGTGACCTGGTGCGTACCTGGCGTATCGCCGACCTGTCGGTTACCTGCGCGGCCTTGCTGCACCACGCCGAAGGCGATCCGCTACGCATCCTGCCGGCCGTGAGCGCCTACCAGGCCCTCAACCCGCTGAGCGAAGCCGAGTTGCGCGCCCTGTGGCCGCTGGTGCTCAACCGCGCGGCCGTGTTGGTACTCAGCAGTGAGCAACAACTGGCCGTGGACCCCGACAACCAGTACACCCGTGACAACATCGCCCATGAGTGGGAGATCTTCGATACCGCCACCGCCGTGCCTTTTGCCCTGATGGAAGCGGCCATTTTGCAGGCCGCCGGCATCGAGCCGAGCCGACCGGACCTGACCGATTGCGCCCTGTTGCTGCCGAACCTAGCGCTCGAGGCAGTAACCCGCGTCGACCTGGGCGTGCTCAGCCCCCTCTGCGAAGCGGGTAACTGGGAGCAGCCTGGCTTCGATCAGCGTCAACTGACGGCGCAGCCCGCGCCTGCCTGCAGCCTGCATGGCCAGTATCGTCTGTCGCAAACCCACATCGACCGCCCCGATGAACCGGCCACCTGCGCCCTGGGCGTCGAATTGCATGTGCCCAACGGCAGCGAGGTACAGGCACCGCAGGCCGGGACCTGGCAGCGCCATGGCGATGGCCGTGGCTGCTTGCGCACGGCGCAGTGGGCCTTGTGGCTCAGTGGCCTGGAAGATACGCCCGCAGACGGCCAGGCCGTGGCCAAGGGGCAGGCGCTGGGCACCAGCTGTGGTTTTCTCAGTGTGCAGCTGTGCCTGGATGCCAGCATCCAGCCGCCCCTGTTCGCTGCACCTTCCCAGGCTGCCGCCTGGCTGGCGCTGTGCCCCTCGCCTGCAGCATTGCTGGGCTTCGATTGCGATGCCGAGCCGTTGGCCGACCCGCAGGCATTGCTGGCCCGCCGTGACGCCAGCTTCGCCCGCTCGCAGAAGCACTACTATGCAAAGCCACCCCACATCGAACGCGGCTGGCGCAACTACCTGATCGACATGCAAGGCCGCTCCTACCTCGACATGCTCAACAACGTCGCGGTACTGGGCCATGGCCACCCTCGCATGGTGGCCGAGTCGGCACGGCAGTGGTCGTTGCTCAATACCAACTCGCGCTTCCATTACGCGGCCATTGCCGAGTTTTCCGAGCGCCTGCTCAAGCTGGCGCCGGCGGGCTTTGACCGAGTGTTCCTGGTCAACAGTGGTACCGAGGCCAACGACCTGGCCATCCGCCTGGCCTGGGCCTACAGCGGCGGGCGCGACCTGCTCAGCGTGCTGGAGGCCTACCATGGCTGGTCGGTAGCCACCGATGCCATTTCCACCTCCATCGCCGACAACCCGCAAGCCCTGGAAACCCGGCCCGACTGGGTACACCCGGTCGAGGCGCCGAATACCTTCCGTGGCCGCTACCGCGGCGCAGACAGTGCCGGTGACTACCTGCGTGACGTCGATGCCAAGCTCGCCGACCTCGATGCCCGTGGCCGTCAGCTGGCCGGCATGATCTGCGAACCGGTTTATGGCAACGCCGGTGGCATCTCGCTGCCGGCGGGTTACCTGAAAGAAGCCTATGCCAAGGTCCGTGCCCGCGGCGGTGTGTGCATCGCCGATGAAGTGCAGGTGGGCTATGGCCGCCTGGGCGAGTACTTCTGGGGCTTCGAGGAGCAGGGTGTGGTGCCCGACATCATCACCATGGCCAAGGGTATGGGCAATGGCCAGCCACTGGGGGCGGTGATCACCCGGCGCGAGATTGCTGAGGCGCTGGAGGCGCAGGGCTACTTCTTCTCCTCGGCGGGCGGCAGCCCGGTGAGTTGCCGTATCGGCATGGCGGTGCTGGACGTGATGGATGAGGAGGGCTTGTGGCAGAACACCCGCGAAACCGGGCGTTATTTCAAAGCGCGCCTGCAAACGTTGGTCGATAAACATCCGCTTGCTGGTGCCGTCCATGGTTCGGGCTTCTACCTAGGTCTGGAGCTGGTGCGTGATCGCCAGACCCTGGAGCCGGCCACCGAAGAAACCATGATGCTGTGCGACCGCCTGCGTGACCTTGGGATCTTCATGCAGCCGACCGGCGATTACCTGAACATCCTCAAGATCAAACCGCCGATGTGCACCACGCGGGCCAGCGTGGACTACTTTGTGAACAGTGTGGACCGCATCCTGTCCGAGGAGCTGTAAGCATCAGCGATGCCGCTCACGTCGATTGTTATCGGCTTGGGCGGCATTTTTATTAGCCGTTCGGCTGTTTCAGGCTTTTAATGCCGATATATATCGGTTATAAAATCGCCATCCACATTGACCATCGGCCTAGGGCCTTTGCAGAGGTTACCCATGAAAACCCTCAACTCCACCCCCCGCGCCGACGGTTTCCACATGCCCGCCGAATGGGCGCCGCAAAGCCAGGTATGGATGGTCTGGCCCGAGCGTTCGGACAACTGGCGCCTGGGCGGCAAGCCTGCCCAGGCTGCCCACGTCACCCTGGCCAAGGCCATCGCCCGCTTCGAGCCAGTGACCGTTGCCGTTTCTGCCGGGCAGTACGAAAACGCCCGCCGCCAGCTCGACCTGCCGAACATCCGTGTGGTGGAAATCAGCAACGACGACGCCTGGGTGCGTGATACCGGCCCGACCTTCGTCATCAACGATTCGGGCGAAGTGCGCGGTGTGGATTGGGGCTTCAACGCCTGGGGCGGCTTCGACGGCGGCCTGTACGCGCCATGGAACCGCGATGAGGAGCTGGCAGCCAAGGTGCTGGAGATGGAGCGTTGCCAGCGCTACCAGACCGAAGGCTTCGTGCTGGAGGGCGGCTCGATCCATGTGGACGGCGAGGGCACCCTGATCACGACCGAAGAGTGCCTGCTCAACCGCAACCGCAACCCGCACCTGAACCGCGAGCAGATCGAAGAGATCCTGCGTGAGCACCTGGCGGTGGAGACCATCGTCTGGCTGCCCGATGGCCTGTACAACGACGAAACCGACGGCCACGTCGACAACTTCTGCTGTTACGTCAGCCCAGGCGAAGTGTTACTGGCCTGGACCGATGATTCCAACGACCCCAACTACGCGCGCTGCCATGCCGCCTATGAGGTGCTGAAAAACAGCCGCGATGCCAAAGGCCGCGAGTTTGTGGTGCACAAGATGCCCATTCCTGGGCCGCTGTTCGCTACTGAGGAGGAGTGTGCCGGTGTCGACCACGTGGCCGGTAGCCAGGAGCGAGACCCGTCGGTACGCCTGGCCGGGTCTTACGTGAACTTCCTGATCGTCAACGGCGGCATCATCGCGCCAAGCTTCAATGACCCGGCAGATGCCCAGGCCAGAGCCATTCTGGCCAAGGTTTTCCCGGACCACGAGGTGGTGATGATCCCCGGGCGTGAACTGCTGCTGGGGGGTGGCAACATCCACTGCCTGACACAGCAGCAACCGGCGCCGGTCAAGCGCTGACGCAACGCATCCGAAAAAGCCCGTCGCCTGACGGGTTTTTTTTCGGCCGCGACGTGCGGCATGTCGAAATGGCATATGTTTTGTATTGTTTTCAGAGGGTTAACTCGCAGTACGGTCACTCCGTTCTGTAACAATCAAGCCGTAGATTAGCCGCTCACGGGGTAAGGAGTACGTGTAGACATGAACGCAGCAAGTGAGACGGCTTTGCGCCCATTGGCAGTAAACCACCAAGCGCTGAAGACCTTGGCACATTGGTTGAAACACCATGGAAGCAATCGGGTCAGGACGACCGACCCACGACGTTTGCTGGTTGGCCGCTATCCGCAGGGCCTGATCAGCGATGCGGAGCTGGAAGCGCTGCTGGGCGTGTGGCACTGAACAGGGCAGGAGCCCAAACCACCCTCTAGAAACGCCACCGCACTTGCGGTGGCGTTTTCATTTCTGACGGGCCGAGGCCTGTTGCAACACCAGAAGCTGCACATGAGCGCGCCACTGAGGGCGCCGTGCTGAGGCTTCATTTCAGAATTGCCCTACGCAATAAAGCGACCTATCCCACCAGAGATAAATTGCCCGCCGATAGCGCGATCATGCAAGGAATTGCCCTGCACGATGGCCTTATTTTGGTTATATCGTTCTGCATTTCACGAATTTTTGACATTTGTAATCGCACGCGGCTAGGATTCGGCCAACGCCTGCTGGCCATGACCTGGCCATGCTGCTGCACAAGGCCCGCCACACGACCACTGGCGGGCCTTATCAGTTCGGATCCGCATAGCGTCGAACCTACGAAGGGGCGTTGGTTCCTGGCGTCATATTGCAGAGCGTTTTTGATTACGAAACAAGGAAAACAAGATGTTGAAAACCAGGATCAGCCTGGTCGCTTTGGCGATGATCGCCGC
Organism: Pseudomonas putida; assembly: GCF_026625125.1. Lineage (NCBI taxonomy): Bacteria > Pseudomonadati > Pseudomonadota > Gammaproteobacteria > Pseudomonadales > Pseudomonadaceae > Pseudomonas > Pseudomonas putida. The sequence goes on along the minus strand of NZ_CP113097.1, from coordinate 5,551,525 downwards.
GACCCAGGCCCAGGCCAACGAGCAGGCCGAAAGCAAAGGCTTCATCGAAGACAGCCACGCAAACATTCTTCTGCGTAACGCTTACATGGACCGTGACAAGAAACACGGCACCAAGGACCAGAGCGAGTGGGGCCAGGCGTTCATCGGCAACTTCTCCTCCGGCTTCACCCAGGGCACCGTGGGCGTAGGCGTTGACGCCTTCGGCCTGTATGCCGTGCGCCTGGACGGCGGCAAAGGCCGTAACGGCGCTGCCGGCGTCGACTTCTTCAAGGCCAGCGACACTGCGCCGGCAAACTCGCCGCACAACCTGGCGCGTGCCGGTGCCGCGATCAAGTTCCGCGTATCCAACACTGTACTGAAGTACGGTGACATGATGCCTGCGCTGCCAGTGCTGCAGTACGACGACAGCCGTCTGCTGCCAGAGAGCTACACCGGTACCTTCATCACCTCCAAGGAGATCGAGGGCCTGGAACTGAATGCCGGCCACTTCACCCAGGAGGCGCGCAAGAGTGCCGAGGGTCGTGACAGCGGCCACCTGAAGTCGATTGATGTGTTCGGTGGCAGCTACAAGTTCACCGACAACTTCACGGCCTCTGCCTACACGTCCAACATCGAAGACGTGATGAAGAAGCACTACCTGGGCCTGAACTACGTCTTCCCGATCGCGGCAGACCAGTCCCTGACCCTGGACTTCAATGGCTACAAGTCGGACATCAACAGCAAGTACGTGCAGAAAGCCGACCTGACTGGCGACGACAACACCATCTGGAGCCTGGCGGCCACCTACGCGTTCGGCCCGCACTCGGTGACCCTGGCGCACCAGCGCAGCACAGGCAGCACTGGCTACAACTATGGCTGGTACCAGGACCGCGGTGGCGTGGGTGACGGTGGTTCGACCATCTACCTGGCCAACTCCTACTGGTCTGACTTCAACGCCGAAGACGAGCGTTCCTGGCAGGTTGCCTACGGTCTGGACTTTGGCGCCTACGGCGTTCCGGGGCTGACCTACAAGATCGCTTACGTGCGTGGTGACAACATCAACACCCACGGCTACGGCGAAGGCAAGGAGCGTGAAATCTTCAACCAGCTTCGCTACGTGGTCCAAGACGGCCCGGCCAAAGACCTGTCGGTCAAGCTGCGCGGCTCCTGGCTGCGCACGTCGGAAAGCGTTCGCCAGAACGGCTACTTCGACGACGGCAACGAAGTTCGCGTATTCGTCGAGTACCCGATCAGCATCTTCTGATACTGACCTGGCTTAGGGCTGCCCTGCAGCCCATTCGCCGGCAAGCCGGCCTCCCCAGATCCAAGTGGGAGCCGGCTTGCCGGCGATGAGGCCGGCACAGATGCACGGCATTCTGCCCCATGAGCAGGCTCTCCTTCCTTCCCGAGCCGCTTTTCGCTACAGCAACTTCCCCTGTCTCCTGTGCAAAGCTCTCGCCGCGCTCCATCAGCCACATTCACGCCTATAACTCGCTTTCGCTGATCTCACCCCCTGCGCTGATGCGGATGGTCGAGCGCAGTTCAGGCCTATCAAGACGCTGTGCACATATATCACGCCTTCGCGCAAACGCACGCCCATGTTGTCGCTGGACTTATCGCCTGCCTGACCCTGGCCGCGGGGATGAAATGCAGACCAACCGCCGCCCAGCCGGGCAGCCTTGGAATGGTGCGGCAAACAGCTAATCCACCGGTGGGTATAGTGTTGACAGTCACAAGCTTTGGTAGTTATGGTAACCACCAGTGGCGCAGCGAAAGGAGGTGATGTGAATAGCCGCGAGCTGATAGCGAGGATCGAAGCGGATGGCTGGGTCGAGGTACGGGTGAAAGGGAGTCATCACCACTTCAAACACCCAACGAAACCGGGGTTGGTGACAATCCCACATCCAAAGAAAGATCTGCTGCTGAAAACGATCAACAGTATTCTGAAACAAGCCCAACTGTGAGAAGGAGGGCCTTTCAACCGCTTGATCTCCATTGAGTCCAGCGGTTGAATCTGACCTAGCTGATGTCGATAGCTAGGGGATACATCACAGCGTCCGAGGAGGACAAATCAGTGCTTTATCCAATTGCGATTCTTCCTGGCGATGAGCAACACGCTTGGGGTGTCGAAGTTCCAGATATTCCGGGCTGCTTCTCAGCGGGTGATGATCTCGACGATGCTCTGGCGATGGCCAAAGAAGCGATCGAGGGTCACTTGGAATTACTGGCCGAGGATGGAGCGGTGATTCCTACCGCAAATAAGTTAACCGTCCATTCGGCTAATCCTGAATATGCAGGCTGCACCTGGGCAGTGGTTGATATTGATATAACGAAGTATCTAGGCAAGGCTGAGAAGCTGAATATAACCTTGCCTGGGCATTTGCTAAATCGCATTGACGAGTATGTAAAACATCATCCTGAGCAAAAAAGCCGGTCTGGTTTTTTAGCCTCGGCTGCACTTAGAGTATTGCAGGAATCCTAGTTGGGTTGTCGATGTTAGCCAGGTTCTGGGAACGAAAGACTTAAAAAGCAGATGTTTGAACAGGATGTTCGCCAGGCTCAAAGGTAGCCTGGGTCTTTAGGAGATCAGGCAGTAACTGCATGGCATGCGTGTTTAGACTGCATGCCTATGCCCGCCCCTCGTGGCGGGCTTTGTTTTTCGGGCGGCGGCGGAAGATACACATTAGGTTATTGTCAGGTGACTTCAGTACACAAGAACCGGGCGGAGAGGGGCTGTAATCACCCTCAGCGGCCACAGCCACGATGAATTACGCCACCGCTCGGGACAGGTTCCGCATCGGCGGGCCTATGGAGGGCTGGCAAATGTCACTGGCGTGAACCGCTGTGGCGTGCTGCCAACGTGTCATACCCATTGGGTAGCCGGTGAGCGTCCACAAAATGTCGGGTCTGCAGTTCAAGGACCATACTCATCAGGTGTCCCACAGGTTCAGCCACGCCCCATGCGACGGCAACCTTGTCGTATCGATTGAGTTGCTGCGCCTTTGCCAGCAGCCTTTCGTTCACGTTGCGCGACAGACTTTGCCATTTGGCGACCAGTTCCTTCATCTGATCGGCCCGCTCCGGTTTCATGCAGGGGAATCGGCGAAGCCGATCCACCAGATACATGAGTCGACGCTTTCTGACGGGAGCGAGGCCAGGGGTACTAAGGCGGACTTCCAAGGCTTCATGCATATCTTCATTTTTGTACCAAAACAAAAGCGCGAAGGTTTCTGCAACGGCCCTATCAACCTTCTCCAAAGACATTTTGGTCGCTTGCACGACCAGGTAATCCAGTTCTTGACGGACGCGCTGGTCGTGAACCGGCACATCTTGCGATGCAAACGCCCAGAGCTTTCCAAGCCGGCTATCGGGCTGAACGGTATCCAACACCTTGGATACTGGCGTTTCCTTCAGGCTGGAAGCCTGAGGGCTACAGCCTTTGTCAGGGGGTACGGTCTTGCTCTCGCGCTTCATCTAGGATCAGCCTCAGACAACTGGTTACATTGGTGTCGCGTGGTGGTGCTCGCGCTATGGTGTGTGATACCTGGGCTGCCGGCCTTGTATAGGTCTGTTCCGGCCGCACGCTCGCCCAGAATTGCCCGGTGAAACCAGACCACATTTAGACGCCCCTGCACAGGTCAATGCCGAGGCCAAGTCGTTCATCTATATGGTGGCACCAGGAGTCGAAAAACGATATAACTTTATGATTTAGTTATAATTTACCTTCATTAAAATCTGCTGCTATCTCTTCACGTACCCTTACAACATTCTACATAGCGCGATCTTTCGGGTCGATGGAGCCGGAAAGTGGGTAGGATTCGGGCCTTTGCGTTGTTGCTAATTTGAATAATACGAAAGTATGATGGCAAAAAAGTGGCGCCTTGCCTTTAATTAAAGGATCTGACGATTTTTTTATCCTGTGCTCATCTAAGCTTGTGGCAAGAGTTTTTCAAAGGATCGTGAGTGTAGAAAGTTATTCGTTGATTTCTATGGATTTGCTAAGGGACTTTGATGTCGATGAAAGAGCCTAGACAGAAGAGAGAGAGTCAGAAGATATCAATTTATAGCATCAAGAAGCCAAGTGAGTTCGATGTTGACTCGATTATTAGAAAGGGCTTTTTGAAGGTGTTCGAGGGTGAAAATAAAGTAGTCCTTCTTTTGAAAGACAAAAAGGCTACACCATCTTGGTCTAAGCAGCTAAATAAAGAATTTGGAATATCTGAAGTAAGTAACGTGAGCAATAGTTTCATGCTTCTCCAAAACAGAGGTAGTGAGTTGTATGCTGTCTGTGGTGGGTATGCTTTTAAATACCTAAAAGATCTTTATCATGATGATTTTGGTCTTGAGGTAGCAGTTCGATTGATAACTGATGCGGACAGCATAACTTCCTTTCATCAAAGAGCGCTGAGTGGTGCTGTTAAGCAATTGTATTATTCGGTAAAGGGTTATAATCCAAATTTTGATACTGAAAATTATTCTAGGATGTTGCGTTTTGTGGAGGGCGAGTCGAAGTTTGAAGGTAGGAAGTATAAGGTTTCTGGAAGATCATCTTTAGTTATTCGTACGGAACGAGGTCTCAGACAAATAGAAGATGTAATAGCTGATATTGAAGACGTTTTGAGCGGTGAGCCGAAGATTAAGTTTCCAAGAACGTTTAAGCAGGTTTCTGATCTAGCTTTAAAGGCCAGATTAGATGCTGATTTCACTAGCGAATTAGCAGAGTTTCTCCGCGTTCCCGGTGGTGAAACCACTATCTCACTAGAGCTCGATGACTTTATAAAACAAAATAGTTGCGAAAATTTCAAGGCGAACTTTAATGGTAAGTCGATTGTCCTGAGTTCTCTGGATATAGACGAACTAAAAGATAAACTTCATTCAAAGATAGATGCTGCAAATCTCGATGCAGATAACCTTTTGAAAATTAATTTTACTGCTAAAAACGAGGATGGGGAGTCGATTTTAGAGCGCGAGCCTATCGAAAAGATTTGTGTTTATGAGCAGTCGGTTGATGGTCAGAGCTTCATAAGGTTGGGGGGTAGGTGGTTAGAAATATTGGATGATATTCAGAGTTACATTGATGAGGAGATACATCAGATCGAGGTCAGGCGTGGCATACTGCCTGATTGGAATAAGCAAGTCCACAAGGAAGAAGGGGAATATAATGATTTTGCGGCTCGTGAGAAAGGATTTCTCTGCACTGATGCGGATTTTGTCTACTTAAAGGGCGGTCAGAACAAATTGGAATTGGCTGACATGTTTGATAAGGCAAGCAAAACGTTTTATCACGTAAAAAATACTTGGGGTAGTAAATCGTCTTATTTCTTCAGTCAGGCTTCGGTTGCTATTGAAACATTTAAAAAGAGTGCATTGTTTCGCGAAAATATACGGAAAAAATGGCCCGACGAGTTTCCAGCTACTTTTAAATTAGGGAAGTCTATTGTAGTGATCGCTTTTGCAATCGCCGAAGATAAGCATGCAGGATTTCCAGGTAATCTCTCCTATTTCACAAAGCTGAGTCTTGTGAATAATATAAATAAGATGATTCAGTGTAATGTCCAGGTGGTCCTGACTCCAATAAAGCTTATAGCTTGATATGATGCATCAAGGCCTGGCGACTTAAAGTGGATTAAGTCGCCTAGAGTTTTTTCTGGTGTGGCTATATAGTCCTTTTTATGACGGAACTGCTTCCATCGCTTAATGTTATTGTTTCAAAGTCTTGGAAAAGCGAAGGTGCGTCTTGCTTTACAATTTTTAGGATTTGACTTGACACATCCCGCATCTCCCAGTCACCTTCGATCGCCCCTCTAGTAATTAGGAAGTGCCTCAGTGCTCTGGCGTTTGCCGTGAATACTAATTTTGTTTCAATGGCGTTTGGGAGTATTGATCTTGCAGTTGTTCTGAGTTCTCGTAACTTTTCTTTGTTGGAGAAGCTGTTGCTTATAGATAATATCTTTGCACTCGCGATGAGTTCTCTATATAACTCGACTGATGAACGCATTGCTTGAAGCCACTTTTTATATAAAGGAGAATCTTTTTTTAGGGATGGAGGTGCAACAAAGTCCGCGTCAGACTCGTCGTAATACTGCTGTGAAAGCTGACTATACGAAAAGCCAGCGCGATGTCGCACAAGTTGATGGGTAAAACCCCGTGATACACCTGATACGATGAAAGTCCAACTTGCATGCTCGAGCACACTACCATGCCCGCTATCAATGAGGTTGAGTATGTATTCCTGATTGCTTCTAGGCGATTGACGTTGACCAAAAGACATATAGCAAATTCGCCCTGAGAATTCGACTAAGTCATCGCTGCATTTAGAGTCAGTCGTTCTTTGCCACACCATTTTTTCAGAATCTAGGAATTCTTGAATTGCGTCAAAGTCAATTGAACTTTTTGCAATGGATCTCACGATAGGGCTTGAGACTTTCATTCTGTCTCCTTATGGTCAGGTGCAGGTGCAGGTGCAGGTGCAGGTGCAGGTGCAGGTGCAGGTGCAGGTGCAGGTGCAGGTGCAGGTGCAGGTGCAGGTGCAGGTGCATCAGTTACGGACGGCTTTTTTTCTAGCTGGCTTTGCAGAATTTTTATCTGTTCTTCCAACTTTTTGATGGCTTCGCCATTTTTTGATTCGCTGTGTTTATTTTCCAGAAGACCTGTTGTAACTGGAAGTAAGCTCGGTACAACGATCGCTAGGATTGCGAAAGCTAACGACAAGAATACCAGCGCGGTGATGAAGTGCGTCCATATCACTCGCTTGATATAGTCGTACGACCTTTCTGAAATGTTTGCGAAATCTTTTGAAAGTTTAGATAGCTGCGTTAGGTTTGCACCGGTGCCTGGCCCTTTTTGATAGCCAGAGGAAGGAGCATTTAGCCTGAACAGGAGCAGAGTTGCTACGACAGAGCTTGGCTCCATTGGAACTGCGTCTTTACCCATGTTAATGAGACAAACCGTGAGTTTCCCACTATAACCTGGATCGATATGACCTGGGTTGGTCATGATGATGCCATTCTTTGTCAAAGAGTTCGGAGGTAAGAGAATTCCTCCGATGTCTTTGCTTAACTGCATGTTTTCAGATAGTTCGATAATTATCGTTTCCCCTGCTCCTACACTGCACTGGTGTATCGCTAGGTCGGAAAAGTTCTGAACTTTGTTTATTTCTTTAATTCTGTCCGGGATATATATTTTTCCGGCAGTCAGATCGATAGAGGCGGATTGGATCTGCCGGTGATCGAAAAGGCGGCCGAAATCTATTTCTCCGGAGAGTACGGCTGTTCGGATCTCAGCGTCAGTTAATAGCAAACCAGGTCTCCAAAGAACTAGCTCAAGATACTCTTATAGTAAGTGAATGTTGATTTTTTCAAAAGGCTCACAGCTCCCGCACCGTACGTCATCCAGGCCGGTCTGTTTTGCCGAACTCCCAGACCTATTCCCCACGTCATCCCGCCAAGAATGCTGAGTGTTATCAGGGATCAAGGCCCCTGCGACCTGTGGGGAATGTCCACTACACGGGACTGGCGGCTCCTTACGTCCGGGAGCAAGGGCATCTCATGATCTGGTCTCCTGAGCACCGTTACCGGTGGGCGGGTGGAGGCTGCATTGGCTGACGAGACCAGTGCCGCGAGATCCTGAGCCGGGTGAACGCAGCAATGCGATGACCGGGGCATGCCTGACTGTCAGTCAGGTGCAGTCCATTCCCTGGTCTGCGGCACCATCATCTGCATGGCTGTTGCTTGTGACATCGGCGTTTGTCACGCCGATTGTCACGAGTGAAGTTGCCGCAAAGCCAAATGCGATGAGGGCTGCAGCAGTGTTAGACGCGCCCGTCTCTTTCCAGGAGAAAGAGACGGGCGCAGGTTGGCGCACGCGAAATGGCCAAGCGGATAGGTTGCTGCTGAGCAGATGGGTAGGGTGGTTGCCGCAGGGGCAACGATATTGAGTTGGCATCATCACATGGGTAGTGACCGTACGAGCTGCCGGACGCGAATCGTACTTGCGGGTGAACCACCGCGGGAGCGGCGTGACCTTTAAGGTTCGGGCCACCTGGGTGCTGTCATCGACAGCTCTTGCGACTCCCGGTCTACGCTTGTGGACAATATTCGTCAAGCAGCGCGATATCAGGGATTTAGCGCCTGTGGATAAATTTATCCCCCGATGGACATCAGTGGTTTTCCACAGACGTCAGCTGTGCCAGCAGCTTTTTTCTTAGGTATGGGCAGCCCGTTTGAAAGGCCCCACGCGGAGGAGCTTCATGCGGTGCTGTGGGTAACTTCACAGCGAGTTGATGCGGTGGTGCGGCGGGCTACTCGGTCCTCTTGGCACTGCGAAGGCGCGTGACGTTCTCGCCCGTCTGCTTGGCAAACTCATGCGGCGTCACATGGTCCTCGCGGTTCGCCTCCAGAAACCGACTCCACCAGGTCATGATCATCCGGCGCTCTTCGAGGAACTCGGCCTTGTGGGTATAGGCGGCCCGCACGTTGTTGCGTTCCTTGTGGCTCATCTGTCGCTCGATAGCCGTCTCCGACCACAGCCCGGACTCGACCAGCGCGCTGCACGCCATGGCTCGGAACCCGTGGCCGCAGATATCCACCTTGGTGTCGTAGCCCATCGTCCTGAGTGCGGCAAACCCCGGCCCCAAATGAGGTCGAACTGATTTCAGCGGGCGAGAGAAACACGATATTTCAGGGTCAAACCGCGAAACATTTCTAATTCCGCCAGCCGCAAGCCACTGCGCTAGATTCCCTTCTCCTGGCATCCATGCCGTCCCCAATCCAGCATCTCGCCGTGGGTACACCGTTGAAAAAGTTTGCGTTTGTGAGTGCAGCTGCTGAGCGTGAATACAAAGACCTTCCCAAAGACGTTCAGGACGATTTTGGTAAAGACCTGCGACGCATCCAGTATGGCCAGGACCCAGAGCGGCCGATCACGTCGTTGTCCGAGGCGGTAGGGGCGGGTGCGATTGAGCTCATCATCAACGGCAGCCCTGCATTCCGATGCGTGTATGTGGCCAAATTTGCAGACATGGTCGTCGTGTTGCATTCGTTCGTAAAAACGACCAACAGGTCCGACCGGCACGCGATGCAGGTCGCCGAACAGCGGATGAAGGAGTTGAAGCAAGAACTGAGAAAAATGGGATACAGGGTTTAGCTGCCAGGCGTTTGGGTGATCACGATCTGGGGCGGTGACCCTGCATCGTTTGAGGGCAGGGTCAGGGTTGTGCGAAAGCCGAGCTTGTCCAGCATGTCCATCATGGCGTCCAAGGTGAATTTCTCGATCTTGCCATTTGCAAGCTCGGATATGCGGGATTGGGTTACGTTCAGCTTGGCTGCGGCATCATGCTGTTTGAGGCCCATTTTTTTGATGCAGTCAGTGATGAAAATGGACAGGTCCATTTTCAAGGCCATTTTGCTGGCGGTATCTGCGTCGTGGGTGGCGTGGAAAGGGCTTTCGTGGAATTGAAGCGCCATTGGCTTGCCTCGGCAGAAATATCTAAAATTTGCGATAAATCGTAGTGGGGATTGGTTGGCTAGTCAAAGCGTTTGTGTTGGAGGGTGTGTCTGTTTGTGAGCTGGGCTGGTGATCAGAGAATTGCTTCTGCTTGGGGTGGTTGGGGCTGCTGCGCAGCCCATCGCAGGCAAGCCAGCTCCTACACCGATCGTGGTGGCTTCAGGGCATCTGTAAGGCAGGGGATTGGGCGCTGCGGGGGGAAAACAAAAAAGGCCCACCTTTCGGTGAGCCTTTTTTGATACTGCGTATGGTGCCGGCACCAGGAATCGAACCCGGGACCTACTGATTACAAGTCAGTTGCTCTACCATCTGAGCTATACCGGCAATGGGGCGTCATTATAACGATCGGTTGGCGCCTGTAAACCACTTCCTTGCGATTGTTTGAAAATGACCTAAGTCACCGGCCTAAAAGGAGAAATTTCCTACCAGCCGCGGTGGATGGTGTTGACGTTTGGTTCGGTCTTGGCGGGGTTGAAGAACAGCTTGTCGTTATCGCAGCCACGCTTGCGGCAGGGGCTTTCTACGCGCAGGGGCAGGCCGTTGTCGCCGCCCAGTTGCATGCCGGGGGTGTTCCAGTCCAGGTTGCTGGTGTGCTGTGGCGTGGTGCCGCTGCCATTGGCGCAGGCAGTCAGGGCCAGGGAGAAGGTCAGCAGGGCAAGGGATTTGGCGTGAGGCACGATGTCGAGGTCCGTTAGTCCATGTCGATTCTGGCGCAACGCCAGACGGTCGCGGGGCTGGCGGGGCAGCGCGCGACGTAGCTTTTTAATGATTTGGGAGGCGGATCATACACCGTTGGGCCGGGCTCGCGGTGGATCTGCGTCGCATTGTGATCACTGTGCACGCCTTTCCGTGATTAAACCCCGCTCTCAAAAATGCGGTGGTGCTCTTTCGCTCGTAGCGCAGCTGTAAGGTATTTCTGAATCTAAAACCAAATGCTTCAGTAACGGAGCACTTGGGAATTATCCTACGAGCGCTACCGAAGCTTCACTGTTGGCGGAAAAGTGCCTCAGGGATACCGTTCCCGGGTCGCCGATTCCTGGTGACAGGGTGTGAGAACCCAACTGTGAATAAGTGGTAGCCCTATGGCTGCCGTACGTGGGCAGACTTCGGTCTGGCCGGGCTTCCTTATTCACTCGGTTTCTCACCCCGCGTACGGCTGCCACCCAAATCCGTGAGAAAGATTTGGTGGCATCCATTTTCAGTGAATAAGGATTAAGCCATGAAGAAAATCGTTCCAGACCCACCTCGTCCTCTCATCACCACCCCGTACTTCACCATCCACAGCGACATTTCCCCAACCGACGCCATCGCCCACGCCGGCGAGCTCCTGCGTGCCGTAGTCGAAACCTTGGACGACCACTGCCGTGACCACGCCGGCGAGCCCGGCCTGAACCTGCTGGCAAACGCCAACCACGCGGCCTACTCAGCCTATGTACTGATCCAGCATGCCAAGCGGAACTGGGACGATACGCAGAATGGGGAGTCGTTCACATGAGCCTTGAAACAAAGCCCCTCACCACAGCCGGTGTCGAAACGTTTCTCGAAGTCGGCAACCCGCCCGTGAAGCTCTTGCGCGTACAACCCGGCATCCCTGTAGACCACGCCTATGAACAGGTTTCGATATTGCTGGGCTACATCAAACACCTGGTGCGCGAAGGCGATATGGAAGATGACCACAAGCTGTTGGGCGCCGCCGATTACCTCAGCGTGTTGGCCAAGGCGTTGATGAACGATATCGAGATGGCCAAGAACAAACTGCACTGACTTGGAACGCACCCGTGGGCCCGGCAAGCCGGCGCCCACAATCAGGCAGTAGCCGCACCAATCCAGCGCCATTTGCCTAATCGAATATTTGTTTATGCACAAGAGGCATCAGCGCCATGCGCGAAAGGCGTGCCGATCCCATGCACCGCTGGTCTTTGCGCAAAGGCCTGTTTTTACTGGGGTTGCAGCTGCAGCGGGAATAAGCCGAACGGTTGAAATAACGCTTGGATCCAACCATTCATCACAAGCTTGTTCACAGACTTATCCACAGGTTGTGCCGTGCTAATGGTCGCGCTCGGCAAGCAGCAACAGGTTGCGTGGGGTGAGTGGATAATCGCAGAACGTCCCCAGCCGTACGGCGTAGCCTTGCGCTTCGAGAAACAGGGCGCGGTCGAGCACCAGCCACATTTCCAGTGGCCTTCTGAACAGGTTGCGTACCCGTTCCAGGTTGCGCACCTGGGCAAGGCGCTGCCAGCCCTCGGCTTCCAGGGCATCCCAGTCGGGGTTGATGGTCAGGTCCAGCTCGCGCAGGTCGGCTAGATCGCGGCAGTACTGCTCGAAGGGTTTGGCCAGCCAGGCCACCGGCAATGACGGTGTGGGCAGGTACTCATCACACTGGCGCTGGCGGCGCTGCAGCAGGTCGAAGCCCAGGCGCCTGGCCATCGAGCAGTCGCGCTGGTGGCGAACCCGGGTGCCGGCAGTGACGGTCTCGCTTAGAGGCAGGCCAAGGTCCAGCAGCGACAGTCGCAGCGACGAGTGCTGCGCAGCTGTGGATAACGGCTGGTAGTGCTCGCCTTGAATGCGGTTGTAGCAGCAGGGCGCCACGGCAAGATGGCGGCAGCCTTGCTCACTGGCCACTCGCAGCAAGTGCACATGCAGGTCGCCGCAGGCATGCAGGGCGACCACGCTCTTGTCGCTGCCCAGGTGGCGGCGGCTGTCCGCTGCCATCACATCCTGGCGCACATGGGTGGCCGGTAGCTGGTGGTGGTCACTCAGCGCTTGGCCGGCGGTGACCAGTTGGGCGTCGTACTCCAGGCAGGTCAGCTGCTGGCCGGGCTGCAGCAGGCGGCGGCCGAGGTAGCCTTTGCCTGAGCACCAGTCCAGCCAGTGCTGGGTCTGCGTGTGGAAGCTCAGGCGGCGGCTGAAGGCCTCGATCTGCTGCCACTTACGGCCTGGGACATTGACGTCCAGGCGGTGTGCGGCGGGCGGCAGGCCGATGTCGGGCAGCTCGCCCAGGACGCTCAGCCGTTGGGCTTGTTGGGCAAGGTGTGGAAACGGTGCGGGCACGCCTTGCGGGTCGAGGTCGGCTTCGGCATCGCTCAGGCTGCATTGGCGCAGGTGGGCGGACAGTGCGGGGTGTTCGGCTTCCCAGGGCAGGCACAGGGTGGTGAACGGCCTGGGTTTCCACAGCGGCTGGTGCTCGGTCAGGAACTGGTCGAGGGCCAGGAAGCGGTCGCGTAGTTGGTGGCTGTGGAGAAAAGGGGGCATGGCGCTAGGCATTGGTTGAGGTGAAGGGCCCACCGCCGTCAAACCGGCGTGACGGCGGTGGGTAGCAGAGCAGCCCGGTGGTCGTTAACGCCCTTGGCAGGCATCCACCCGCAACCAGCGTTCCAGCAGCTTGAAACCTTGCACCAGCAGGAACGAGATCACCAGGTAGAACACCCCGGCAGCGAAGAAGATCTCCACCGGCAGGTAGGTACGGGCAATGATGGTCCGTGCCATGCCGGTCAGCTCCAGCAGGGTCACCGTACTGGCCAGGGCGCTGGCCTTGAGCATCAGGATCACTTCGTTGCTGTAGGCCGGCAGGCCGATGCGCGCAGCGCGGGGCAGCATGATGTAGAACAGCGTCTTGCCACGGGACATCCCCAGCGCCCGCGCCGCTTCAATTTCACCCTTGGGGATCGACTGCAGCGCGCCGCGCAGAATCTCGGCGATATAGGCCGCAGTGTGCAGGGTCATGGTCAGCACCGTGCACCAGAACGGATCGCGCAGGTAGGGCCAGAGGCTGCTCGAGCGCACCGCGTCGAACTGCGCGAGGCCGTAATAGACCAGGAACAGCTGCACCAGCAGCGGTGTACCGCGGAAGAAGAAGATGTAGCTGAAGGGCAGGGCGCGCACGTACCAGTGCCGCGACGAGCGGGCGATACCCAGCGGTATCGCCAGGATCAGCCCGGCAACGACCGCGATGGCTACCAGCTCCAGGGTCAGGGTGGCACCCTGGGCCAGGCGCGGCAGCCACTTGATGATCACTTCCCAATTCATTGTTCGGCCCTCGCAAAGCCGCGAGCGGCGCGTTTTTCCATGAAGTGCATGCCGGTCATGGCGACCACGGTCAGGCCCAGGTAGATGCAGGCCGCAACCATGTAGAAGGTGAACGGCTCCTTGGTCACGGTCACGCCGATCTGCGCGTGGCGCATGATTTCTTCAAGGCCGATCACCGATACCAGGGCGGTGTCCTTCATCAGGATCATGAACAGGTTGCCAAGGCCCGGCAGGGCGATGCGCCACATTTGCGGGAGGATGATCCGCGAAAGGATGCGCCTTTTGGAAAGGCCCAGCGCCAGGCCAGCTTCACGGTGGCCCTTGGGGATCGCCAGGATGGCGCCACGGAACACCTCAGTGGCGTACGCGCCGAAGCACAGGCCCAGGGCGATCACGCCGGCGGCAAAGGCACTGAGTTCCAGGCCGGGCATGTTGAGGGCTTCGCCGAGGCTGTTCATTAGGCCGACGGTGCCAAAATAAATGAGCAGGACCCAGAGTAGTTCGGGCACGCCGCGAACCAGGGTCGAGTAGAAGCCGCCAAGCCATTGCAGGGGCTTGAGCGGGGAGGTCTTGGCCAGGGCGCCGAGCAGGCCCAGGACCAGCCCCAGCAGCAGGGCGCAAAGCGCCAGTTTTACGGTCATCAAGGTGCCAGCCGCCAGGGCCGGACCGAATCCGTGCAGGTCGATATTCATGGGCAGGGTCGTTCTAGGGACCGGCGCGCCGCAAGGGCGCGCTGGTCGGGGCGAATCATTCGATGCTGAATGGGAAGTACTTGTCGTTGATCTTCTTGTACGTTCCGTCAGCCTTGATTTCTGCCAGGGCCTTGTTCAGCTTCTCGCGCAGCGGGTCACCCTTGCGTACGGCGATGCCGATCTTGTCGCTGTCGACCACAGGCTCGCCTTTGAACTCGAAGTTCATGCCGTCCTTGCTCTTGAGCCACTCGTACTGCACGTACTTGTCGGCCAGGATGCCGTCCACTCGGCCAGAGATCAGGTCGAGGTAGGCGTTTTCCTGGGTGTCGTACAGCTTGATGTCGATATCGCTACCGTAGGTGTCTTCCAGCCAGGTGCCGGCCAGCGTCGCGCGCTGGGTGCCGATGATCTTGCCTTTGAGGTAGGACGCGTCGGTCTTGAAGTCGACGTTCTTCGGCGCGATGAACTGCAGCTTGTTGGAGTAGTACGGGTCGGTGAAGTCGACGGCCTGCTTGCGCTCGTCGGTGATCGACAGCGACGACACCAGGAAGTCGAACTTCTTGGCGTTGAGGGCCGGGATGATGCCGTCCCAGTCGGAGGTGACGACCGAGCACTCGACTTTCATCTTGGCGCACAGGGCGTCGCCGATGTCTTTGTCGAAGCCGACCACGTTACCGCTGGCGTCCTTGTTGTTGAACGGCGGGTAGGCCGCTTCGATACCCATGCGCAGTTTTTCTGCAGCCATGGCGTTGGCCGAAAACACCAGCGTGGCGGCAGCTGCCAGGAGGAATTTCTTGTAAGTCTGCATGTGTTGCTCCGTTAGCGGTGGCTGGACATGAATTGCTTGCAACGCGCCGAGGTCGGGTTTTCGAAGACCTGCTGCGGCGATCCTTGCTCTTCAACCAGGCCCTGGTGCAGGAAAACCACTTCACTGGACACCTGGCGGGCAAAGTTCATCTCGTGCGTCACCAGCAGCATGGTACGGCCTTCTTCGGCCAATGCGCGGATAACGTTAAGCACTTCCTGGACCATTTCCGGATCGAGCGCCGAGGTGGGCTCATCGAACAGGATGACTTTTGGCCGCATGGCCAGGGTGCGGGCGATAGCAGCACGCTGCTGCTGGCCACCGGAAAGCTGGGCGGGGTAGCTGTGGCGTTTGTCGTAGATGCCGACCTTGTTCAGCAGTGCTTCGGCCGCTTCGGTGGCTTCGGCCTTGCTCTGGCCGAGCACGCGGCGTGGCGCCTCGATGATGTTGTCGAGGATCGACATGTGCGGCCACAGGTTGAAATTCTGGAAGACGAAGCCGATTTCGCTGCGCAGGCGGTTGATCTGGCGGTTGTCGGCAGCGATCAGGTCGCCGTTCTTGGCGGCCTTGAGCTTGAGAGCCTCACCGGCAACCAGGATTTCGCCCTGGTGCGGGTTTTCCAGCAGGTTGATGCAGCGCAGCAGGGTGGACTTGCCGGAGCCGGACGATCCCAGAATGGAGATCACGTCACCGTCACGCGCGGTCAGCGAAATGCCCTTGAGAATTTCCTGGTCGCCGTAGCGTTTGTGCAGGTTGCGGATTTCCAGCGCGGGCGTGGCCTGGGCCATGTGCGGTCCTCATGTGTTCGGGTGCGTTCCCAGCTGTTGGCGGCCTTCCTGGCGTGCGCCAAGCTAGCATAGCGGCATCAGGGCGGCCAACAGGGTCGCAAGGGGCTTTGGGCAATGCTGGGGCAGTTTGTCGCATCGCTGCAGCGCAACGTCGCGCAGATGTCCGCGAGGGTCTCGCCCAGCGCCGTAGCCTTGATGAAAAAAGGCGCGATGGTGCCAGCTTTGGGCGGCACTGGGAAGCGCTTTTGGGCCGTTTGCGGCTAAAGGTGCTGTCGCTGGCGAGCATTCGGGGGCTACCCAACGATAGGCCAACCGCCGCGAAGGGTTGTACCGCAGGGTTGCACTTTTTTGCATTGCAACGGTGCAAAGGTGTTACCGAGGAGCACCTTTGGTGCGATTGTAAGTGGGTATTTCTGTAATCTTACCCTTCCTGCCGTTTTTGATGGCCTTTCGGTCACGCCTTGGCCGAATGGCCTGCAGGCCGCTCGTTTTGCGGCCTGCCAGCTTCATATGACGAATGTGCCGGGCAGGTGGCCCGCTTATTGCCCTATGCAAACCGCCGATTGCAGTGACGCCTAAATCAACCCCGGGCGCGCTTTAACCCACAGTCGGGCGGTCCACTCCTTACAAAGGTAGTTTTATGAGCGGTAACAATTCCAATGACCTCGCTCAGGGGCTCAAACAACGGCATGTGACCATGCTGTCCATTGCTGGCGTTATCGGCGCCGGCCTGTTCGTCGGCTCCGGCCACGCCATCGCTGCTGCAGGCCCTGCCGTGCTGCTGGCCTATGCCGCTGCGGGCACCCTGGTGGTGCTGGTGATGCGCATGCTGGGTGAAATGGCGATCGCCTCGCCGGATACCGGTTCCTTCTCCACTTACGCCGACCGCGCCATTGGCCGCTGGGCCGGTTTCACCATCGGCTGGCTGTACTGGTGGTTCTGGGTGCTGGTGATCCCGCTGGAGGCTAACGCCGCCGCCGCCATCCTGCATGCCTGGTTCCCCGCCGTGGACCTTTGGGCCTTCTCCCTTTTGATCACCTTGGCGCTGACCCTGACCAACCTGTGCAGTGTGAAGAACTACGGTGAGTTCGAGTTCTGGTTCGCCCTGCTCAAGGTGCTGGCGATCATTGGCTTCATCGTTGTTGGCTGTATCGCCATGTTCGGCCTGATGCCGAGCAGCCAGGTCAGCGGTGCCAGCCACCTGTTCGACACTCAGGGCTTCATGCCCAATGGCCTGGGCGCTGTGCTGGCGGCCATGCTGACCACCATGTTCTCGTTCATGGGTACCGAGATCGTCACCATCGCTGCTGCCGAATCCAAAGACCCGGGCAAGCAGATCAGCCGTGCCACCAACTCGGTGATCTGGCGTATCTGCCTGTTCTACCTGGTGTCGATCTTCCTGGTGGTGGCCCTGGTGCCGTGGAACGATCCGGCGCTGGCCGAGGCCGGTTCCTACCAGACTGTGCTGAGCCGCATCGGCGTGCCGAATGCCAAGCTGATCGTCGACATCGTGGTGCTGATCGCTGTAACCAGCTGCTTGAACTCGGCGCTGTACACCTCCTCACGCATGCTGTTCTCGTTGAGCAAGCGCGGTGATGCTCCGGCCATCGCCCAGCGCACCACCAAGGCGGCGACCCCGCATGTGGCCGTGTTGCTGTCCACCGCGGCGGCGTTCCTGTGTGTGTTCGCCAACTACGTGGCGCCTGCCCAGGTGTTCGAGTTCCTGCTGGCGAGCTCCGGCGCCATCGCGCTGCTGGTTTACCTGGTGATCGCCGTTTCGCAGCTGCGCATGCGTAGCCAGCGTGAAGCGCGTGGTGAAAAGATCGTCTTCAAGATGTGGCTGTTCCCAGGGCTGACCTGGGCGAGCATTGTCTTCATCGTTGCCGTGCTGGTGGTGATGGCGCTGCGTGAGGATCACCGTGCGGAGATCATTGCGACTGCACTGCTGAGTATTGGTGTGGTGGCGGCTGGCTTGCTGGTGCAACGCAAGCGGCAGGTTGCCGGGCGGGTGGCGCTGGATCACTGATCCGCGCTGGCTTCAAGGCAAAGGCCGCGCCCTGCGAGGGGTGCGGCCTTTTTTGTGTGCCTGGGCTGGCCCTATCGCCGGCAAGCCGGCCACATGGATTTGCGTCGTCTGTTAGAAATTGGGCAAGACAGCTGCGTCCAGGTAAAGCACAGGCCTGAAGAGCTGCGCGGTCGTGGTGGGAGCCGGCTTGCCGGCGATGGGCTGCGCAGCAGCCCCATAGCTGTAATAGCCTGAGCAGGCTCGACGGGACCCGCGAGCATCTGGGGCCGCTTTGCGGCCCATCGCCGGCAAGCCAGCCCACATGGATTGCGCGGCTTTTAGAAATTGGGCAAGACGGTTGCTTGTACAGGCAAAGCACAGGCCTGAAGAGCTGCGCGGTCGTGGTGGGAGCCGGCTTGCCGGCGATGGGCTGCGCAGCAGCCCCATAGCGGAGTGTAATAGCCTGAGCAGGCTCGACGGGGCCCGCGAGCATTTGGGGCCGCTTTGCGGCCCATCGCCGGCAAGCCACACACACACATGGATTGCGCGGCTTTTAGCAATTGGGCAAGACAGGTGTTTTCACAGGGTTAGGCAGCGCAGCACAGACGGTGGCGCAAAGAACTCACCGGCAAGGGCATCGAATTGCGCTGACAAGGCCGGTGAACATTCAGCCGAACTGTTTCTGCTGCTGTTGCTGCTTGGCCACCAATTCGGAAGCGGCGATATAGGCTTCCTGGAACTCGTCGCTCTCCAGCCAGGCCATGGTGGTGTCTTCGTCGGCGCCATCGAGCCAGGTGCGATAAGCGTTGAATACCAGCACGATGTAGTCGGTGGCGTGCTCTTCCTTGTGGCCCTTGAGCACCAGTGCCAGCAGCGGGTCCACCAGGAACACCGAGATCATCGAAACCAGGCTGGTCTCCTGGGCGGCCTTCATCTTCACGAACAGCTCTTTGTAGCTGTCGGTTTCCATGGCCTTGTTGAACACCTGCTCGACACTGGCGCTGTCACCGGCGCTGGGTTTCACGGCCTGGCCGCTGCGTACCATGCGGTTTTGCTTGGCCTTGCTGGCGGCGCGTTTGGCGCGTTTCTGTTGCTTGGTAGTGGTGGCCATGGGGCTGGAAATCCTTGGGGGCGAAAATGTGCGTATTGAAGCCTAATTGCCCGGGAAACCCAAGCCCCGGCCATTCAGCGCTCAGGCGCACAACTTTCATCCTCCTCGAACCCGCGCGAAGCCCGGCCAACCAGCAAGTCATCCGGCGCGTACGCCACGCTGGGGTCCTTGCCCGGGTAATCCAGCGAATGCAGGAAATGCCGGATGCAGTTGATCCGCGCACGCTTCTTGTCATCGGACTTGATCACCGTCCACGGTGCATCGCCAGTGTCGGTGTGGAAGAACATCGCCTCTTTGGCGGCGGTGTAGTCCTCCCACTTATCCAGTGACTTGATGTCGATAGGCGAGAGCTTCCAGTGCTTGAGCGGGTCGTCCCGGCGTGAGATGAAGCGGCGCAGCTGCTCTTCCCGGTTCACCGAAAACCAGTACTTGAACAGCAGGATGCCGCTGTTGCACAGCATGCGCTCCAGGTCCGGCGCCTGGCGCATGAACTCCAGGTACTGCAGCGGTGTGCAGAATTCCATCACCTTCTCGACCCCGGCGCGGTTGTACCAGGAGCGGTCGAAGAACACCATTTCACCCGCCGTGGGCAGGTGTTGGATGTAGCGCTGGAAATACCACTGGCCCTTTTCCTGCTCGGAAGGTTTCTCCAGCGCGACGATGCGCGCACCCCGTGGGTTCAGATGCTCCATGAAGCGCTTGATGGTGCCGCCCTTGCCTGCCGCATCCCGCCCTTCGAACAGCACCACCACGCGCTGGCCGGTGTCCTTGACCCAGCTTTGTACCTTCAGCAGCTCGATCTGCAGCGCGTGCTTGGCCTTTTCGTATTCCTGGCGGCGCATGCGGGTGGGGTAGGGGTAGCTCGCCGGCAGCCGGGCAGAGGTGCTGTCCTCGTTGCTGCCTTTCGGCGCGCTGGCCACTTCCAGGGCGGCCGGTTCCTGGCTGACCTGGGTGATGGAGGGCTCAGGTTTGCGCTGACGGGCGCGGCGGGCGCGAGGCTTTGGTGCGGTGCTGGGCGTCGGTTCTGCGGGGGCGGGGAGCAGGAGGGGGGATTCTTCGCTCATGGAGGTCCTTGCGAGGTCGATTCGAATGTTCGCCTGCAATTGTGGGTTTGAGCGAGAGGGGGTTAGTTGATGCGGGTCAACTCTACGGGGTAGGCAAACAGGCTGAAAAATTCCAGACAACAAAAAACCCGCACTAGGCGGGTTTCTTGTTGTCGCTTCGGGTAACTTTGCAACCACCAGAAGCTGAAGGTGGTGCCCAGAGACGGAGTCGAACCGCCGACACGAGGATTTTCAATCCTCTGCTCTACCGACTGAGCTATCTGGGCGACGAGGTGAATTAAATAGATTTCCAGACCGCTCGTCAACGACTTTTTGAAAAAATTTTAAATTAATTCCGTCGCTTACGATTTTCAGGGTCATTCGGCCGGTGGAACGTAACCTTCCGCCTGCGCGTAATCTTCGCCGGCGAAAAACTTGTCCATCTCACCCTGAAGGAACTTGCGGTCCTCGGCGTTCATCATGTTCAGGCGCTTCTCGTTGATCAGCATGGTCTGGTGCTTCTGCCAGTCGGCCCAGGCTTGCTGCGAGATGTGCTCGAAGATGTCCTGGCCCTTGGCGCCGGGGTAAGGCGGGCGCTCCAGGCCTGGCAGTTGTTCTTTGTATTTGCGGCACATCACGGTGCGGGTCATCGGGCATCTCCTGCAATCAGTTCGTCGGCCGCGCGTTTGAGCAGCTTTTTGACCGGGGCGGCGAGGCCCAGGCGCGGCGGGGTGGCGAGGTTATACCAGAGCCAGTCGGCCTCGGCCACGTGCTGGCCGACGGGGTCGACACGCACCAGCCATGGCTCGATCGCCAGCTGGAAATGGCTGAAGGTATGGGTCAGGCCGTCCAGCGCGCGGCTTTCGGCCAGGCGCAGGCCATGCTGGTAGGCCAGGTCATCGAGCTGCTCGATGGCGTCCAGCTCCGGCAGGCTCCACAGGCCGCCCCAAAGGCCGGTGGACGGGCGCCGGTACAGCAGGATGGCGCCTTCATGGTTGGCCAACAGCGGCATCAGCGTGCGTCGCTGGGGCAGAGCCTTGCGCGGTTTGGGTTCGGGGTAGCGCGTTTCTTCGCCATGCAGATGCGCTTCGCAGCCGCTGCGCACGGGGCACAGCAGGCAAGTTGGCTTGCCGCGGGTGCACAGCGTGGCGCCCAGGTCCATCATCGCCTGGGTATAGTGGTTGGCGCGTTGTTGCGGGGTGAAGCGCTCGGCAGTGGCCCATAGGGCATTGGCCACCTTCGGCTCGCCCGGGTAACCGGCCTGGGCGGTGAAGCGGGCCAGCACGCGTTTGACGTTGCCGTCGAGGATCGGCGCACGGATACCCATGCTGATGCTGGCAATGGCACCGGCGGTGGAGCGGCCGATACCTGGCAGCTCGGTAAGCTGTTCGACACTGCGCGGGAACTCGCCGCCGTATTGCTCGACGACGATCTTCGCGGCCTTCTGCAGGTTGCGTGCGCGGGTGTAGTAACCCAGGCCGGTCCACAGGTGCAGCACCTCGTCCTCCGGGGCTTCGGCCAGCGCCTGCACGGTGGGCAGGGCCTGCATGAAGCGGTCGAAGTAGTTCAGCACGGTGCTGACCTGGGTCTGTTGCAGCATGATTTCCGACACCCACACCCGGTAAGGGTTGATGCCTTGCTGCCAGGGCAGGTCGTGCCGGCCGTGCTGGTCGTACCAGTCCAGCACGGCGCTGGAGAACTGCGCAGGGCTCATCGCTTGAACAGCCCCTTGAGCGCGTCTTTCAATTCTGGGCTCACTTTGTCTCCGAGTTTTTCATCAAGTTTTTCATCGATCTTGTCTTTGAGGCGGTTGCCGGCCAGCTTGGCGGCAACCTTGCCCAGGCCGTCCTGGTCAAGGCGGCAGGCCTTGGCGCCAAGCTCCAGCGGGCCACGGCAACGCAGCGGCAGTTCGACGCCGACGTAACGCTCGTTCACCTGGCAGGCCGGGTCGGGCATGGCGCGCTGGTCACCTTCGACGATCACCCCGACGTTGTAGTCCATGCCGAGCACGCGCAGGTCCAGGTCGTCGTGGCCGTTGACGGTCAGGCCTGGGATGCGTGCCTTGAGGTCCGGGTTGCTGGCCACGCCGTTGCGCACCACCAGGCTGCCGCGCAACTCCTGGAACGGTGTGTCCTTGCCGCGTGGCTCGCCGCTGAGGGTCTTGCGGTTCAGCGTGGCGATGGCCTGGCAGAGTTGCTGTTCCAGGTTGGCGTTGACCAGCACGCCGTCGTTGATGGTGAAGTTTGCGTTGCCGTTGAGGGTGTCCACCAGTGCCTTCTGGCTGTTACCGGTGGCTGTGAGGTCGCTGCTGAGGGTCAGCAGGCCTTTGACCGGCGGGGCCTGGTCTTTGTCTTCAGCCTTGATGAAGTGCTCGACCGGCACGCGGTTGATCTTGGTGTTGACGCCAATCTGCGGCACGGCTGGGCGCACATCGACGGTGCCTTTGGCTTCGAAGCTGCCGTTATAGAGGCCGCCGCGCAGGGTCTGCAGGGTGATCAGGCCGCCCTGGCCGTTCGCTTGCAGTTGCGCGTCGTTGATCGGCAGCTTGTCCAGGGTCAGTGAGCCGAAGGCCAGGTCGGCCTGCAGGTCGAGCGTGCGCAGGCGGTCCACCGGCAGCAGCTTGTCGTTGCTCCAGGCGACCTGGGTGGGGGCGTTAGGCAGCGGAGAACTGCCGGCACCGGCGATGGCGCTGGCTTCCTGTTGCTTGACCTCGTTCTGGCGCGCTGCGGTGGCACCCTTGGCTTCATCGCTCTTGGCTGGCATGTAGCGGTCGGCGTCGAACGTGTCGGCCTTGAGCTGCAAGCGCAACGCTTGCTTGGCAAAGTCCTCGACGGCAACGCGGCCGGTGAAGGTGCTGTCGTCGAGTTTTACCGCAAGGTCTTCCAGGGCCAGGCTGTTTGGCGTGCCCTGCAGGCGGCTGACCAGCTCCAGCTTGTTGAAGGCGGCGGGGTCGCTGGTGGCCGGCAGGGGGTGGCCGATGCCATCGAGGAAGGTGCGCAGGTCGAACTGGGCGATGGACAGCCCACCGCTGAGCTGCGGCGTCTTGTCCAGGTCGCGCAGGTTGAGCTCGCCCAGGGCGCGCAGCTGGTTGGCCGAGATTTTCAGGCCGTTCCAAGTGGCGACGTTGGCTGCCATGTCGACCAGCAGCTGGCCTTGGGCCGCGAAGGTCATGGTCTTGCCGGCCAGCGGCTCGCCCGAGGTTTCGCCGGACAGGCGCATGTCCTCGAAGTTGTAGCGCTTGAGCTTGCGGTCAAAGCGCAGCTCGCCGGCAAGTTCGGTGCGTGCCTTCATGTTCGGCTGGCTGGCGCTGAGGAAGGCGCTGGCCTTGAGCGGGATGTTCGCACCCTCGTGAATCGGGCCGGTGCTCAGCTGGATGCTTTCGGCGCTGTAGCTCTGGCCGGTCTTGGCATCGCTGTAGTGCACGCGGGCGTTGTTCACGGTCAGGCTGTCGATGTCGAGCTTGACCGCACGTTCGCTGCTGCTTTCTGCAGAGGCGTTGGGCTGATCTGCAGGCGCAGGTGCACTGGCGGTTGGGCCGGTCTGCGCAGGCAGCGGTTTGCCGATGTCTTCCCAGTTGCCATGGCCCTGTTCATCACGGTTCAGGGTCAGGTTCAGGCCTTCGACGCGCACATCGCTCATCTGCACTTCACGGCGCAGCAAGGGCAGCACGCGGACCGACAGGCCAAGCATCTGCAGGTCGGCGAACGGCTCCTTGGGCTTGTTCAAGGTGGCGATGCTGGCCTCGTGAAGCTCCAGGCCCAGCCAGGGGAACAGGCTCCAGCCGATGTCGCCATTGAGGGTCAGCTCGACGTGGGCCTTGTCGCGCGCCAACTGGCGGATCTCGTCTTTATAGTCGTTGGGATCGAAGAGGTGGGTCAGGGCGAAGCCCAGCGCCACGATGATCAGCAGCAACCCGAGAAGCCCCAGTCCCAGGAGTTTGCCGAACGCTTTCATGGGCGAGTCCTTGTAGTCCGTATTTGATTTTCAAGCGCCAGAGTATAGCGCCGCAGTGGTATGCCCAGAGTATTCGACAAGAGATACAGAGCATTTCCTACCGATTGATCAGGTGTTGTGGCTTTCGACAGTTGTGGTTTGGGCAGTTCCTTTTAGCTGTAGCGCCAGCAATACCGATTCAGCCGTTCGAAAAATAACGATATCAGATTGCTTTCATGTCATAGGCGAACTGGTACTCTTTCGGCGCCTGCGAAGCGGCCGCGACGTATTGTCGCGGAACGTTGCCATGAAACGGCCGAGCCTTACGTGCCAGCAAAAGAGCCGGGCATTCAATGCGCACGCATCGTCTACCTACAAAAGGATCACATCCATGAACAGCAGTATCACGGCAGGAGCGGTGGCCAGCGCGCCCAGCTTCTTGTCGAAGGAGCGCATCATCGCCCGCCCCGGTTTCAACCGCTGGCTGGTACCCCCGGCCGCGCTGGCCATTCACCTGTGTATCGGCATGGCCTACGGTTTTTCCGTGTTCTGGTTGCCGCTTTCCCAAGCCATCGGCATCACCGCCCCGGTAGCGTGCTCGGCGGACATGGGCTTCATTGCTCGCATGTTCAGCGCCGAGTGCGATTGGCCCATTTCCATGCTGAGCTGGATCTACACCCTGTTCTTCGTGTTCCTGGGTTGCTCGGCAGCGGTGCTGGGCGGTTGGTTGGAGCACGCAGGGCCGCGTAAGGCGGGCCTGGTGTCGGCCCTGTGCTGGTGCGGCGGCATGCTGATTTCGGCAATTGGCGTGAAGACCCATCAGCTGTGGCTGATGTGGCTGGGCTCCGGCGTGATCGGCGGTATCGGCCTGGGCCTGGGTTACATCTCGCCGGTTTCGACCTTGATCAAGTGGTTCCCGGACAAACGCGGCATGGCCACTGGCATGGCGATCATGGGCTTTGGCGGCGGTGCCATGGTCGGTGCACCGCTAGCCACAGCGCTGATGGGGCACTTCGGCAATGAGCATGAAGTCGGCGTATGGCAGAGTTTCGTGGTCATGGCGGCGATCTATTTCGTGTTCATGACCGCTGGCGCCCTGGCGTACCGCGTGCCGCCGACCGGCTGGAAGCCAGAAGGCTGGACCGCGCCGGTGAAGAAAGCCAATGCGATGGTCACCGACCGTCACGTGCACGTCAGCGTTGCCTGGAAAACCCCACAATTCGCCCTGATCTGGCTGGTGCTGTGCCTGAACGTTTCTGCGGGCATCGGCATCCTGGGCATGGCGTCGCCGCTGCTGCAGGAAGTGTTCGCTGGCAAGCTGCTGGGCAACGAGCTGAGCTTCAGCGAGCTGAACGCCGCACAATTGGCGCAGATTGCCGCCATTGCCGCGGGCTTCACCGGCCTGCTGAGCCTGTTCAACATCGGTGGGCGGTTCTTCTGGGCATCGTTCTCGGACTACATCGGCCGCAAGAACACCTACTTTGCCTTCTTCGCCCTGGGTGTGGGCCTCTACAGCCTGGTGCCGAACATGGGCCATCTGGGCAACGTGGCACTGTTCGTGGCGGCCTTCTGCATCATCCTGTCCATGTATGGCGGTGGCTTCGCTACGGTCCCGGCCTACCTGGCTGACCTGTTCGGCACGCAGATGGTCGGTGCCATCCACGGCCGCCTGCTGACGGCCTGGGCCGCTGCTGGCGTGCTGGGCCCGGTGCTGATCACTTACCTGCGTGAGTATCAGTTGGCCGCGGGTGTGGAGCGTGCGGCGGCTTATGACATGACCCTGTACATCCTCGCTGGCCTGCTGGTGCTGGGCTTCGTCTGCAACCTACTGGTGCGCCCGGTAGCCGACAAGCACTTCATGAGCGATGCCGAGCTTGCGGCCGAGCGTGCCCTGAGCCACGACAAAGGTGCCGATGGCGCCCGTGCACTGGAGTGGCATGCAGCGCCAGGCAGCCTGCCGCTGGTGCTGATCGCGTGGGCGGTAGTGGTGATTCCGCTGGCCTGGGGGGTGTGGATTACCCTGCAGAAGACGGCGGTGTTGTTCCACTAAGGGTATGACAGCCAGCTGACTGGCTGGCTGTCCTGGCCTCATCGCCGGCAAGCCGGCTCCCACCTGGATTGCGCCGGCTTTTAGAAATGGGTAAGACCGTTGCTTGCGCAGGCAAAGCGCAGGCCTTAAGAATCGCGCGGTCGAGGTGGGAGCCGGCTTGCCGGCGATTGGGCTGCGCAGCAGCCCCCATAGCGGAGCTGCACTAGCCCGAGCGCGCTCGACGGGACTCGCTAGCATCTGGGTCCGCTTTGCGGCTCATCGCCGGCAAGCCGCCTCCCACTTGGAATGCGCCGGCTTTTAGACATTGGGCAAGCCAGTTGCCCTCACAGGTTTCTCCGCTGGGCTTGAGTTCTGGCGGGGCTTTGGGGGAGGCGTCTTGCCGGTGATCGGCCTGCCGAGCAGCCCCTTGCGATGCCATATGTCATCCGCGTTCCAAGCTTGAGCGTTCTGGGCCTATAATGTAGCCCTTTTCGCCCAATGATTTTGCGGAGCTGGTGATGGTCGAACGTAAGGCTTCCGTCGAGCGCAATACCCTGGAAACCCAGGTCAAGTGCTCGATCAACCTCGATGGCAGTGGCAAGGCCCGATTCGATATCGGCGTGCCTTTCCTTGAACACATGCTCGACCAGATTGCCCGGCACGGGCTGATCGATCTGGATATCGAGTGCAAGGGTGACCTGCATATCGACGATCACCATACCGTCGAAGACGTCGGTATCACGCTGGGCCAGGCATTCGCCCAGGCCATCGGCGACAAGAAAGGCATCTTCCGTTACGGCCATGCCTATGTGCCGCTGGACGAAGCGCTGTCGCGTGTGGTCATCGACTTCTCTGGCCGCCCAGGCCTGCAGATGCACGTGCCCTACACCCGCGCCACCGTTGGCGGCTTCGATGTCGACCTGTTCCAGGAGTTTTTCCAGGGCTTCGTCAACCATGCGTTGGTTACCCTGCACATCGACAACCTGCGTGGCCATAACACCCACCACCAGATCGAAACCGTGTTCAAGGCCTTCGGTCGTGCCCTGCGCATGGCCGTGACCCAGGACGAGCGCATGGCTGGGCAGATGCCGTCCACCAAGGGATGCCTGTAAATGCAGACGGTAGCCGTAATCGACTATGGCATGGGCAACCTGCACTCGGTAGCCAAGGCGCTCGAGCACGTCGGCGCCGGCAAGGTGATGGTCACCAGCGATGCTGCGGTGATTCGCGAGGCTGACCGCGTGGTGTTCCCGGGTGTGGGCGCGATCCGCGACTGCATGGCCGAAATCCGCCGCCTGGGGTTCGACAGCCTGGTGCGTGAAGTCAGCCAGGACCGGCCGTTTCTGGGCATCTGTGTAGGCATGCAGGCGCTGCTGGAGCACAGCGAAGAAAACGACGGTGTCGACTGCATCGGCCTGTTCCCTGGCCAGGTGCGCTTCTTCGGTAAAGACCTGCAGGAAGGTGGTGAGCACCTGAAAGTGCCGCACATGGGCTGGAACGAAGTCACTCAGGCCGTCGACCACCCGCTGTGGCACGACATCTCTGATCGTGCGCGCTTCTATTTCGTGCACAGCTACTACATCAATGCCGGCAAGCCGGGGCAAGTGGTCGGTCGCGGCCACTATGGCGTCGACTTCGCTGCCGCGCTGGCCGAGGGCTCGCGCTTTGCCGTGCAGTTCCACCCGGAGAAGAGCCATACCCATGGCCTGCAACTGCTGCAGAACTTCGTGGTCTGGGACGGGCGCTGGTAAATGAGCAGGTCGAAGACCAAGGCCCCCGTCATCACCCTGGCCCCCGAGCAGGAGCGCGAAGCGCTCGACACCCTCAAGCGCTTCCTCGAAGACCGCTTCGAGCTGCAGCTGGGGTCGTTCGAGGTGGCTGAGGTCCTCGAGCTGTTCAGCAAAGAGATTGCACCCCATTACTACAACAGGGCGATTGCCGATGTTCAGCTGCACCTCAAGGAGCGGTTCGAGAGCATCGAGAGCGACCTGTGGGCGTTGGAAAAAAGCTGAAAGCTTCAAGCCTCAAGCTGCAAGCCAAAGCTGGACCGCCATCGAAAACACGACGCGCATGCTTGCAGCTTGTCGCTTGCAGCTTGCCGCTTGAATTGACGAAGGAAAGAGCATGCTGATTATCCCCGCTATCGATCTGAAGGACGGTGCCTGCGTGCGCCTGCGCCAGGGCCGCATGGAAGACTCCACGGTATTTTCCGACGACCCGGTGAGCATGGCCGCCAAGTGGGTGGAGGGTGGTTGCCGCCGCCTGCACCTGGTCGACCTCAACGGCGCCTTCGAAGGCCAGCCGGTCAACGGTGAAGTGGTCACTGCCATCGCCAAGCGTTACCCGAACCTGCCGATCCAGATCGGCGGCGGTATCCGTTCGCTGGAGACCATCGAGCACTACGTCAAGGCTGGCGTCAGCTACGTGATCATCGGCACCAAGGCGGTCAAGCAACCTGAGTTCGTTGCCGAAGCGTGCAAGGCCTTCCCCGGCAAGGTCATCGTCGGCCTGGACGCCAAGGACGGTTTCGTCGCCACCGACGGCTGGGCTGAAGTGAGCTCGGTGCAGGTCATCGACCTGGCCAAGCGCTTTGAGGCCGATGGCGTCTCGGCGATCGTCTACACCGACATCGCCAAGGACGGCATGATGCAGGGCTGCAATGTGCCGTTCACCAAGGCACTGGCCGAAGCCACCCGCATTCCGGTGATCGCTTCGGGCGGTATCCACAACCTGGGTGACATCAAGGCCCTGCTGGACGCCAAGGCCCCGGGCATCATCGGTGCCATCACCGGCCGTGCCATCTACGAAGGCACCCTCGATGTCGCCGAGGCCCAGGCCTTCTGCGACAACTACCAAGGCTGAGGACTGAACCATGGCACTGGCCAAGCGCATCATCCCTTGCCTGGACGTGGACAACGGCCGGGTGGTCAAGGGCGTCAAGTTCGAGAACATTCGTGATGCCGGCGACCCGGTGGAAATTGCCCGTCGCTACAACGAGCAGGGTGCCGACGAAATCACCTTCCTCGACATCACCGCAAGCGTCGATGGCCGCGATACCACCTTGCATA